>JBBRWP010000074.1:0-12861 GCA_038249175.1 Acetivibrionales bacterium
CGATTCTGCATCAACACACCAACCTGTGAACCAAAAAAACCCGGTTCTTAGAGGTTTACCGCAATTGACGGCCTGCAAACCCAAACGGCTCTATACGTTCAAAAAAAACTACGCCCGATTGCGTAGTTTTTTTGAAAAGAGCCGCTAAGGTAGCGCAATTGACGGCCTGCAAACCCAAGCGGCTCTATACGTTCAAAAAAAACTACGCCTGATTGCGTAGTTTTTTTGAAAAGAGCCGCTAAGGTTTACAGGCCGTTTGGGTTTTGTACCTGCCAGCGCCAGCTGTCCTCACACATTTTTTCTAGCCCCAGCGTTGCTTCCCAGTGAAGTTCCCGTTTGGCCTTACCAGGCGCGGCAAAAGAAACCGCAATATCTCCAGACCGCCTGGCGGAGACTTTGTACGGAATGTTTTTTCCGGATGCTTTTTCAAAGGCATGAACCACATCCAATACACTGTAGCCATGGCCCGTACCAAGGTTATAAGCATGAGCCCCTTTTTTATCGAGACCTTTTTCTAACGCTTTGAGATGCCCTTTGGCCAGATCAACCACATGGATATAGTCCCGCACACCGGTGCCATCGGGTGTATCGTAGTCATTCCCGAAAACCGTCAATTCTTTCAATTTTCCAATGGCTATCTGGGTGATATAGGGCATCAAATTGTTCGGTATGCCATTCGGATCTTCCCCAATACGGCCGCTCTCATGTGCCCCAATGGGGTTAAAGTAACGCAGAATGGATATCCGCCATTCCGGGTCGGAAACTGCCAGATCCCGAAGAATTTCTTCAATCATGTATTTGGTTCTGCCATAGGGGTTGGTCGCGCCCAAAGGGAAGTCTTCACTAAGAGGAACCATCTCCGACAAACCATAAACCGTTGCTGATGAGCTGAAAACCAATTTTCTAACATCAGCTTTTTGCATGGCTTCTAATAACACCAGTGTACCGCTGATATTGTTATGATAGTAGCACAACGGCATAGACACCGATTCTCCAACAGCTTTTAAACCGGCAAAATGAATAACGGCATCAATAGTGTTTGAAGAAAAAATACCTGCCATGGCAGCAGCATCCAGGATATCCGCTTCAACAAAACACACTTTTTTCCCGGAGATTTCTTCCACACGCTGCAGGGCTTCCCGTTTGCTGTTGGACAAGTTGTCCACAACCACCACTTCGTAGCCGGCATTGAGCAGTTCAATACAGGTATGTGATCCAATATAACCGGCACCGCCGGTCACCAATATGCTCATATTAACCTCCAATTTCACGATAGATAATTATTCCTTCACTTCACACACACCGTCACCGATTTCGGAAACATAAAAGGTTGGTGCATATCCAATGGCCTCCGTGTACGCTTCGCCAACCTTGGCTTTGCATGCTTCGACTGCATCATTCTGTACCAGGGCAACCGCACAGCCACCAAACCCGGCACCGGTCATTCTGGAACCAATCACACCATCCACCGTTCGGAATGCATCCACCAGGGCATCGAGTTCTTTTCCAGTGACTTCATACAAATCCCGCAATGAGTTGTGTGACGCATCCATCAATTCACCGAAAAGTTTTAAGTCTCCGGCTTTTAAAGCAGCCACCGAGCGCAGCACGCGGTCATCTTCATAGACAATATGGGCCACACGTTTTCGGATTGTTTCATTTTGGATAAGCCCACCGTGTTGTTCAAAGTCAGCAGCAGATACATCCCGCAGACAGCCTGCCTTTGGCAGCGCTGTTTTCAGTATTTCCAGACCTGCCTCACATTCACTGCGGCGTTCATTGTACTTTCCTTCCCCCAGGGAACGCTTTTTATTTGTATTGGCAATGACAATGGACACGCCATCCATTACCAGCGGCACCCATTCATGTTCCAGGGTGAGGCAATCCAGGAAAATAGCATGGTTTTTCTTTCCCATGGCCGAAGCAAACTGGTCCATAATACCGCACATCACGCCAACATAATTGTGTTCTGCTGTTTGTGAAATTTTCGCCATTTCTATCGGATCAATCGCAACTGTGCTTTCACCGGCACCCAGGGAAACCAATGCATAAGCGGTGGAAACCTCAATAGCCGCAGAGGATGAAAGACCACTGCCCAACGGCACTTTGTCGTCATAAAGCAGATCGCAACCGACCAAGGGAAAGCCGGCTTTTTGCAGCTCATCAGCCACACCCAACTGGTAGTTCCCCCATTTCAAGCTCCGACCTGCCTGCAAATTGTCCAGGTCAGCTTCAACCAGCTTCTTCAGGTCGGTGGCAACCATACGGATTTTTCTGTCCGTGCGGGGTCTGGCGAGTAGTGTTGTGGCCAGTGTCAGTGCTGCCGGAAAAACAAAACCGCCGTTGTAATCTGTGTGTTCTCCAATAAGATTCACCCGACCCGGGGATGTGAATGTGCGGATACCACTGACATCGCCGCCAAAATATTGGATAAACATCTCTTGTAATGTCTGATTCATACTAAACCCTCCGTCTCATAAACATTTCATGCTGCGCCTTTGGCGCACAATACCAATAATGATTCCTGAGTACTATAACGCACATTCGTGCGTTATAGTACTCGATGTTTCTATCCTCTTGCATATTACAGCCCCATTAGTTGGCTGTAACGCCCCCAATCAAGATTTCGCTGGCTGGCAGAAAGATAATCGTACCCCTATATACGCCTGCCACAAAGTTGACCGGCACCATCGCGTCTTCTATTTCTTCTTGTCTTTTTTTAAAAAAGACAGATAGGCTGCACGCAGTTCTTCCGCCTTTTCTTCCGGAGCTGTCGGGTTGCAGTGGGCCCAAACACCGGTTTCACTGGATGCGTTGAATTTTTGCTTGTCCGCCGAACGCATCGGCGGGAAGAATTCAATGTGAAAATGGAAGGTTTCAGAAAAATCACCGCTGTTAACGGGGTCCTGGTGCATGCACATCATATAGGGGAAGGTCATAGCAAAAAGAGTATCCAGTGTACCCACCGTCAGCCGCAAGGTTTCTGCCAACGCTGTTTTCTCTGCTTCTGTGAATTGGGGGAGGTTTTGAATATGCCTTTTGGCATAAATATAAACACCGTAGGGGTATTCTGAATAGAAGGGCAGGACCACTGCAAAGTGTTCATTTTCAAAAATAACCCGTACTTTCTCATTCAGTTCTTCCTGCAGCATTTTACAGAAAAGGCAGCTGCCGGTCTCTTCATGGTACTTTGTCGCCGACTGCACTTCCAGCTCTATTTTTTTGGGAATCCAGGGATAACCGTAAATCTGCCCGTGCGGGTGCGGCATGGTCACACCCACCACATCACCACGGTTTTCAAAGATGAACACATATTTGATGTTTGGATCTTCCTGCATTTTGACGAAACGTTCTGTCCAGAGGTCCACCAGTTTTCGGATATGTTTGATCGGTAGCTCCGGCAGGGTAATGGTATGCTGCGGAGAATAAAGGATAACCTCACATTTCCCGTAGGCTGGTGCTGTCTTAAAAAAATCGGTCGCTACAGGGTCCGGTTCTGACGGTGACTGGCTAAGTGCCGGGAAGTCATTGTCATACTCCATCACCTCATATTGTGGAACATTTCCACCGGATGGGCAAAAAGGGCACCAGTCTTTCGGCATTTGCGGTCGCCCTTGCCGGTGGGATGCAATCATCACCCAATCCTGTATTAACGGGTGCCATCTCAGTTCTGCCATTTTGTTGACCTCCTTATCATTGATTCTAGTGCAAAAAGTCGATTTCCGACTTTTTCATGCAAGTTGCAAGATGATTTTATCATCTTGCATAATAAAGCACGAATGTGCGTTATTGCACCAGAATCATCGTTGACTTGATTCCATTATAGAATTGCCTTGCGCGAAGGGCAATGGTAGAATGTGTTCAATTCTTGTGTTTATGTTGTTTTTGGTGAAGGAGATACGTGGTTCATGCTTGAAAAACACTATATCCAAAAAAAAGACAATACTGATTTGAATGTGTATCGCTGCGGTATAGAATCCTGTGTGGCAAACCACATGTGGGGGCCGGGCGTTCGCGACCACTTCCTGGTGCATATCATCCAGGATGGAAAAGGCATTTTGTCCATGGGCAGGAAAAGCTTTCACCTGTCGCAAGGGGATGGCTTTGTACTCCCGCCAAACGTCCTCGCCTCCTGGGAAGCCGATGCATCAGAACCCTGGACATATGCCTGGGTCGGTTTTCACGGGTTGAAGGCCACTTCGATTCTCAGAAAAACCGGCTTATCTGAAGAAAATCCAGTTTTTCAGCAAGGCGGCAGCAATCAACTGCATAAGAGTATGATGGCTACCGTTGAAGCCGCCCGCCAGGAAGAAAACAGATCCGCCGCTGCAGGCAGTGACTTGATGCTGACAGGTCACTTATATCTTTTTTTATCGGAACTCATAGATATTTGCCGCCAACAAGGGCGCATGATGAATAGCTCAGGACCCAGCCGTCATGTACAAAAAGCCATGGACTATATGATGCGGCACTACCTCGACAGTTTTTCTGTAGAAAATATGGCAAAAGCCCTAAGCCTTGACCGCAGCTATCTTTCCACCCTCATCAAAAAAACGACAGGACAGTCGCCGCAGGCACACCTGATCCGGATCCGTATGGAAAAGGCCATGGTGTTTATGAACCATCCGCAACTGTCTATCGCTGACATTGCACGTTCTGTGGGGTATAATGATCCGGCCCAGTTTTCAAAAACCTTTCATAAAGTATTTGGGATACCTCCGATGCAGGCACGCAAACAATGCTTTACCACTGTTTTTCAAGAGCAGGATAAGGTCGTCGAGGAGACAGAGTAAAACCACAATCCATGCGATTGGCCCCATGAAGTGATAACTTTAGTGTACCTGTTCAGGCAAGACGGAAATTTTCAAATAAAAAAGCACTGCTTTGCAGTGCTTTTTCTGAACAAAAATTAAATAAATTTTTAATACGTTCCCGCATCGCCTGAAGCCTTGCCGCCTCCGCAAAGAACCGGAGTCGTTGTATAACCGACACCCAAACGGGTACAACCCAAATCCAGAAAGCGTTCCGCATCTTCTAGGGTTCGAATCCCACCGGATGCCTTCACCTGAATACGCCCTTTACCAGTATCTATCATTGTTTTTACAGCCTCCACAGAGGCACCACCCGTATGGAAACCGGTGGATGTTTTGACAAAATCCGCACCGGCTTTGATGGCTAAATCCGTTGCGTACGCAATTTCTTCCAAAGTCAATGCTGTGGTTTCCAAGATGACTTTGACAAGGATACCGGCCGGTTTGGCCACATCGACCACAGCATGGATATCCTCCAAAACCTTTTCTGTGTATCCGGAGCGCACAAATCCGTAATTGACCACCATATCAATTTCTTTGGTGCCATCAGCGATGGCTTGCTTTGCTGCAAAGGCCTTTTCAGCCGGTGTGATACAACCGTGCGGGAAAGCAAGGGTGGAGGAAACTTCCGTTTCCGTTCCTTGGCACATTTCCGCTGCCAGTGCGATATCACAAGGCCTGACACACACCGTACGTACATGGTAATCAATACCCAACTGTATGGCGGCTTTTGCTTCAGAACGGCTCATTTCCGGTTTTAGAACGGCATGATCAAGATAACGGGCCATGGGCAGTCGCTGTGAAATCATATTATCCTCCTTATTGTCGATATCCGTGTAAATGGTGAAAGAACAAGTACGCTTAACGCCGGCCATTTGAGCCATGGATGATTCTGGTGTTTCATTTCCTAGCGCAGACAATGCATTCGTGATTTCTGCAAATTGTTCCAGCGAAAGGGTTTCCGCCCGTGCATTTTCAGGTACACCCACTGTATTGAGTATCACGCGCACCGTTTCCTTACCGCCATTCAACCAGGGTGCAGAACCCAGCGCATTTTGCATGGTTTTCCGCCGCTGTGAAAAAGAAGCGCGGACAACCTGTCGAAACAAAGCCATATCCGTATTTGCAAGGATTGCTTTCTTCTCCGTAACCAGGCGAACCACAGCAGAATCCACATCAGGCTTCGGATAAAAGCAATGTCTTGATACATGAAAACAGAGCTTGGGATCTGATAAACATCGAATCCCCAGTGTCAGTGCACTGTAGTCCTTGTTTCCGGGCTGCGCTGCCATGCGTTGTGCGACTTCCTTTTGCACCATAAATACCAATGTGTGCCATGGGATATCCGATTCTAAAAGATGCATCATAATGGGGGTTGTAATGTAATACGGCAGATTCGACACAACCTTCAAAGGCCCCGGCCAAGCCGCCACCAAAGCATGCAGGTCTGTTTTTAGGATGTCGGCATGCACCACTGTCACATGGGGGAAGTCCCCCAAAAGGTCTTTTAGTGGGGGGATGAGGTGTCGGTCAATTTCTACTGCCAGCACCTTTCCTGCCCGTTTGGCCAGTGAAAGTGTCATAGAACCAATACCGGGACCGACTTCCAATACCAAATCTTCCTTTGTAACAGACGCTGCATCCACTATTTTCTCAATGATGTGGATATCTGTCAGAAAATTCTGTCCCAGGCTTTTTGTGGGTCGGAGCTGGTACTTTGCCAGCGTCTCTGTGGTGTTCACAGTTTCTGAAGCAGCCGTTTCCCCGTCATTACCTGTTGGACCGGGTGGGGCAGTTCGCAAGCCACCCGTCCGATGCCGTGTTCTTCTTTCCGATGTCGCGTTATTTCGTACAGGGCTCATCGTTTACCTTCCAACGGCTGTCATTTTGTTCATTTAAAATATAGATTCGAACGCTGCGTCGTCCCCAGTGCATGGCTTGCGCCGTCGTGTCAAAGTACAAATCAATCAGTTTTCCTTTGATGGCACTGCCAATATCTGCTGCAATAGCAAAGCCATAATCCGCTGCGGCACCGGGAACTTCTACATAAACCTTCGTTCCTAATGGGATGATGCGTGGATCAACGGCAATAACACCTTCTCTCGCCCTGATGCCTGTGCGGGTAATGCCAAAAGCAGGGTGACCCGGTGCTTTTCCGGTATCTGCTAAGGAGGCGGTGTAGGCAGTGGCCTTCATGTCCATGATTTTAGAAAACCGTACCAAATCACCGCGGTTGTTGGTAAAATTCTTGACGGTGCCAAACTCCACAATGCGGTTCACCGGTTCTGAAATGATGCGTTCGTCCAGAAAAGTTCTTGAAATGGGTTTTTCATCTTCATAGACAATGCGAAAATTCTTTTCGATTTGACCGTCGATGCCTGCCTGAGCAACCAGTGTCTCCCCTTCATTCAAGGTTTTGTTAACTTGCTCCAGAACATCATAGGTAATGGGTTCAAGCTCAGACATTTTTTCAAGACGCACCCGGACAATTTTAAAAGCCAAACCCGCTTTTAGTGGTGTTTCTAAGGTCGCCCCTTCCATACGGTCCAGGTTAGCCAGCGATACTTTCTCATCCTCCAAAAAATCTTGTACGTTGTTGCGCCAGGTCATCCTGGTCAGAAGGCTACCATCAACCTGCATGGTCACCGGCACCGCTCTTTGTATGCTCAAGGTATTTTGTATCCCCGCAATCAGGCTTGTCGTAAGGGGTACGCTGGTGTAGTCGTACGAACCGACGCGCATTTCCAACTGATCCATTGCTTGCTGAATATTGTTTCCCAATGTTTTCGCCGTTATGATTTTGGTTCCTTCAGCGATGGTGATGTCTTTACTGACACCCGCATATGCCTGAAAACCGGTTGTAATAGCAAATGCCAGCACAACAAGCAGCAAAGCAATTCGTCTCATTGGAAGGATGCGCCGGATATGTTGCAGTAGTATTCTGCTCATTCCTTTGTCCTCTTTCTGATTCAAATATGATACCGCGGCTTGTGCGGTGCTTTTCTTTCGTAAGGGATGCCTCCAGTTTCCTCCAGAGGTCGTCCCTATTTTATGACAGTGAAAGGGTAGTGTCAATAGATTTTCCCTTATTATGTTATATATTGGGATTTATTAGGATTATAATATACTCTATTATGGTTTAATTGCATGAATATTCCTTATTTTTAGGTATATTGGACCACATTTCTCTTGAACATACGGCACAATCAAAAGCATTTTCTTTCTTTTTATAACGCAATCACAGGTGATTCTGGTGTAAAAAGCCAGCTTATATTTCGGAAGGGCTGAAATTGAGTGAAAGTTATTACACTGTAATCACAGATTGTATCAGCCACTTTTGATTGATTGTATCGTACACAAACTGCACTTGCAGGGTGTTCAATCCTTCCACTAATGTTGGCCCGCTGGTGTCCGCTTCAGGAGACAACGATACATAAATTTGCATCCGAACCAAAACCGTCAAGTCGGCGGCTTCATTGCCAATGCGCTCAAAAAGTACTTCGACAGCGGGGACCTCTGCGGCGACGGCGCCGTCTTTTCCCTCTTCCGGCAAGGGTTGAAAAGAGAGTGTTTTGATATTTTCATTGACATAGGCATTGTAGTTTTCTTCTGTCATCACGCGTTGCAAAAACTGAAAATCCCGTGAAAATGATAAAAACGAATCTGCACTTCGCCCTTCTGTCACCGAAAGCATCCAAACAGAAAATCGTTGCTGTAGAAGTGGCAAAGCTGATGTTTTCATGGCTTCTATACTCTGTATTTTTTCACTGAGGGTGCGTTTCAATGAGACTTCCCTATCTGTTGCCGACCGAACCTGGCGCTGCAGCGAATTGTTCTGTTCGTTCAGGTCGGCTTTGTTCTGCTCCAATGCCTTTTTTTCCAAATCCAACTCCTGAATATTCGCTTCCATGGCCTTATTCTGTCCACGCAGCCAATCTTGTTGAATCTTGTCTGTCTCCTGTTGCTTGATCAGGTTGTCTTTATCCCACAGCAAATAATTCATCATGAGAAAAACAGAAAGGAATACGATAGAAATGATGAGCACGATAAACTTTTTCATGCTTCCCCCTGAATACCGCTTAATTAAGAGCGTCGATTTTCGGCAGTTTGAACAGTCGTATGGCGTTTTCCGTTGTGATCTGTTCCATCTCTTCCACCGATGTATTGCGGAGGAAGGCGAGTTTCTCCAACACATGAACCATCAGGCCTGACCAGTTGCGACTTCCACGGTGCGGCTCGGGTGCAAGATAAGGGCAGTCCGTTTCTATTAAAATACGATTCAGTGGGATGTGTGTGGCAACCTCCACCGTTTTTTTCGCATTCTTAAAGGTCACTGAACCGCCAATGCCAATATAAAAACCAAGGCGTACGGCTTCTTCCGCCATTTCACGGCTGCCGGACCAACAGTGGAAGACACCACCGACATCCATGGCTTGTTCGCGAATAACGGTATCCATTAAATCCCGGTGAGACTCTCTGTCGTGTAGTATGAGGGGTAAACCGGTTCGTTTTGCCAGCCGGATGTGCTCTTCCAGCACATGCTTTTGAACATCCCTTGGCGAAAAGTCGTAATGATAATCCAGCCCGACTTCCCCGATAGCAACAACTTTTGCGTGCAAACAAAGGCTTTCGAGTATTGACATGTCCTCTTCCGTATAAGAAGATGCATCATGCGGATGAAAACCGACCGCTGCAAAAAAACCTTGAAAGGATTCTGCCAGGTGAACCGCTTCCTTTGAACTCTTCACGTCACAACCAGGATTGACGATATGTGTCACCCCGGATGCAAACGCTTTTTGGATAACGTCATCCCTGTCAAGCGAGAACTTTTCATTGTCGTAATGGGCATGTGAATCGATCATGGTCCCTCCAAAGAAACACCGATCTAAACAAACAGGCGGTCGGTTTTTCATGACAAAAAAAGTCTTTCCAGAAAACCATGGCGACATAAAATGGTGTTCTAATGGCGGTGATTGGATGCTGCAACCTTAGCTGATGATATTCCCAAAATCATCTCACCATCGAGTGTCAAGGTGTTAACTAATGGCTGTTCCAGGAGCCATCTCACCATCGAGTGTCACCAAAACCAGTTTTTCATGTCCCTTATCCGAAGCGGCCAGAATCATCCCTTCGGAGAGCACACCACGCAGTTTCACAGGCTTTAGGTTGGCCACCAGCACAATGGTTTTTCCCACCATCTTTTCCGGCGTGTAATATTGTGCAATTCCGGAAACAACAGTTCTACCGCCCGCACCGTCATCGAGCGACAGCTTTAAAAGCTTGTCCGATTTTGCAACAGGTTCGGCTGCCAACACTTTGGCCGCTACCAGAGAAACTTTTTGAAAATCTTCAATACCAATCTGCAGAACACCGGGGACACTTGTCTGTTCTTCCATTGCGATATCGTTTTTGTGGTTTTCCTTTGGTGAACCGACCGGTTGTACTTCAACCGTTTCAGACGGTTCCGCAACCTTCACGGAAACGGGGCCAGCTTCTGCAGCGATCTTCGCCGACGGTGCCGTTATTTTTACGGAAACGGGGCCAGCTTCTGCAGCAATCTTTGCCGACGGTGCCGCTGCTTTCCCGGAAATGGGGCCAACATCCGCGGTAATCTTTGCCGACTGTACCTCTGCCAGTCGTTCCATCTCTTTTTTCAGATCGATGCGTGGGAAGATAGGCGCTGTTGCCTGCACATTTTCCACCCATGAGTTCAACGAAAATACTTTGGCATCTTCCCAACGGAACATCTCCGGGAGAATATGAAAAGCTTCCCTGATTTTTTCCGGGGTTTCGGGCATAAACGGCTCTATAAGAATGGCAATGATGCGAATACTTTCTGCCAAATGGTGCAGAACAGAAGCCAGTCGACCCGCTTGCGCGGGATCTTTGGCCAATGTCCACGGCAGGGTTTCGTCAATAAACTTATTGGCGCGTGCAATGCCCTTCCATATTTCCGACAAAGCGGATGAAAACTGAAGGCCATCCAGAAGCGTTTCTGCCTTTTCGGGAATCTCCAGCATAAGCGTCCGAAGTGATTCGTCGAACACACCGTCTGTCAATTCCTGTGGCAGTGTACCGCCAAAATATTTCTCAATCATGGCAGAGGTTCGGCTGACCAGGTTACCCAGGTCGTTTGCCAAATCTGCATTGATTCGGGTAATCAGAGCCTCGTTTGTGAAAACCCCATCAGAGCCAAAGGGAACATCGCGCAGGAGGAAATAACGAATGGCATCCAATCCGTAATCGTTGACCAACACAAGCGGATCCACCACATTTCCCTTCGACTTTGACATTTTCCCACCGTCCAGAACCAGCCATCCATGGCCAAACACCTGTTTTGGCAGTGGCAGGTTTAAGGCCATGAGCATGGCTGGCCAAATGATGGTGTGGAAACGGACAATCTCTTTTCCGACCAGATGCACATCGGCCGGCCAGTATTTTTGAAACAGTGCATCGTTGTCCGACGCATAACCAAGTGCTGTAATGTAATTGGAAAGGGCATCTACCCAAACATAGACAACATGCTTGTCGTCAAAGCTGACGGGCACACCCCACTTAAAAGAGGTTCGTGAAACACAGAGGTCATCCAACCCCGGGCGCAGGAAATTGTTGAGCATTTCGTTGCGTCTGGATGCCGGCTGAATAAAATCGTTGTCCTCTTCAAAAAGCTGAATGAGTCTTTCCTGATATTTTGACAGTCGGAAAAAGTAGCTTTCCTCACGGGTGCGTTCAACAGCACGGGCACAGTCCGGGCACTTGCCGTCAACCAATTGTGTTTCCGTCCAAAACGACTCACAAGGGGTGCAATACCAGCCTTCATACTCACTTTTATATATATCGTCCTGATCGTAAAGCTGTTTGAATATTTTCTGTACGGCATCTATGTGCATCGGGTCCGTGGTCCGAATGAAACGGTCATTGGAAATTTTCATCAGCGACCACAACCGCTGAATGCCTGCCACAATTACGTCGACATATTCTTTGGGGGACACACCGTTTTCCGCAGCAACACGCTCAATTTTCTGTCCATGCTCATCGGTACCAGTCAAAAACATGACATCATAGCCTTGCAACCTTTTGTAACGGGCCATGGTATCTGCCGCCACCGTACAGTAGGAATGTCCGATATGCAGCTTCCCACTGGGGTAGTAAATGGGGGTTGTGATATAAAATGTCTTCTTTTGCACAAAAAACCCTCCCTGGCTTATTCTGTCACACATTTTTTTGCTCTGCTGCCCGATATAAAAAAGTCTGTCCGCTTGAAATATTCTTTATAAGTTTTTTATGGCGGAACAGGGAAAAATTGCCCAAGCACACCTGCTTCGCAATCATTTACTTTTTTGAATTATACCACATTTTAAAAAGATCGGTCGGCTGTCAGCAGGGCGGTACAAAAAATGCCTTCACCTCGGCCAAAAGCCGTCAAGCCTTCACCACTGGTTGCTGTAATGCCAATGCTTTTTTCCGACAGACCCGTCAATAGAGCCAATTGTTTGCGCATTTCAGGAATATAAGCCTGTAATTTAGGACGGGCACACTCAAAAGAAAGTGAGAGATGGAGCAGTTGTGTTTTGCCAAGGTATTTCATGGCCTCTGCGAGATACACGGTGGAATCCTTTATGCCTTCTTCAAAGCAAAGTTTGTCGGTTACAGTACCCAAAATATTCACCGTGGTTACACCGGATACAGCGTTGGTAATGGCATGAAGCGCCACATCTGCATCGCTGTTTCCGGAAAGACCCGGACAGTTCGGGATGGTGACGCCGCACAAGACCAGTGGTTTTATGCTGTTATCCTCTTCAAAACGATGGCTGTCCTGCCCTATGGCAACAATTTGCATGGCTTCCCTTCTGCTTCTGCTGACTTCTCCAACTTATGCTTGGTTTCTTCTACTTCTGCCGGACTTCTCCAACTTATGCTTGGTTTCTTCTACTTCTGCCGGACTTCTTCTATTTCTGCTGACTTCTCCAACTCACGCTTGGTTCCTTCTATTTCTGCCGGGTTTCTTCTATTTCTGCTGAGTTTCTTCAATTAATCGATAACCCAAAAC
>JBBRWP010000075.1:0-12848 GCA_038249175.1 Acetivibrionales bacterium
AATGGACACCCTTGTCCCTACAGGGATACCATTCGCAATGGCAAAACTTTTTTGCAAAACCACTGTTTATCTGTCACCCAAAAAAACTGTTATAATCTACTCCCATTTACAACACCAATACAACACTAAAAAGGAGCATACCCATGAAAATACGCAAACGAAACAGCCTGGAAGCCATCTACGAACCTGAAAAAATTCAAAAAGCCATTCGTGCCGCTTTTATCAGCACGGATGAAGGCCCGAATGAAATGCAGATAGACAGCATTGTGGATGAGATTGGCGAAGAGGTCGCCCTGCGAGAAGCAGACGGCAACCTTCTTTCCGTAGAGGAAATACAAGACCGTGTAGAGGAAGGACTCATTGGCTTTCGCCAACATAAAGTGGTGCGAAATTTTATCCTTTATAGAACAAAACATACGGCCTATCGGGAACAATTGGCGAAGTTTTCTGCCCACTTGCCGGATAAGGACAGCCACATTGGCAGTGCCTGTATGGCCGTGATTCGACGGGTGCAGCGTGAATATAATAATGATATATACCCGGTGGAATTGCTGTACCGCAAGTTTGAATCTTTTTTAAAGACGGCCATGACGGAGGCAGACACCGTCAAAGCCTTGACCCGTGCCGCATTGGAGCTGACCGGCAAGGAAGCACCCAAATGGGAGTATATCGCATCCGCTTTTTTGGCCATTACGCTTCATGGCGATATCCATCAGGAAATGACACGATTAGACTTACATGACTACCTGTCCAAGGTGACGTACTTCACCCGTGAAAAGCTGTATGGTGCTTACATGATGGAAAACTATAATGCCGCAGACCTTGCTGAACTGGAACGGCAAATGGTGACGGAGCGGGATCAGTTGTTGACATTCAGCAGTCTGGATCTCCTAATCAAACGCTATATTGTGAAGGATAACGACGGCAAACCATTGGAAACACCGCAGGAAATGTTTATGGGCATAGCCATGCACCTGGCCATTCCTGAGGGCGAACACCGTGTGCTTTGGGCTAAACGGTTTTATGACATGCTTTCGCTATTAAAAGTGACCATGGCCACACCGACCATGAGTAATGCGCGAAAGCCTTATCATCAGCTGTCTTCCTGCTTTATAGACACCGTGCCGGATGCCTTGGACGGCATTTACCGTTCCATTGCCAATTTCTCGCAAGTCTCGAAATTTGGTGGCGGCATGGGCCTTTATTTTGGTAAGGTGCGTGCCGTGGGTTCGGACATTCGCGGCTATAAAGGCGCTGCCGGTGGTGTGATGCGTTGGATCAAGTTGGCCAACGATACCGCCGTGGCTGTGGACCAGTTGGGCGTTCGGCAGGGAGCGGTGGCCGTGTATCTAGACGCCTGGCATCGGGATTTGCCGGAGTTTTTACAGATGAAAACCAACAATGGCGATGACCGCCTGAAAGCCCACGATGTTTTCCCGGCAGTCAGTTATCCGGATCTGTTCTGGAAGCTGGCAAGGGATAACATGGACGCCACCTGGTATCTGATGTGCCCGCACGAAATACTGCTGGCCAAGGGCTATGCACTGGAAGACAGTTTTGGAGAGGCATGGGAACAGAAATACCTGGAATGTGTAGCAGACCCCAGAATTACCAAACGCGAAATTTCTGTGAAAGATTTGGTTCGCCTCATTTTAAAATCGGTGGTGGAAACCGGCACACCTTTTGCTTTTTATCGGGATGCGGTGAATCGAATGAACCCGAATGGCCATAAAGGCATCATTTATGCTTCAAATCTGTGTACCGAAATTGCTCAGAACATGTCGCAGATAGAAAGCATATTACAGGAAACGGTGGCGATGGACGGCGAAACAGTGGTGGTCACTACCACCAAAGCAGGGGATTTTGTGGTCTGCAATTTAGCATCGCTGGTATTGGGGAATATTGAGATAGGCGACAAAGGAAAGGTATTCAATGTTGCGGGAGGTGAACTGGAAACCCTCATTCCCACAGTCTTACGGGCTTTGGACAATGTATTGGACCTCAATTACTATCCGGTGCCTTACGCCAAAATTACCAACCAGAAATACCGTCCTGTGGGACTGGGTTCCAGCGGCTACCATCATTTACTTGCGAAAAACGGCATTAAGTGGGAGTCGGAAGAACACCTTCGCTTTGCAGATACGCTGTATGAAAAAATCAATTATTTGGCCATACAGGCTAGCAGTGATTTGGCCGTGGAAAAAGGGCGGTACTCCGTCTTTACTGGATCGGATTGGCAGACCGGCGCTTACTTTGAAAAACGCGGATATACATCGGATGTCTGGCAGAACTTGCGCAAACAAGTGGCAGAGAACGGTTTACGAAACGGCTACCTCCTGGCCATCGCGCCGACCGGCACCACAAGCATCATTGCGGGCACCACGGCTGCGGTGGATCCCATTATGAACCGCTACTTTTTGGAAGAAAAGAAGGGCATGATTGTGCCCCGTGTCGCTCCGGATTTAACGCCGGAAACCTACTGGCTCTATAAAAGCGCCCATACGGTGGATCAAAACTGGATTATCGACGCCGCTGCGGTTCGCCAGCGCCACATTGACCAGTCCCAATCGGTGAATCTCTTTATAACACCGGATTTCACCATGCGACAGGTACTGGCCCTCTATATCCGGGCCTGGGAAAAGGGTTTGAAAACACTTTATTATGTACGCAGTCAGTCTTTGGAAGTGGACGAATGCGATGTCTGTTCGGCGTAGAGGTGTGTCACGGGGACGCGCATGTGTCACGGGGACATGTCACGGGGACGTGTTTATTGACACACTGCAACCGATAACAAGGGGGAGAAACCATGGAATTTGTGAAAAGAAAGCCGCTTTTTAATGAAAACGGGGATATTGAAGTATCAAAACGTCGCCTGATTAACGGCAACACCACCAACCTCAACGATTTCAACAACCTGAAATATAGCTGGGTGAGTGAGTGGTACCGTCAGGCCATGAATAATTTCTGGATTCCGGAAGAGATTAACCTGACACAGGATGTGAAGGAATACCGTTTGCTGGATCCCGATGAACGCATGGCTTTCGATAAAATATTATCCTTCCTGATTTTTCTCGACAGCATACAAACCGCCAATATTCCGGGTCTTGGAGAATACATCACAGCCAATGAGGTAAACCTCTGTTTGACCATTCATGCCTTCCAGGAAGCGGTTCATTCACAAAGTTACGGGTATATGCTCGATACCATCTGTTCGCCCGAAGAACGGCAGAACATCTTGTACCAGTGGAAAGATGATGCACACCTCCTGGCACGCAACCGCTTCATCGGCGACTTGTATGAAACATTCCAGAAAGAACCGACGGCGCACAACATGGTCAAATCCATGATTGCCAACTATATTTTGGAGGGCATTTATTTCTACTCCGGCTTTATGTTTTTCTATAACCTTGGTCGAAACGGTAAAATGTCCGGTTCCGTACAGGAGTTGCGCTACATTAACCGGGATGAAAACACCCATCTGTGGCTGTTCCGCGAAATGATACTGGAGCTGAAGAAGGAAGAGCCGGAACTCTTTACGGAAGAACGCATGGAAGTGTATCGTGAAATGGTGCAAGAAGGCGTGGATCAGGAAATTGCCTGGGGCAGGTATGTCATCGGTGAGAAAATTGTCGGGCTCACCGGCAGCATGGTGGAATCCTACATTCGCTACCTGGGCAATCTGCGCAGTGAAGGCCTTGGACTTGGCACACTGTACCCGGAATACCGCGAAGAACCTGCATCCATGGCCTGGGTCAGGGAATATGCCAATGCCAATATGATGAAGACCGACTTCTTTGAAGCAAAACCATCTGCTTATACGAAGGCCGGAGCGGTGACAGACGACTTATAAAGACGAAAGTAAAGTCTTAATCTCTTCTACGGTTGGCACACGACCCATTATTTTCACAACTTCATCCACGACCAGTGCCGGAGTCTTCATAACCCCGTAAGCCATGATGTCTGTCATATCAGTTACTTTGATAACATCAGCTTGCACACCCAATGCGGAAATCGCCTCTTTGGTGTTTGCTTCTAGTTTTTTGCACTTTGTACAACCGGACCCCAATACTTTAATAACCATTTCCAACCTCCTGCAATATCGTTTCGTATAGATTTATTTTTGTTCGTTAATGATACTATAGCCCGAAGCCCCCAAAGGCATTAAATCCGTATCCAATAATCAGGATGCCAACCGTGACAATGCCTGCAAACACCAACAAGAGCTTCATTCTAACAACCTTTTTCAACAAAATCATGGAAGGAAGCGAAAGGGCTGTCACGGCCATCATGAAAGCAAGCGCTGTGCCGATGCCCACACCTTTTGTGACCAGTGCTTCAGCAATGGGTAGTGTTCCGAAAATGTCCGCATACATGGGGATGCCAACAATGGTTGCCAGTAAAACAGAATACCATTTATCTTGTCCCAGTACGGCCGTCACGAAAGACTCGGGTATCCAGTTGTGAATGGCAGCACCAATACCGACACCAATCAGGATGTACAGCCAAACCTTTTGAATGATGTCCGTCACACCATCTTTTGCAATTTGCAGCCGGGTTTTTATCGTTAGAACTTCCTGAGGCAGGTCTGCTGCCCTATGCTGAAATACAAAAGACTCTACGTATTTCTCAAGTTTCAGGAAGCTAATCAACGACCCGCCAAATACGGCCAAAATAAGCCCAACTAGGACATAGGCAAGGGCAATTTTCCAGTTGAATATGCTGGCCAGCAAAAGTACCGAAGCAAGATCAACCAAAGGCGAAGAGATGAGGAAGGAAAACGTAACACCTATAGGCAGACCGGCATTCGTAAAGCCGATAAAAAGCGGAATAGAAGAGCAAGAGCAAAAAGGGGTGATTGTTCCGAGCAAAGCACCAAAAATATTAGCACCGATGCCCTTATACCTGCCCAGAATTTTTCTTGTTCTTTCCGGTGGGAAAAAGCTTTGCACATAAGAAATGGTAAAGATGAGGACGGAAAGCAGGATGAAAATCTTAATGACGTCATAGATAAAAAAATGCAGGCTGCCACCAAAGCGTTCGGCCATGTTCAATCCCAGAACTTCCTCCACAAACCATTTTACAAGATTGGAAAGCCAGTCCATTCTTAAGATTTGATTGTTGAGCCACTGAAAAATCAAAGTGTATTCTCCTTTTATCGATATGCATGCTCGTTATTGCAATACAACTATCCATCCATTTGTTGGATAAGCTGCATCTGTGGAATGCAACATCCAATCAAATACTGCATTGACTTAAATATTTCTCTTTATCTGCCAGCCGTTTTTTGTCTTCGACAAGTTGCGGATATACCTCTATATTGCGTATGATATGCTTTATGGTTTTCTGCAAAAGTTTATTGTCTGTTTTCAGCGAATAAAAAATGAATTTCTCCTGTCGCCGCATTGTTACAAAACTGAGGTCTCTCAATTTTGAAAGGTTTTTGGAAATCCGCGGTTGCGGTGCACCTAGAATACCACTCATTTCGCAAACGCATAAATTGTCCTGATACAGTAGAACCAGCATTCTAAGCCGTGTTTCATCGGAAAGTATTTTATAAATATCCAATAATTGTTCCATCTGCCTGCCCGTCTTTCTTTGGTCAAATTCTTTTTCAATCAAAAACATAAACATATGCACATATGTGCATATGTTTATCATAGTATTATTATTCTGATCTGTCAAGGAAGCATGCAAAAATAAGTTCTTTCATCCCCGCATAGCATCAAGGGCGTGTTCGGAATGATTTTCTCGCCGGTGACCCAGAAAGGAGCCGGCAGTCCGACTGGATCACCAGCATTTTCCCTTTGAAAACTGGTTTATCGAGGCGGTTGTGGGTGGACTCGTTCACAAAAAATCACAAAGTGACTTTTTGATGCAAGATGTCAATTGACATCTTGCATCAGTAATATCTGCGTTAAATATTACTTGTTAACGCGTCGATGAGCTTATCAACGAATGAACACGAAGTATTCGTTGAATAAACTAAGGTTCTGGTTTGTTCTCCGAAGCAACGGGTTGCTGAACGAAAAAGCGCGTTTTACCCCAACGATACAAATATATTAAGCATACTAAACATAAGCCACCTAGTAAATATCCACCAAGTACATCACTTGCCCAGTGTTCACCAAGGTAAATTCGTGACATTCCGATCAAAAAGATCTGGCTGCCTAAGACTATAAGCAGCAACGTTCGAATCCAAGATGGTTTGAGCAGCGTAAACGTTAAGAAAAGGATAAATCCGAAGAAGCCTGTATAAAACATAACATGTCCACTTGGAAAACTATAACTCTTGAGTAGATTGGCTACATGAAGCAGATCAGCACTGGGACGCGCACGATGAACAAGCATCTTGATTAGCAGATTGAGTAACACAACGGTCAATGCGGCTACAAGAGACGCGGCAGCTTCCCAATGATAACCCAAGACAACGATGAGTACGATGATAATCAACGTTACAATAAAACTTTGAGGCGAAAAACCCACCCAGCTAATGAACGTCATCAACCAGGAAAAGACGGAATTATTGATCGATTGTAAGCCTTTGGAAATCATTAGATCTAAAGAAAATTTAGGAACTGTGACAACAAGGAATGTTAAGATTGCAAAAGCCACAATCATTATTCCGACACTGAATTGAAACAGAAGAGCTTTCGCTCGCCTAACACCCGGTGAGGAAGTCTTATCTTTCGTTGCTTCAACAACAGCATTTTGCGGTTTATCGATTGGATTGTGATTGATAAGCTTCTTCATGTTCTTATACCTCCTACTGGTCTATTTAAGATTACGTTCTTAATCTACTGTGAAGATTCTTTATCCGTTTTGACAAAAGGGGAAAGAGGTGCAGAGAATGCCTCCGCCTCTTCCTCTTGTGGTCTTTCAGTACCTGCACCTACTGGTGGGGCAAAAACTCTTAGAGCACCAGGGCACATTTTGATTACCGCTGTACCTGTCCCCAGTGAAACTCCATCAGCGGCGATATCCAGATCAGGTGTGGATTTCACCTTGACTTTGCGTGCACGGTAGCGTTGGAGTTTTCCATCAGGTATTAAGTCTTCATTCGATGTTCTGACAAAATAGCTAAGTACTTCAGCTTTACTGAAGTCCGGGAATACTGAGATATCAAAGAGGCCATCCTGCATGGAGGCATCTGGAGCAACCAAATTTTTCGAACCAATCAGGGGGGTATTCGCTACAGTTACTAGCATGGTATCCACCTTGATTTTACTTTCGTCATCCAAAGTGAGAAAAACCACCGGTTTCGCCTTATAATCCACTAACATTTCGATAGCATCTTTGATTTCAGATAATTTACCTTTTTGAATTTTTTCAGCCTCAGGAAACATGGTTGCAGTTAGACCGATTACGGCCACCATAAAGAAATAGAACTTCTTACATTTGTTGGTTTTAATCCGACCCAGATCCAGTTTGCGGGTTTGCCCCGCTGCGATCAATGCACACGCGGCTTGAATATCTTCAGGAATACCTAAACTGGCAGCAATATCATTCATTGTTCCGCCAACAATCACACCAAGAGTTGCCTTAGAGCCAGCAATACCCCGTATAACCTCCCCGATCATACCATCACCGCCCATGGCAATAATAACTTTGTAACCATTTTTAACAGCATTTTCAGCTATGGCCAGACCCTCTTCTTTTGGCGAGGCAAAAGCTACATCTACCTCAATTCCATACTCGGTCAGGTAGCGTACTGCTTGCTCCAAACGTGCCGGAGCCTCTTGTACATCCCCAGAATTTGGGTTAACAATCAATTTAGCATGTATAGGTTGCTTTTTATTTTTCTTTGTCATGTTTGTAGCCTCCTTTATTAAATAATAATTCGATTAACATGATAGCAATACAAGTCCAAGCGACACCAACTGCCAGTCCGGCGGCAATGTCCGTTAAATAATGTGCACCCATGAAGAATCTGCTGTAACCAATAAAGAGAACCATAAGCACGGCTAATATAATCAGAGAAGCCTTCCAAAAGCGTGATGATATTTTCGGTGCGAAGAAGTAGGTTATCAATCCTACGCATATAACAATACTAAGCATATGTCCACTTGGGAAACTTGAATATTTAATCACAGCTCCAATCTGTATGGTAAATATGGGACGCGGACGTGCAAAATATTGGGTTAAGGAATAAAAAAGAAGGACTTGTCCCGCATATAAAACCATCACCATGAAAAATTCTTTCCAAAACTTCTTGAAAATAAAATAGAGACTCAGAAGAATGCCAATCACTATATACCCTTGATATCCAATATAGAATCCGGCAACCATAATATTTTTCATCCATGTGGCACTATTTAGAGCCGTTTCATGCATGCGATTTACCATGGCCATATCCCATTGAACCAGAGAGCCTTTCTGCTGTACATAATAAGCTATTACGCCAAAAATCAAACTGCATAGAATAATTATCATGACTATAATAAGCGGATGTTTTCCAAGAAGATTTGGACTTTGATGTCCACTTAAATTTTTTACATGTGTTTTTGCTTTTTGAATAGGAGTTGGAATCATAAGAACACGACCTTTCAACGAATTGGTTACCGTTTATTATTTTCTTAATCGGAAAAACAAGGCCGCTAATAGAGAGTAAACTCCCAGAGCAATCAGACCCAGAGCGATACTCCCCATAAGCCAATGACCATAAGGCTGATTCAAAATAGACGTAAGGGTGCTGTCAAAACCCTTGGCTTGTTTTGAATTGGCTGTAAAAGCGGCGACAATTAAGAAGACACCGATTAATGCAAAGATGATTCCTCTTGCAATTGCACCCAATCGGCCTAAGTTATTGACCCATTTCTCTTGAATTGGGGTCAGTTTCACGAGGTAAAGTTGTTGTTTGAAATCTGGAATGATTCCCTTATAAACCTGGAAAAGACCAACCAGGATTACGAGCACTCCGACTATACCCACAAGCCACTGTCCAAAAGGAATCGTTAGAATCTTAGCCACATAGTTCTGAATTTGATCCTGTTGTGTACCATTGGTGGCAGGTCGCGCTCCACCTGTGATAAGGGCATATGTTGGCAGCGCCAACAGAGCGTAAGCAATTGCACTAAATAAATAGCCGACCCTCTCCGCAAAACCCTTTGTGTCATGATCTTCATGTAGCGGGTTGAGCACAGCGCGGACTAAACCCCATAATGAATAACACACCAATCCGATCAAAACCAGCCATAATAAGATCCGACCTTCAGGCTGTCTTCCAATCGTGGCTATTGCGCCTTGTTGATCTGTCGTTTTTCCTCCGAATCCGAATGCCAAAAGAAGGGCCAACAATCCCATGATAAAATATATCACCCCACGTGCCGCATAACCTAAGCGTGCGATGATTTCTACGATTGAATAAAACGTAGCGCTATGGGCTGTCTTTTTGCCTGTTTCTTTGATTTTCCCCATTCTATTTATCTGACCTGCCATGAAACCATCCTCTCTTATTTTGGGGGTGTAAGCCTTAATCTTCGAAATTTTTGATAAGTATGTATATCACTACAGCGTGAGTTTGAAATGCAATTACTTGTGACACTAATTACTTGCTACCTGACAGCAAATCAGAATTTCAAAAAATATCGTGAAATTGATAAAAACATTAAAGTCACGCTGTAGTGATATAATGAATATGATGTGCGACCTGCGGTCGCGTATCTGGATTGCGAAAGCCATCCTCTTCATCTGGGATGTCCCCACCGAAAGGTGCGAGTCTGGTAACAGACTGGTGCTAAGCTTTTGGGCAGAGAGCAAAGTCTACCGATCCAACGGGAAGCAATGTTTGGGGAAAGGCTGCATGGTCAACAATCAAGTGAATCTTTGCAGGGCCGTAAATTATGACAGGCGAAAGTGGATGATACGCCTGAACCAAAATGGTATGGGTACACGGTTGATGTCTGTGATTGCATCAATCAGATGACGGTAGTTGCCCCGGCCTATGGAAGAGACCTAAACAACCACAACTATCCAGTATGCGAAACAGGGTAAGCCCGTTAAGCTCTTGCAAGAGTAGGCCAACCGTAAGGAAGGTACAATGCCAGCGGGTAAAAGATGTCGGAAAAAGCGAACGAGAGACTGTAATGGTTTTCATAGTGGTCTATACCATGCATCGAAAGAGGGCTGACTTCCGACGGGTGTTCGATTACGTGAGGGTGCGAAAACTGTGAATGCGGAACATCTCAATGACGCGCACAAGCGCGAGGGAACTGCAAACGGTGGCTGGAAACAGATTGACTGGAACAAGGCCGAAGAAACCGTCAACAGAATACAAATTCGAATCGTAAAGGCAGTCGAAAGCGGGAAAACCAGCCTTGTTAAAAGACTGCAATACTTGCTGGCGCATTCTTTCTATGCAAAAGCTCTTGCTATCAAACGGGTCACATCCAGTCATGGAAAAAACACACCAGGAGTCGACGGTGTTGTATGGAAAACTCCAAAAGATAAATACGAAGCCATTCAGACACTGAACGATGTGGGATATCAACCAAAAGCACTGAAAAGGGTTTATATTGAAAAACCGGGCAAAAAGGAAAAGCGACCGCTTAGCATTCCAGCAATGAAAGACCGCGCCATGCAGGCATTATACCTGCAGACACTGGCTCCCATTGCGGAAACACTGGCAGACAAGACATCCTTCGGATTCCGTGAATGCCGGAGCACAGCGGATGCCATGCAATATGCCCACCTGATGCTATCCAGAAAAACAGCCCCACAGTGGATTGTTGAGGGCGACATCAAAAGCTGCTTCGATGATATCAATCACCAGTGGCTGACAGACAACATCCCGATGGATACCGAAGTTCTTTCCAAGTTCCTGAAAGCGGATTATTCCTACCAAAAGCATCTCTATCCTACCACAAAAGGCTCTGCGCAGGGAGGGGTCATTTCGCCGACATTGGCCAACATGACATTGGACGGATTGCAAAAGGAACTTGGTGAAAAGCTTAAAGGCAGGAAACATCATTTCATCCGATACGCAGATGATTTCATCATCATCGTCAAAGAAGAAGAAACTGCACAGGAAACCATTGGTATTATTAATTCTTTTCTGGAGATTCGCGGACTCAGGCTATCGGAAACAAAAACAAAAATCACCCACATCACTGACGGTTTTGATTTTTTAGGTTGGAACTTCCGTAAATATCGAAACGGCCATCTCATCATCAAGCCTTCCAAGAAGTCGGTCAAACGATTCATGGATAATTTGAAACTCATTTTCCATAAGTTGCGGGCAGCGAAGCAAGAAGACCTCATCGAGGCTCTCAATCGTCGAATTACAGGATGGAGCAACTACCATGCGACGGTCAATGCGAAGCAAACTTTCAACAAAATGGACAATTACATCAGCCAAAAAACGTGGAGATGGGCAAAACGGCAACAGGGGAAAAAGAAACCCAAGGACTGGATGGAAAAGCGATACTGGAAAAGCAGAGGAAACCGGAACCATGAATTTGCTTCAAACAAATTATGGCTGAAGCGATGCAGTGATACTCCGATTGTCCGACACAGTCTGGTAAAACTCGACAAAAACCCGTACACTGATAGTAAGTACTTCGATGACAAGAAAATTTGGCGAAAAGGGTATAGAAGAAGAGCCTACAACAAAACGACTATCGCGCAACTCGTAAAGAGAAGCGTTACGAATGCTTGAGCGTAGTGCGGTGAAAGTCGCAAGCTGCGTTCTTATGGGGGAAAGGGGCCGAGAGGCCTCCGACCTACCAGATATTCACTTTAAGTAGGTATTAAGTGTCCCCCAGAGTATTTTTTTAATAACCATAATTTATGCCATAAAAGTACATGAAAATATTCTTTTGCTATTCTATTAAGTGCTTAATGTTTTTTAGTGTTTTTATAGTATAAAAATATTACAAATTTTCATTTTTTAATATTTTAAAAATTCCGGGGGTTTAGTTTATTACCCCAGATGTATCATGTTTTGGGTCTATCACCGTCGGGGTGGAAGTGGGTTCACTATGGGTGGACACTGCCCATCGAAAACGGATTAAGCCGAGAGATTTATTTCATCGCATACTCAGAATTTTTTTTCTGAGTATGCGGTATATCAAGCAAGCAATCATCTGTGAGATCGTTCTAAGAATAGCATCAACTTTCCAAATAAAAGCTTCAAGATGGCATCAGGCATAATGTATCATCAATCATTGGTCATGCTGGCTATCCGAAACATTTAGCTCAATCCCTTCAGTAAATCGATAATCAGTGAAATCCCGGCTATGGACATTACAGCAGTAATCAACCATCCAATGATATTGCTGATTCTTTTGTTGACATATTTCCCCATAATTTTTTTGTTATTTGAAATCAATAAAATCAGTACCATGAGTGGCGGTGCTGTTAATCCGTTTAGAGCGGCCGCATAATACAAAGCCTTGATCGGGTCAATCCCCAACAAGGTGATTAACATGCCAACAAGTGTTGAAGCCGCAATAATCCCATAAAAGCCCGGAGCCCGGGCGGCTTTTTTGCCTAAGCCCTCTTTCATCCCGGTAGTCTCCGCAACGGCATAGGCCGAAGATCCGGCTAATATAGGAACCGCCAACAATCCGGTGCCAATAATCCCGATTGCTAACAATAAATAGGCAAAATCACCAGCCACTGGTCTTAACGCTTCAGCGGCTTGTGAAGGGGTTTTGATATCAGTTATTCCGTTAGCATGCAGTGTTGCGGCCGTAGTAATAATGATAAAGAACATAATCGCTTGCGAAAAAAGCATTCCAATGATGGTATCCCAATTCATATTCTCAACATTTTTTCGTGTTACTTTGGGCTTTCCAACACCACTGTCCGCGATTTTTCCATCAACAATTTCCTCTTCAACCTCTTGTGAT
>JBBRWP010000076.1:0-12779 GCA_038249175.1 Acetivibrionales bacterium
AGATGGTTTGGAGATCGAAGCCATCCGGGTTACCTGGAAGACCTACTGTCTTCCGATTACTTAAAAATTGTTTCATCCTTTTATCCTTGATAAAAGTCCGCGCCCATCAACCTATTGTCTTCCGATTACTTCAAAATAGTTTCATCCAATAGAAAGGGACTTGCACTATGAAAGAGACCCTGCTCGTTACGAGAAAAAAAGAAAGATCACGAAAAAAAACAGGCGGTTCCGACAGGACAAGCGGGTTTCCCTTTCAACTAATCTATGAGCATTCGCCGATTGGCATTGCGCTGGTTGAATCCGAGTCCGGAAAAATTGTCGAGGTTAACCACCGGTTTGCGGAGATTATCCGCAGACCCTTTGAAGAATTGCCCTCCAGTGACTGGATGGGGTACATGCATCCCGATGATGTGAATGAATACCGGGACAGCATTACGGAGATGAACTGCGGAAATACCAGTGGATTCAAGATGGATAGGCGCTACCTGCAGCTGGATGGTTCTGTTGTCTGGGTACGCATGACCGTTACGGCGGTTCTCGAGCCTGAAAACAAGCGACTTTCCCATTTGTGCATGGTCGAGGACATTTCGGAACAAAAACGGCTGGAATCCCTGGCGGCATTGGCGTCGAACCGATATCGCAGACTGTTTGATGCATCACAGGACGGCATTCTTCTCCTGGATGACGAGACCGGAATCGTCGAGGATGTGAACCCGTTCCTGGTCAGCCTGTTCGGGATTGGCAAGGATTATTATATCGGAAAGCACTTCTATGACCTTGCCATCATCCGGGACTTCCCCGAGATTAGGAATATCCGGACCATTCTGCGTGAAAACAGCCAGTTTCATGTGGATGATCTGCACTGGAAAACATCGGCAGGCAGGAGGCTTGATTTCTCTTTTGATGCAAGTGGTCATCTCGTGGACGGTGCGGCCACGGTCCAGTGTATCTTTCGCGATGTGACCAGTCAAATGGAGGCGAAAAGGGCACTTCTGTATGAAAAGAGGCTGGCAGAAACCACATTGAACTCCATTGGGGACGGTGTCTTCACGACGGACAGCACAGGCCGGATCGCCACGCTGAACAAAGCCGCTGAGTTGCTGACCGGATGGTCGCTGAAGGAAGCGTTGGGATTACAGTCCAGTGTGGTTTTTTCTATTTTTCTCAGGGCGACTGGCCAACGGCAGAGCGATATCGTGAAAGAAGTCCTGGACAGCGGAACACTCAAACTATTGGACGAACCCACCTATCTGCTGACTAAAGACGGCATGGAACGTCCGATTGAAGACAGCGCCGCGCCCATCATCCACGAGGATGGGCAGAATGTTGGCGTAGTCGTTATTTTTCGAGATACGACAGGCAAGGAAAGCCGACTCGGACGAATTGAGTATCTCAGTTATCACGACCAGCTGACCGGTCTGTTCAACCGCAGATTTTACGAGGAGGAACTGAAACGTCTCGATACAAGGAGAAATATGCCATTCACCATTGCAATGGGGGATATTAACGGGCTGAAACTCATCAACGATTCCTTTGGGCACACCATGGGAGATGAACTTCTGAAAAAAGCGGCCGACGTCATCCGAAGCGTTTGCCGTGCGGATGATATCGTCGCAAGGCTGGGAGGGGACGAGTTCATCCTCCTGCTTCCGCGTACGGACGCCGTCCAGGCAGAAGAACTCTCGAAGCGGATTGCCGAGTGTGCCGCAAGGGAAACGATCGAAACAATCCCATTGTCCATTTCCATTGGACATGCGACAAAGACTAACAAGGAGACAGCAATTGATGCTGTTACAAAACTGGCGGAAGAAAACATGTACAGGAACAAGCTTGTAGAGAGTTCGAGTATGCGGAATCAGACCATCAACCTGATCTTGAACACCCTCTTCGAAAAAAGCCATCGTGAAATGTTGCATTCGCAGCGTGTCAGTCATATCTGCGAGGCCATCGCCGAACAACTGAAACTGGATCGGACAGCAATCAACCAACTCCGTACGGCCGGATTGATGCATGACATCGGGAAAGTCGGTATCGATGAAAGCATTCTTGACGGCACCTCCTCTCTGACAGGAAATGAGTGGACGGAAATTCACCGACATCCGGAAATCGGTTACAGAATTTTGAATTCAGTCAATGAATTCTCCGATATTGCACGGTTTGTCCTTGAGCACCAGGAACGGTGGGACGGCCTCGGTTATCCGATGGGCCTCAAGGGCGAGCTGATCTCCCTGCCTGCCAGAGTCATCGCCGTTGCGGATGCTTATGATGCCATGACAAGCACAAGAACCTATCGAAAGGTGATGGGGCGGACAGCGGCGATTCATGAAATAAAACGCTGTTCGAATACACAATTTGATCCTACGGTGGTGGATGCCTTTATACAGATAAAATCGCTGTAAATTGGGATTCATTTATAATTGATTCTGGTGCAATAACGCACTTTCGTGCGTTATTATGCAAGATGATTTTATCATCTTACATGTTACCGCCACCTTGGGTGGCTGTAACGCCCCCAATCAAGGTTTCACAGCCAGCCAGTGGTAACTCCGCTGGCTGCATGCAAGTTGCATTTTGCTGCTTGCATGAAAAAGTCGAAAATCGATTGAAAGGCACTCTCTATGCTTTTTGCTGGTTGTGTGAAAATTATGTATTTACATACTCTACCATCTTCTACCTGTGTCAAGTGATAACAATTGCTCAGATTTATACCCCATGCGTCCTCGTTGGGTTCGCGCAAAGCTTGCTGAATATGCCACGAATTTCAGACTATATGCTCAGGAAATAGTCGTTGAATACTTTCTTTATCTGCTTTACATATGCCTCGCTCGGTAATCAGTGCTGTTACATATTTAGCAGGTGTTACATCAAAACTGTAATTCGCAGCGGGACTTTCAGAAGGCGCGATTAAAATACTTTCCTCTTTGCCTTCCTTTGTTATGCCGCTCATATATTTCACTTCTTCGCTGCCACGTTCTTCGATAGGTATTTCTTTCACACCATCTTCAATTTCCCAATCTATGCTCGAAGATGGGAGAGCCACGTAAAAAGGTACATGATTATCCTTAGCAGCCAGCGCTTTTAAATAAGTACCGATTTTATTGGCCACATCTCCTCTACAGGTTGTTCTATCACTGCCCACGATTACCATGTCAACCATGCCGTGCTGCATTAAATGTCCGCCCGCATTGTCAACGATTATCGTGTGCGACACGCCGTTCTCTCCCAATTCATACGCTGTTAATTTCGCGCCTTGATTACGAGGTCGCGTCTCATCAACATATACATGTACTTTTATTCCCTTATTATATGCCGCATAAATAGGTGCCGTTGCAGTGCCGTAATCGACAAAAGCAAGCCATCCGGCGTTACAATGCGTCAGAATATTCACTGTTTCTCCGTTTTTCCGACGACTTATTTCTTCGATTAATGAAACACCGTGTTCTCCTATGCGTCTGCAATTCTCTGCATCTTCATCAGCAATAGCCATCGCTTCCTTTAGTGCCACCATAGATATTTCCTGACTATCTTTTGTTTTCTCAATGGCATTTATAACACGCTTTACTGCCCATTCCAGATTAACGGCTGTTGGTCTCGTTGCCATCAAAAGTTCTCCATCACGAATGATGGATTTCATCAATTCTGTTTTTGAACACGAACTCACTTGCAGCGTAGCAAGATACATCCCGAACCCCGCTGTAGCGCCAATAAGGCCTGCGCCTCTTACATGCATATCACGTATGGCTGTTGCAACCTGCTCTACAGTGCATAAATCTTCGATAAGCAATTGATGCGGCAAATGCCTCTGATCGATGATTTGCACACATTTTTGATTTGATGGATTTAGCCATATGGTGAAATAGTGTTTTCCTTTTATAATCATTTTCAAACCTCTTCATTCTTGATTCGCGTTAACCGGGCGAAAGCTGATGTCTTTTCGCGTAAGAGAGCCCTTATCAACGCCGCCTGGCGTAATCCAGATATCCCCGTTGTCATCTAAAATCGAAAGGTTTCCACCGGATGTTGTTGTCATGCCGTAGCTGTATATCCGTTCCATAATGGTCACCAATTGGTCTGCCGGGTGCATCATGTCATATCTCATATCATTTTTTCCTCCGCTTCCTGATTCGCCATACATCATCTTCATAATCCTACATCAAGTTTATAATTGCTTTAAATAAATTTCCGTCTCTATCATCAATAAATTCAATATCGGGATATGCTTCCAAAGCTCTTCGAATACCATTTCCCAAACCTCGATACGGCAATATCTTTGTAGCAAATGAAGCAATGATAGGATTCCTTATATTCGAGTTGCCATTGATGATGTTTTCGATAGTCAAATTATTGGGCAAATGACCCGGGCTAATGATTTCTATTCTATTTGAAAAAATAAATATTCTGACAGGTGCTGTAATAAAATAATCACGGTGAATCAACGCGTTGACAAGCAATTCTTCAAATACAAGCTGAGGGACCTCCGATTGACCAATCGAATTGACATTTTGCCCATTTTGTATCTTTGGTATATTTCTCATGATAAAAGATAAACATGTGTAAAACATCTCAGCAAGTTTACCTTTAGCCTCTATACTCTCTATGTATTCGTTTTCATGAATACTCTCATCCGCATAACATATGCCTTTTGCAACATATGCCGGCAAGCGATATTGCGGTGTTTTTGAAAACAATACTGCACCCGCGATATTCAGTGTGCCGTCCCTGGCAAGATTCATGTTTTCTAACAACACCGAAAGTGGCTTTTTTTGTTCATCAAGCTTTTCCCCTAAACTGTGATCTAGAAATTGTGAAAAATACGCCAAATCAATGTCAGCAAAAGTCATACCACTTGCCGGCGTTTCATCAGCATGTATGATTCCTGATGCTTGAAACATGCGTTGCATTTCTTCCCGGGAAGTAATACGCCTTTTATCTGCTGCACTTTTAACCCAAATTGCACCCGTCTTGTCCATATAAGGTTTGCTAATACCATCAAGAATAAATACAACCATGACAATGCCATTATCCAGTGCAATATTTTCTGTAATCGGATTTATGGGTGGATTCATATTGTTATTTGCGGCATTTGAAATTAGCTGATTAATCCTTCCAATATCCTCTCTGGTCAAACCCGTTATGCTACCATCGTTATTGACCCCAACAAATATACTGCCACCGCCAGAGTTACAAAAGGCTACCATTTCACTTGCAATCTGATCGGCATTGTGAATATTCGCTTTAAATTGATGTTTACTATCTTCATCTCTCGATATGATTTCAATTAATTCTGTTGTGTCCATAATGCGTATATTTCCTTTCTACGATTAATTGCCTCCCTGCCACCCTCCATAATATTAACGATACTCTGCTGAATTGCTTCAGAATCAATACTTCCTGAGATTATACTCACTTTATCCTCTGAATAGGAGCAAGCGAATATTTGTTCTGCATCACCCAAAACTGGAATATTCGGATTGTGTGTGGCAAAAATGAACTGTGTTTTCCACTTGATTTTTCGAATCAGTTTGATGACATCCTGATATATTGTCTGATTATCCAAATCGTCCTCTGGCTGATCAATGATGATGACATCATTCTCACCTTGACTTAAGACAAATAATATAAGTGCTGATGCTCGTTGTCCTAAAGAATGATTTTTTAATTCTCTCCCTTGATATTCTATAATATATCTGTTCGATACTTGGTACGAAACCAAATCGGATAAGTTTTTATTGAAATACTCTATAAAAGCCGGCGACTTGATTCGCCCATCCTCTTTCTCTTCAATCATTGATCGATAGATAGCGCCAAAATCTGCATAATTCCACGTTATCTGTTCGAATACATTCTCTCTGATCCCGCTTCCTTTAAAGCTGCTTTTCATCAATTGTAAAAAACCATCTTTATCACCCTTATATTCAATTTTAATTTTCAAAGACGAATGGTTCTCATTCACTTTTTCTAAAAGTTTTTCTGCCATTTGAAATTCTTCATGACACAAATTATCTAGTTGAGACAGCGCAATTAAAAAATCATTTTTCAACTGCGTCTCACGAGATTTCTGTTTGACTAGTTCTTCCAATATCCGCTTTGTCATCTCCAACGCTTGAACGACTTGTTTAAATTCTTCTGTATGAACTGACTGAGCGCCAACAGCTTTTAAATCTTCAGTCAATTTCCTTTCCATCGATGCAAATTCTTCTTTTAATCCTGCTTTTATCTTTATGAATTCTGCTGTTTGGCTTTCCAGTTGTTTCATTCCAACTTTACCTTTTTCAATTAAAACCTTGTTTTCTTCTAAAATATTAATCATTTCTTTGTAAATACCTAAGTAGCTCTCAAAAAAAATATCATTTTGTTTTGATTTATAAAGAACCTGGTTTTTCACTTCATCTTCATTTTCAGTGATGACTGTTACCATACCGGTAACATATTTTTTGAGGATTTTTGCTGACTGCCTCAACATTCGTTCATCTTGGTCAAAGTCAAGCTGTTTTTGGAGTTTTTCCTCGATGCCATATTTCTTAAAAATATTTAACTTATATTCAGCATCTCTTCTCTTATCTTCGTTCTCCTTTATCTTCTCTTCAAGATCGGTCATTCTTAACAAATTATTAGCAGTATCTTTCACCTTCTGTTTTTGAGAATCAATGCGAAGTCTGATCTCATTTAGTTTTTCTCCGACCAATTTTTCCACCAGGTCTTTTTCAAAACCTTCTCCTGAACTGGAAAGATCTTTCTGTCCAAAATAGACAGGACGGTTTATTACCGTTTCCCGTATGGATATACCCGGTTGAAGTATATTATCAATAAAAACCTCTGGTTGTTGGTTGAGAATACGTCTTATTTCATAGGTCATTCCATGCCTGTCAATCGCTTTCACAATAATTTTCCCACCACTTCTAAGGGTAAATGGAATGAGTTCGTTTTTGTACTTCTTGTCCTGCGCTTTTTCGCCAAATGAAACGTCTAGAGCATACCGGAGCGATTCAATAATTGCAGATTTACCACTACCTCGAATGCCAATTAATGTATTCAGTTCGGGTGAAAAATGAACCTCTTGTTTATCCAATAATCCGCCTTCAAAAGACATACTCTTAATATAAGAATGTTCATATGGTTTAACTTCTTTACTTACGCGGTCGCTAAAATCCATCAATGCGAACTTAACTGCTTCGAAACTAAAATCGCCGATCTTAATAAAGCAAGGGTCCCCTTTTCCAATTTCGTCAATCGCTTTGCAGTCAGATCCTTCAACTTCGGCGGGATAATTATTTTGTAGCCATTCTTCTACCTTTTTTTTATTACATGTTTTCCCAACAGAATCAAATGTTCTAACTTTTTGAAAACCCATAACATATTTTCCAAATAATTCGTTTTTGCCTAGCTCACTCATCCTACCGCACTTCAATTCACACCACAATCCACTGGATTGCTCAACATGAGCAAATATAAGGAAAAAATCTTTATTATACCCCTCGAGTATTTTAATTGTTTGTAAAATATTATGCTGCCCTCTACCATTCTCTCGTTCATATTCATTTGGTGCTTTCCCGGAAAAATATGCAGTTAAAAACGGATTGACATAATCAGCGCCCTTTGAAATCCATTCATCAGAAAAAACAACCAACGTATGTATACCATTGGAACCATCTCCAATTGAAAGTTCCACACCCGGTAATAGAAACACCTCATCCTTGGAAGCCTTTTTTCTGAGTGCTTGAAACTCTCCACAATCAAACTTATTGTGATTGGTAATGACGCCAACTTGTATTTTCATTTCTTTCAATTTGTTAACATATAATGATACAAACTGGTTTTCTTCATCATCATATATAAACTCTGCATCTTTACGCGTATGAAGATGAAAATCTGCTCGAACCCAAGTGCTTCCCTGTTCAAACGTATTGTAATGCTTTGTCATTTGCTTGCCTCCGATTATACAGAAATTGTTTTATGTCGTATCGACATTATTTTACCATATAATTGATTTGTATCGAGAATAATACGTTATCCAATGGATCTAATTCATTCTTATCGGCTCTCATTCATACCCATCCTATCAAAGATTACGATTTACCCCTTCTGAACAAGGCAAAACCCAATCCATGGGCATCCAACATTAGCCTCTGCCCTTCCGTTCCGTGATATAATTGTGCCATCTTATGAGCCTTGTTTAAGGCATGAAAGGGGAGAACCACCGATGGACAATAATGTACATTCCCTTTTGGAATTGGAGAATTTCCGGATTCTCGGACGCACGGACAATCCTGAGATTGTCGCTTGGACTGTATTGGACAGCCAGTGGTCTTGAATTTGATTTGCGCGGCGAGGAAGCCTGCTGTCGCAAGCAAGCTTGCTGCTCACCCATACAATTTGGAGCATTTTCAGGTTATTACGGTAGAATCATTATTGAATGTCTCTAACGTATTTGTCTATATCACTACAGCGTGAGTTTGAATAATTCATTTTTATAATCCTTTATTTATGCGGACTTACAACAAGTCAGAATCCTCAAAAATGATGCTAGTGTACTGTCTGGTTGATATATAGCCAATATATGGCTAAATAAAAACCGGTAATGATCTTTCATTATAGTTGGAAATATGAATCACTGATACTGTCATTATGTTAAATTAGAACAAGACAGTACACTAGACTTGGCGTAAATATCGAAGCCACGCTGTAGTGATATTACCATTTAATGGTCGCCTTCTCGCCTTCCACAAGAGCTCATGACGGTTTGGGTGTCGCCTTCTCGCCTTCCAAACAAACACGTGGATAGCTATGATCATAGCAGGCTACCCGATCCGATTGTGAATCGAGAAGCGAACCACGGCGAACAGGTCCTGTTTTATAAATAGAACCCGTTGACATTTTCAATGGGTCGTGATAATTTATGAACAGGAAGTATCTGACAAAGTAACCGAGGTCGAGCGGAATGTAACGGCATCCTTCGGGGTGAAGCGACACCCACGGGACACAAAATCCCGAAAACCCGTTTAGTGTAAGTGAAATGGAAGGTCCTCCTCCCCAACAGAGAAGCGGCAGTTCGTTATTCGAGCCGCCTCCTGTTTTTTTGTTACGGTTCAACAGTTGTTTTCAATTTTTGAATAGTCCAGAATGCTGTTGATGGTTGCGAGAAGCAACTCCGACAAAATTACATACTTCATATGTCCTGTGAAGATGCGTATTCACAGGAGACACCTTATGCGGAGGTCTTTCATACCAAGGAGAAGGATATGGAAAACAAACCGGTTCTAGTCATACATGCAAATGATAATGTGGCTGTTGCAATTGACACATTAACCTTCGGCAGTGTCCAATCCTTCGGTTCAAGCACAGTCGAGCTGTTGACGGATATTCCAAAAGGTCATAAATTTGCAATCCGTGCTATCAAAGCCGGTGAGGATGTTATAAAATACGGCGCACCAATTGGAAAAGCGAGCCAGGATATTTCTTGCGGAAGCCATGTGCATGTACATAACATATCCACCAAGCTTTCCGGCAAACTGGCGTACACATATAATCCCGAATTCCACTCGGGCTATGGTGAAGGATTTATGCCAAAAACCTTCAAGGGCTATCGCAGAAAAGACGGCAGCGTGGGCATTCGGAATGATATCTGGATTATCCCGACAGTCGGCTGTGTAAACCGTGTTGCCGAACGCCTGGCGAGAACAGCAAAGTCAGAATTGGCAGATGCGTGTGACGGTATCCATGTCTGGACACATCCTTACGGATGTTCGCAGATGGGTGATGATCAACTGCATACACAGACTATTCTGGCGGCACTGGTCCGGCACCCTAACGCCGGAGGTGTTCTGGTACTGGGGCTTGGCTGTGAAAACAACCACATCAAATCCTTCCGCGAAATATTGGGTGATACCGACCCGGATCGTGTGAAATTCCTTGAATCACAGGGTGTTTCAGATGAGCAGGAGGCTGGCATGTCCCTGTTGAGGGAAATTGCCGCTTACACAAAAGTAAGCAAGCGTGAACCTATCCCTGTTTCCGAATTGATTGTCGGGCTTAAGTGCGGTGGTTCGGACGGCTTTTCAGGTATCACTGCAAATCCCCTGACCGGTGTTTTTTCCGACCGTCTCATCTTAGCCGGTGGCACCTCCATTTTAACAGAGGTTCCGGAGATGTTCGGCGCGGAAACCTTCCTGATGAACCGTTGCATCAACACTTCTATCTTTGATGAAACAGTGACTCTCATCAATGATTTTAAAGATTATTACATCCGTCACAATCAAGTTGTATATGAGAACCCATCTCCCGGCAACAAGGATGGCGGTATATCCACACTGGAGGAAAAATCTCTGGGTTGCATTCAAAAGGGTGGCAACAGCCAGGTAGTAGACATTCTTTTTTATGGCGCGCATGTGACCAAAAAAGGGTTGAACATCGCTGAAGGTCCGGGAAACGATATCGTGGCTGTTACGACACTGGCAGCTGCCGGAGCACATCTGATTTTGTTTACCACAGGTCGAGGCACACCACTCGGTGGACCTGTACCGACCGTCAAAATTGCTACAAATAATGAATTAGCTGCGAATAAACCGCACTGGATTGATTTTAATGCAGGCAGGATTTTATCGGAAGATATGTCTCTGGTTGCGGATGAATTGGTGCAATTGGTTTGTGATGTCGCATCCGGAAAACAAACCCGTAACGAGGAAAATGACTTTTCAGAGATCGCTATCTTCAAAGATGGTGTTACTCTATAAAAAATTGCAGGAAGAGTCTAACATGAAGGCAAGGTGGCGCTTTTTTTCAACTATGCCGGCATAATCTCCACATCATAGCCCATACATTGCGCCGGCAGACGCGGCAGTGCAATCCGTATCATAGCCGCAGTTTGTGGCCGCCCCCAATCCTTACCGGCAGAAAGTCCTGAACCTGTTGGGACTTCGGACTCATTGTCCTCGTTTCTGCTGACTGGTACAATGAAATAAGAGATTTTCGTGTCTGGGAGAATAATCTTTCGCAATGCTATTTTGAATCTCCCCTCTTAGACTTTATTAAAAATAACTTGTTCTATGAATCTCAAAAAACAATGGCCAAACCTGCCAAACTTTTTGAAGAGGAACCAGTAATTTCTCAACGGCACCTTAGTATGCGTGTTTGGTCGATTATTTACTTTTATCTTCCTTAATTAGAAAGGAAATATCATGCCAAATCCTGTTTTAGATACAGTACCCAAGGATATCCCACCCATTTCAAATGACGCCAAGCGGGACGCACATGGTTCAGTTCAATCTGCGCATACTTCAGCGCACACCACACATGGTTCAGTTCAATCTGCGTCTACTGCAGCGAACCCAACACATGTTTCGGTTCAATCTGCGCATACTACAGCGCACACCACACATAACAGAAGACATAACGCATTACGTATCTGCATGACGAAGCCTTTTATGCGCCTGGCTGCGTTTGTGCTCATTCTATGCCTACTCTCCCCGACGTTTTCATTCGCGGTGACCAGCACCGTTTCCCTGGAAAAGCTGAACGTGACCAATGCCCTGGAGGTTTTTATCCGGGATACAGTCGATTATCCTGATACCTTCCAGTACAACATCGGGGTGAACCCGGACACAGTGACAGATTTCTTATTCGGCAACGTCGGATATAATCTCATGTTAGCCCTTTCCGCCACAGAATTTTCATATGGTTGGAAAGGTCCGCAAACCGGAGAGAAAACCCTGACCATCACCCCCTCCTATTTCGACAACCCCTCGGAACGCATCGCGGTCCGAACCTATGTGAACCGTATTGCTAGTGAGCTTTTCCGTCCTGACATGACGGAAGTGGACAAACTGCAAGCCGTCAACGATTTCCTCATTCGAAATTTCGAGTACGACCAAACCTATAGTATCTATTCTGTCTATCCCTTCATCACAGATCATGTAGGTGTCTGTCAATCCTACGCCCAGCTCGCTGTCATGCTGCTGCTCGCAGGAAACATGGAAACTTACCCCATTTCCGGGACGTCGGATGGCGTTGCACATGCCTGGGTTGCCGTTCAGATCGATGGGATCTGGTACGAATTCGACCCGACTTTCAATGACAGCATCGGATATCAGGATGTATTCACGCGTGTCGAATACCTGATGAAGACGCACGAGGACATGCTGTCAGAAGGGCGGAAATACGACAGTTATGCGCCATATACCTATGACTGGGTGAAGAAAACCACGACGGCAGCCCCGGTTTCAGAAGTATCCCCGGTTGCCCGTTCAACTTCACAGCTCACCTCTTCGCCAATCGCATTTGCAGATGTGCCGGCAGGCCAATGGTATACAGATGCTATTCAGCAAACCAGCACCCTGGGTTTGATGGTGGGTTCAAACGGAAGATTTTTCCCTGGTGAATCCGTCACGCTGGCTCACGTCACTGCAGTCGCCGCACGTGTTCACGCACAGACTCAAGGGCATGAAGAGATACTCTCCGCTTTCATCACCGCATACACCGAACAGAAGAAACCATGGGTTCGCGCCTATACAGATTATTGCAAAATGTACGGAATCATTCAGGGTACTGAGTTTGGTGCATCCTGGGAAATGCGTATCGCAACGCGGGAAGAAATGGCTTATATACTGCATCATGCGGCTGGAAATGTACCCGCCATCCGACAAATCATCATTCCGGATCTCGCAAGCGTCCGTCCCGCCTATCGTCAGGATGTAATCGCCATGGCGAACGCCGGCATCGTGACCGGGACAGATTCAAAAAACACATTCCATCCGAAAGACCCGGCGACCCGGGCTCAGTTGGCG
>JBBRWP010000077.1:0-12654 GCA_038249175.1 Acetivibrionales bacterium
AACCAAATCAAACCGGGACATTGTACGCAATATTCAACAAAACCTGGCAAACCCAAATCAGACCGGGACATTGTACACAATATTTAATGTATCACCGCTCCGAATCCGCATTAAAACAGTGGTCTAATGCAGGATTTTGTACACGACATTCAATGTATCACCCTGATGAAGCTGTAGTTCTCGAGGAAAAACGATGCTGTCCCCCGTCTGTGTAAACGTTTGGGGTACACCATTCACATTCACCCCGGCGATGTCTTCCTTTCCCTTTTCACGAATATAGAGTTTTTTGAGTGCCAAATCGCCCCGATGGATGGTTAGCATGACCGTGGTGTCCAATGATTCAAAGACGCCCCATCCACTCGCCAGAGACCAGAATATTCGGAAGTCCTCACTTGTCTTGACAGGGGCAAACCCTATCTCTTTGCGGGCCATATCGAAAGAAAAACCGGCAAATGCATTGAGCAGCGCATAGCTTGCCATAGAACGGGCATAGTTGCTTCCGCACTCGTATTCGTTCCATGGATTGCGTTTTTCTCCATCAAAGCGGTCGCGGATAGCTGTTATTATCTCAATCCCCTGTTCAACCATCCCTTCTTGAATCATATGGATGGCAACCTGATATTCGAAACCGTTCATGGTTTCTTCTGAATAGGGCGCTGGAATGATTGGCTTAACCTTATCCGGCGGCCAGTCGCAAATGACGACGCCGCCCTCGTCATTGAGGGAATACAGGCGGCACGGATTGAAAAAATCCCGGAAGGAATGTTTGAAATTATACTTGTAAATTGCCCCCAGTGCCTTTTTCACCTGGTCTGGATGGTAAATTTCTCCAAGACCATAGAGGTTTGCATGCCATTGTGCAAGAACCTGATCAATCGCACAGCCCTCTCCAATCTGGTACTTGATTTCCTGTGCTTCTTCATTCCAATAAGCAGCAAGGGCACTGTCCCCATGAAGAGAAACTTCCTTATCATATCTTTCCACGAGGGACTTGTCAGCGAGGTCGATTTTTTGCATATAATACTCACCATTGAACAGGTTCTTGTCTGCCCAGGACTTTCCTTTTGCAAAAAGGTTGCCGAATTCTTTTGCTGCAGCGGCATCCCCCAGAAAATCAGCCATCTCAGCAGCGGCTTTCAATGCACCCAGATACATGCCTGTCAGCCAGGAGTTTGGACCGAAAAGCTCCATGTCCAGTGTGTGATGCTGACGTCCCTCCATGATGCCATCTTTGTCAGCATCCCATCCATCCAGGTTCGTGGGGGCCCAGGCATAGGTGATATTCTTCTTAACAGCTTCCCAGTGACCCTTCAGCCACTCCGTGTCCCCTGAAATTTTCCAGTCGCGGTATATTTTTAATACACCGCCATACTGGCCATCGACGCAAGGACGAAATGCCCACTTTTCACGACCGACCGGCAGCTGAAGTCGGAACACCATGCCGCCGTCCTCTCGCATATTGTATTGATAATCCAGATTACGCATTGATCGTTCCAATTTCGGGAACAGGAACGGCAACGCCTGAGCGTAGTTCCAAACGTGTGTGCAGGAGCCTTCGCAACAGCCGGAAACACAGCCGCAGCCTTCCCAACCATAGAAAGAACCATCTTCCAGCCGCAGGCAGGTCGGGGATTTCAGAATGGAAATATTGGCCGAAACGGCATCGAGTACGGACGCAGGCAAGGTTGAGGAAAAAAGTGCATCATGGAACGCTTCTGTCTCATGTTGCAGGCGCGTCCATTCATTCAAGGCGTAACGGGCTGTGGCAGAGCTGTTTTTGAAAACAGTTGCATACCAGTTCTTCCATGTGCCAACATGCTTGCCTGAATCGGAGACAGAGGGTGTGCCACCGTTGGTTCCGGCATCACATCCGCAGCTGGTTTCAGTTTCGCATCCACAGCTGGTTCCGGCATCACATCCGCAGTTGGTATCGGCTTCACATCCACCGTTGGTTCCGGCTTCACATCCGCAGTTGGTTCCGGCTTCACATCCGCAGCTGGTTTCAGTTTCACATCCGCAGCTGGTTCCGGCTTCACATCCACAGTTTGATGCCGTTTCATCCGGCAGCGGATTCCAGTAATTCGTATTGTTCGGGAAGTTCCATGTCAATACGAAGCGAATCGTTTTGGACTGGCCCGGGTTCACATGGATGTGTGCGGAAAGGGTTGCCATATCACTGCGTGCAGACGCATCGGGCGGAACCGTTCGGTCCTTCAACTTTCCGGGTGCCGTAAAATCTCTCCAGAAGACGCCGAGGCTGTCGAACCAGCGACCGCGGAACCAATAGTTTTGATAACCGGTATCCTCGGCATCCGTCGCAACACAGAGATCCCCATAAGATGGATTCCCGGTTTCGACATCATCCGAACGCAGATGCATGAACCTTTTGCCATCAGAAGATTCTGTCGTGTTCCGTAAAGTCCCGCGCGTGAGGGGATTGTTGACCGAAAAAGCAACCGTATAATCTATCGGAGATGGTTCGGTATTCTCGAGTGTTACTTCAAAGAATGCTGCAGGAAGACTCGAATCATGGTCATTGAGTGGAATGAGGGGATTCCAGGCAGACAAGACGACTTTTCCGGGGAAGTGAGGATCTGTAAAGGATAACCTTGCAAACGGGTAGGTCCCTTCAAACACGACATCACGGAAATGCGGTACACCCGCCAATGTTTCCCGGATGGGTCCAAAACCGTAACCAACAAACATCGTGTTGCCATACTTGCCCGTATAGGGCGGTTGTGCATCACCCTGCAGAACTCTAGCCCCAAGAACTTCACCGTTTCGTTCCGCCTTCACAGCGAAGTGGGAGAATCCATTAACCGATCCCTTGTTTGGACGATTGAATATCTCCCAATCGATAAGTTGACCGTTTCCCGCCAGACCAATACACCCGCTCCCGATGCCACCGATGGGAAAAGAGATTTCTTTTGTCTTGGTTCCCTGGTAAGTGTTGTGTTCCCTATTCATCCGAACCCCTCCTTGTCTGTATTACAAAACCATTCCTTGTTAATGGGCTTCGATACCATCGCAGATATCAGCTAATCATTTATCTTTTCAACAAAAAATCAAGTATGTTCACATGATGAATACCATTTCTCGAGAAATTATATTTGTCCATTGAGAGTACATACTTAGGATAATTATCCGCTATTGATTCAAAAACGCCAAATTCTCTCTGGATAACATTTTCATCCGCAAGAAGATACGCCACCTGATAATAACTACGATGATCTCCATCCACAGCAATAAAATCAATTTCTCCTTTTAGTGTTTTCCCAACGTATACCTCATAGCCTCTATGGTTCAATTCATTGTAAATTACATTTTCTATCAGAGCACCGATTTCTGTTTTAAATCCTGTATTATTTATTTTTGCAAGCCCAAGATCCGCCAGATAATATTTGTCAGATCTTGTTAATATCCTTTTCCCTCTGATATCATACCGCACCGCCTTGTTCATAATGAGAGAAGACGTGATGTATTCTAGATACACATAGATTGTATCCGTTGATACCCTTCTGTTTGCACTTTCAAAATACTGAGATATTGATTTTGCTGAAAAGGTCTGTGAAGTATTCATAACCATATATTCAACGATTCGATTCAAAATATCGACATCATTAATTTTACTTCTCTGGATGATATCTCTTAATACAATAGAGTTATAGAGATCGCGAAGATACACTTTCGTTTCAGTAACGGATTGCATGAGAAATCGCTGTGGCATGCCGCCGTAGTCAAGGTAATCCATGAAATCTTCATCACGAACATTCCCCTTCGTTAAGCCTTTTATTTCACACGTTTCCAAAAATGAAAACGGCATAATCCTGAAACTCACGTACCTGCCCGATAAATGAGTTGCTAACTCACCGGATAATAGCTTTCCATTCGATCCGGTCAAAAAAATGCTGCATTTTATTGTTGCCCTAAATGAATTGATTGCTTTCTCGAAGTGATCAACATTTTGAATTTCATCAAACATCAGATAAAATTTCTTATTGTCAACGATTTTTGACATAATATATTTGTACAAGTCCATTTCATTTGCAATAAACGAATAGGCAAGATCCTCAAAGTTAACATAAATTATGCACGATGCTTCTACGCCCTTTTCTACCAATTCAGCTTCAATTTGTCTTAATAAAACCGATTTACCTGAACGACGTATTCCAGTTAACACTTTGATTAAATCGGAGTCATAAAAAGGTCGAATCCGGACTAGATACGCTTCTCTTATCATCACATTTCACCTTCTTTTATTCCATTATAACAAATTAATTTATCATATTCAAATTTTATTTTGTTATAACGTAATAATATATCTTATTTTTATTATATTTCTTTGTATCAGAATATAAGTTCACCACACTCTTCAAAGCCTCCTATAACGGGAATTATCCTCCTTCAGTAATCCTGGCATCGTTAAAGTGCATTCTTCAGTAATCCTGGCATCAGCCATGCAGCAGGGCGATTGCATTTTGGCTTTCTTCAAAAAAAATAGCGTTACATCTTCAAGCATTGCACAAAATTCAAGTCATAACACCATGATCCCTACCCCTCCTCAAACAACGCCTGAATCTCTTCCCGACTCATTTTACCAAGCAGGTTCTCCCCCGGTTGAATAACCGCTTCGACCAGCTCTTCTTTCTTTTGCTGCAGCGAAAAAATCTTTTCTTCGATGGTTCCTTTGCATACCAGCCGGAACACCTGCACCGGGTTTTTCTGGCCAATGCGATAAGCGCGGTCGGTCGCCTGGTCTTCGACCGCCGGGTTCCACCAGGGATCAAAATGAATCACGATGTCCGCGCCGGTCAGGTTCAAACCTGTGCCACCGGCTTTCAGCGATATAAGGAAGATACTGTTCTCGCCCCCGTTAAATGACTTGACCATGGTCATGCGATCTTCTGATTTGGTGGCACCATCCAGATAAAAATACGGAATGCCCTGTTTCTGCAGTTCTTCCTGAATGATGGACAGCATGCCTGTAAACTGAGAAAACAAAAGGACCCGATGTCCGCCATCGAATGCTTCTGCGAGAATTTCCTTGAGCATCTCCATTTTGGCACTGCGGCCATGATAGGGGTCTACAAATAAAGCCGGGTGACAACAGATTTGCCTGAGCCTTGTTAAAAGGGCCAAAATCATCATTTTGCTCCTTTCAAAGCCATTTTTTTCTATCCCGACAAACAATTCTGCTCTGGCTTTTTCCAGATGTGCCAGATAAACGACTTTTTGTTCATGCTGCATCTCACAAATTAGCCTGGTCTCTGTTTTTTCCGGCAATTCCTTCAGAACATCGCGCTTCATACGGCGCAGGATAAAGGGTTTTGTTTGTTTTCCAAGTTCTTTAAGCACTTTCAAATCCAAGCCATTAATCATGGGGAACTCATATTTCCGGGAGAATTGTTGCTGCGAACGTAAGAATCCCGGCATAATAAAGTCAAAAGCCGACCAAAGATCCATCAGAGAATTCTCTATGGGCGTTCCGGTCAGGGCAAAATAGGACCGTGCTTTGAGCATTTTCACCGTTTTTGCATTCAGCGTCCTGGCATTTTTGATGTGCTGTGCCTCATCCAGAATACAATAGGAAAATGTCTTATCCTTATAATGGGCAATATCCCGTTTCATCATGCCATAAGTGGTAACCCAAAGATCGGCGTTGTCTCTTTTGTGTATCTGTTGAACCCGCTCCGTGACTGGTCCTGAAACAATTTTCACAGTCAGCTTATCCGTAAACTTTGCAACTTCTTCTTTCCAGTTGTAAACAAGAGATGTTGGTGCCACAACAATCGCCGGGCGATACTCTGGCGTTCCAACTTTTTCTTGTTTTTCTGATAATAAAAAGGCGATAACCTCTAGTGTTTTTCCCAGCCCCATGTCATCGGCCAGGATACCGCCGAAGCCGTAGCGCGCCAGTGTTTTGAGCCACCTAAAGCCTGTTTTCTGATAATCGCGCAATACAGGTTCCAGTTCTGTTGGCAGCAGGAAGTCCGTCTTTTCCGGTTCGGCCATATTTTGAACCAATTGTTTCAGTGCTTCATTTTTTTGTACGTCTACATCCGGCTGCTCCGCCAGGCGCTCTTCCAGCATCAATGCCTTATAGGCCGGAAGGTGATAGACATTATCGTCCACATCCACATCGGAAGAACAGCATTCATCCAACAATTCCAGCATGTCTTCATATTTATCTTCCTGGAAGGGAATGAAGTCGCCGTTTTTCAACCTGAAAAACTTCTTTTTTCTGCGTAAGGCTGCCCAAAACCGGGCTATTTCATCGGCTTCAATGCCGGATAGATCCAGGGTAAAGTCGAGCATGCTGTCCGTGCTCAGACGCATATGCGCCTGAAAGTCTACCGTTGCACTCACGCTCAGTTTTTTGAAGGATTCAGAATAATAGAGGGTTGCCAATGCCTGCAATTCAGCCAGATCCCCTGACACAAAGTCAAAAATGAGTGTGTCTTCTGACAACAGGTAAAGATCTTCTTCTGCTTCAAAACCGGCGCTTTCTAAATATTGAAGAATTTCCTCTTCTTCACGGACGGCCCTTATCAGTGTTTTTCCATCAATATTAGGGGAGGTGCCTGGCATAAAACTGCTTTGAGTTATACTGTGTTGGTTTTCACTGCATTGGTCCGCATCGCCATGAACCGTGTCGTTTTGGTCCATGCTGCTCAGGTTAGCAGCACTCTGGCGTATGTTGCTTTGCGAACTATTTCTCTGGTTCATGTTACTCTTGTTCATGTTACTCTTGTTCATGTCGGCCTGATTCATGTTATTCTGCGTAATGTTGCTTTGTTCCGTGAAGTCCGAATCAAAGGGCGATATTGTCCTGTCGCAATTTTGAAAAACGACTCGTGCAGAAATGGCCTGCGGTGTTTTATCGGTTTCCAAATCAAAATAGACGACCGCAATCAGTGGTTCATAGTGGTACAGGTCAGAAACAGCCGGTTCCCGGCTGACTTGAAAGTGACGCTGCATCGTTGGCAAAATGCTTGTGAACAATTCGGGCACCCTGTTTTCAGGGAAGAAAAGGTTCATGCTGCCACTGGCACATTGGCGAATAACCGGCAAAATGTTTTCCCGAAAAACTTTATTTGTATGAATAATCCGCTTTTCATCGTATAAAAACTCACCTTCAGAATCCAGAAGGCGCACGGGGCGCAGCGTTGTTGAAACGAGCCTGATTCCCCCATACTCTGGCTTCACTTCAAAAGAAGGAACAATATCCCCCAGTAGATCCGCCTCATATGCGACCACGGGCACAAATGTCCTTGGGTTATTGGATTTTCTGATTACAATATCGCTCCCCAGATAAATACGCAGGAAGGCAGCCATATGGAAATCCGATAGCAGCGCGCTTTTTTTATTGCCAAAGATGGGATTGACCATGGCACTGGCACGGTAGGTCTTTTGACTATCCGTATGAATTTTCGATAGCAGCTGCATCAGTTGCTGAGATTTTTCATCAAATGGCCTGCGTTCAGGATCATAGGTAGAATATTTACTGAGAATCATCTGCTGGCGGTTTTTGTAAGCATGAATCAATTGCGTAAGGTCTTTTACCAAAGTTCTTTGGTTTTCGACTACCTCAAGTTCAAGTTCACAAACGGCACTGGGGCCGACAAAGCGAAAGGTGCAGACGGGCTGTAATTTTATCAACGCGCCATTGACGACCGCTTTCGCCTTTGGATTATCAGCCTTGGGCGCAAGAAGAGATGACAGCCCTGAAAATAAATCTATAAAATCCCGGGTGTTTTTATTCAAATCATCTTTGTTTGCAGAAGATTTTTTGTCTGTCCGAAAATTATTGGATACGTCAGGGTGCGGGTAATGGATAGGTTGTAACGGCACAGACGGTTCATTCTTTAATGAAGCAGACCCATCTGTGCGTGGTTTATTATTAGGACGCAAATCATCGAATGCGCTATGCTGCCCTTGTGACAGCGGGAATGGTTCACCATTTGTTCGTGACTGCCTATCACTTGTATTGCCACGCGAACCCTCCATCTGTTCAGCATTATTCTCTTTCTCAACATCCACAAATCGAAAAATATTTTCCACGCGAAGAGTCGATTTTCCTCCAAAAAACTGTAACAAAGCGACCATGGTCGCTGCGATATGCCGACACGCCTTCCTGTTCTCATAAAAAAGTGAACAATCGCAGTGCATAGTTGCCAGTTCACCACTTTTCGTGAAAACGAGTTTCACCGCATAGGTCACTTCATCTGAAATAAGCGCACTAAAGCTGTTATCTTCTGCAAGGTAAACCAGCCTCTTTATCATTTCTACAGCATAAAGGTCTATGCCTTCAGAAAACACAGAACCATTGACTGCGTTTTTTCGAATACTTTCATAAGACAAAGCAACATAATTTTCACCAATTTTGACGACCATGAATGCACCTTTCTGTGGAACAATAACTTTCGCGTTGACCAATGCCGTGTTCAAACATGACGAGGATGCAAGTACCATATTTTGAACAAGGATATCACTTTGAACCTTTTTGTATGGCATCACGCTAGCATGATTGGATGGTATCATGCTAGCATTATTGGATGGTATTATGCTAGCATTATTGGATGGTATCATGCTGCCATTATTGCATGGCATCACGCTAGCATTATTGTATGGCATCACGCTAGCATTATTGTATGGCATCACGCTAGCATTATTGGATGGTATCATGCTGCCATTATTGCATTGCATCACGCTAGCATCATTGGATGGCATCACGCTATCATTATTGGATGATGTCACGTGGCATTGTATGAACCCTCACACGGGATTTTGCGAAAGTTGTTTTTACACCTTCCACAATACATCATTTTATGAAATAATGTCATGGAAATCTTATTTGAAACGATGGACTATATGCGATGGTTACACAATGAGCCTTGAAGTACTGGCTTTATGACCGTTATCATTGCAGTATAACGACCTAAAACTTCATCCTTTAAGGCAAAATCAGACTAAATGAATCGTCGTATGAGAAAAAACAGGAGGAAGACACCCATGAGCAATCCAGATATGAAAGCAGCTGCTTTTAGCGCATTCGATGCATCATCCAAAAGGGTCCTGAAAGACTGGCATATCGTCAAGAATATATCGAAAAGCTGGGACATTAAAAATGCAACCCAAACCGTTGCAGAAATGGTTTCGCAATTGGATCGTTTGTCTGAAAACTGGCAGACCATTCAGGATGATCTGGCTGAAACCTTCCTGAATCTCACGAATACCATCAATTCCAGTGAATACGTTGACGCTTTGGAAACATCATTGCGGGAAGCAGGCATTCCCATCAGCGGAAAATTTCCGCAGTATGACATCCCGCCTTTCAAGTTCAGTATTGCGCTGGACACGTTCGAAGCCCGACTTTCACTGGGACGTAAAATAGAGCGTTTCACTTCGCTCAATCCGCAGGAATTGACCAAATGGGTCTCTCACCGATACAAGAGACTTACCGGACGCAAGTTCAATCAGACCGCTTTTATGAAAGAATTGCTGGAAGCTTATACCTATGCAAACCGTCTGAATTTTCCCGGGAAAACGGTTACGTGGGGTCAGGCTGTATCGCTCAATGACCTCTACAGCCTGCTGACCATGAAGCAATCTTCCCGTCAGGATTATCCAAAACAATTTTATATGTACGACCTGGGTTTGTTGAAAGAAAATGCGACCATATCCATGGATCGTTACCGTTTTGAATTGGGAACCGCCCGTGATCAGGCAAGGGCTATAACGGTAATCGACAGTAAGGGTCGTCAAGACAAGATTAGCAGCCTGACAATATATGAAGAAGGTGTGTAGCCCTTGGTTTTGATTCCAATGTAATTTTTGCGATTCAAGTCTTTTGAAGACTCATAAAGAGTAAAGACAACGGAATAATCACTGTGAATCATGTAAGCTGAAGGACTTTTCAGTGTTGCAGATGGGAAGGTGCATAGCATATGGCATTGAGTGTGGAAGACATTATCCATTTACGAAACGGTGAGCCGCCCGACAACCTGAACCTTGTCAGGGACATGACCCTTGGTTCTGATGTTTGGCTGGACCGTTTTACACAGACCTATCTGGATACATATATCGCTGAAGGCGGCAGTAAAGTCAAAGTGCTTATTGGCAGTGAGGGCAGCGGAAAAACCCACCTGATGCGGGAAATCCAATCCCGTTCCCTTGCAAAAGATTACTTTGGTATTTATCTGTCAGCGCGTGATATTGGTTCCAAACTCAATGACCTGCCAAGCTTATACAGGCTCATTGTCTCCTGTGTGGACATGGAAAAAGTGATTCGCGGGTTGAGCCTCAAAGCAGCGCGTTCCCTCGGTTATGAATCCGGCATCTATGACGGCACAACAGGGCTCTTGCCTTACGTGGCCGAAGAAGGTTTCGGAACCGCCGCAGCGGGAAGGGAAATACGGATAGCCATCGCGAAAATCTTGAAAGACGCTGATTTCAGCTCTTCCATTTTTAATTTCGCCTTCACCCTCATGAAAGATAGACTGATTGATGAAGATACGGCTGCAACACAGATTGCGGTAAAATGGCTGCGCGGTGAAAGGCTGGAACGCTATGAACGACAGGCTTCCGGTCTTTTTGAAACCCTTCAAAAGTCGAATGCCAGGCAGTGGCTGGATGCCCTGCTGAAGCTGATCGTTTTTTCAGGCATGAAAGGTCTGGTCGTTCTGATTGATGATATTGATGTCATGTACGAACGTTCCAGTGAAACCGGTCGTTTCCTCTATACACCCGCGAACATTAAGGACACCTGTGAACTGATTCGGCAACTCATTGATGATGGCGAACTGTTGAAAGGATTGTTGTTTGTCGTGGCAGGACGCCGCAACATTGTAGAAGATGAAAAACGCGGCTTCCGCAGTTACGAAGCTCTTTGGATGCGCCTGCAGACCGGGCTGGTGCCTTCCGGCATGTTCAATTCACTCTGCGATATCGTGGATGTCGATCAACACCTTGATTGTCTTGGTTCGGATTTCCCATCCAGACTCTCCCGGCATTTAGCAAACATCTTCAGCCAATATGGCCTTAAGAAAAAATATATTGATAACACATTCCTCCTAAATACGCATAGCACATTGAAAGCAGCCGTGATGGACAACACCTATACCAGTGAAAACGGAGGAAGCGGCCAGTGAATCAAAGAGAATCTATGAAAGAATCCGTTAAAGAATCTATTTTCGTCATTGAATCCCTGCGTGCCGGCGTCCCTACACGGCTTTCAACACGGATTTTGCCGGACTTAAGGCAAAACATCACGGAAAAAATTACGGAAGACCTTGCCTCTTTTGCGCATGATGTTATTCCGCAAGGCCGTATTCTTTGGGGCCAATACGGACAGGGAAAAACGCATGCACTGACGGCCATTGAACATAAGGCACTGGACATGAATTTTGCCGTCAGCCGTATTTCATTGAGTAGGGAAGTGTCCTGCCACCAACTTTTCAAATTTTATGCCAATGTCGCCCCACGCATTAAGACACCCACCTCTACGCTCGAGGGAATACAGCATTATTTGGACAAAATGAACCCCGGCCAGCTTTCCAACAGCCGCATCAAAGAAGAAAATCGCTACAGTAATTTGCTGCCCACACTGGTTCTTGAAGATTATTTTTTGGCTGAAGGTGAAGAACGCGAGAAACTCTATGCCGATTTGGTTGGTCAGCGGGTGCCCATTTCAGAATTAGGGAAGATTCACCGCCTTTGCCACAAAACGGCCTTGCCAAAAACGAAATTTAAAGTAGCCAATGATACACAGGCCTATTTCGGCATGATGGCAGATACCCTGAAGCTTTGCGGGTTCAACGGCTGGGTCATTCTGATTGATGAAGTTGAACTCCTTGGCCGCCTGGGCAAAGCATCGCGATACAAGGCCTATCAGAACCTTTCCTGGCTGCTGAATTGGGACAACAGCCAATCGTATCACATTTATGTTATCGCTGCTGCTGCAACAAGACTGCAGGATGATTTGTGGTATGGAAAAACAGATGACGACAGGACCGTCATGCCAGAACTGGCTGCCAAGGATGGTGATACCGCCGTTGTAAAAATGAATACCTTTTTTACAAAAGCCATTGATAGCCGTTCATTGCGGGTGCTTCCCGCTGAAGAAGCAGACCTGGCACAGTTGCTCGATGGCATTGCAAATCTCCATGGCATAGCCAATGGTTGGGATGCGGGCATGGATAGTGCTTCGCTGATTCGGCAGCTTGGTTATCAGCCTGTCCGCACCTATATTCGGGCGGCGTTAGAATATCTTGATTTACAATATTTACACCAACAGGCCGCCATTCCAGCGCTTTCTACACTGGGAGAGGTTTCACTTGAACACGAGGAGGAATACGAAGAGGTGTGATTCGGGACATAATTGTCGATGATGCACCCGGTGTCGAAACGGAAAAATACAGAAAGTAGAAAATCTAGTCAGCTACGATGTCAGTGAATACATAGTACATCAGCTATGATGTGAGTGAATACATACCAAGTCACCTACGATATGAGTGAATACATACCAAGTCACCTACGATATGAGTGAATACATACAAAGTCACCTACGATATGAGTGAATACATACCAAGTCACCTACGATATGAGTGAATACATACAAAGTCACCTACGATATGAGTGAATACATACCAAGTC
>JBBRWP010000078.1:0-12576 GCA_038249175.1 Acetivibrionales bacterium
GCTCCCAATCAAGGTTTCACTGCCAGCCAGCGGTAACCCCGCTGGCTGCATGCAAGTTGTGAAATGCGACTTGACAAGCTGGGGAACTTTCGGTATTATGAGCAGGCAACAAAGAAGAAGCTTGGCTTCTCACCTTGTCCGATAGGTTTCGGCGGGTCAATCATGAAATGACGGATGTAATCCGCTTTAGGGATTGATGAACAGGTGAAGTACGCTTCACCTGTTTTTTGTTGTTCTGGTTCTGCAAAGCAAGGCGCTTTGGGAACGCACAACGGAGGTGTTTATTATCAAAAAGGAACAAGGTCAGATTAACGCTCAGATCCGTGACAAGGAAGTTCGGCTAATTGAAGCAGATGGCACGATGATTGGTGTTGTAACATCCCGCGAAGCGCAATTGCGTGCGAACGAGAAAGAATTGGATTTGGTGAAAATCTCTCCCAACGCGAATCCACCGGTCTGCAAAATCATGGACTATGGCAAATTCCTTTATGAACAAAGTAAAAAGGAAAAGGAAGCCAAAAAAAGGCAGACTGTGGTTGAATTGAAAGAGATTCGTTTGTCTTCAAAAATTGAAGAACACGATTTTAATTTCAAAATGGTCAATGCGTCAAAATTCCTGGAAGAAGGCAATAAAGTGAAGGTGTTCATTCGTTTCCGAGGTCGTGAAATGAATTACGCCATCCGTGGTCGCGAAGTGTTGTTAAAATTCGCGGAGGCCATCGCAGAAGTTGGTAAGGTAGAAAGAGCCCCGCTCATGGAAGGCAGAAGCATGTCCATGATATTGGTTCCGAATAAAGCTACACCATAAGGAGGTCAGGAAGATGCCGAAAATGAAATCCCACAGCTCCTCAAAAAAAAGGTTTAAGCTTACCGCAACCGGTAAGATAAAACGTACGAAAATGGGGAAAAACCACATCCTAACAAAGAAGAATACAAAGCGTAAACGTGCCTTAAGAAAAGGCGGATACGTGGCAGATGTCAACGCAGCAACAGTCAAAAAAATGCTCCCATATGCATAAGGAAAAGAGGTGTGAATCATGGCCAGAGTCAAAGGTGGCGTGCGTACGCGCGCAAGACGTAAAAGAACATTAAAACTAGCCAAAGGTTATTTTGGTGCAAAGAGTAAACTCTACAGGGTTGCCAATCAGGCGGTCATGAAATCCCTGAACTATGCGTTCCGGGACAGAAGACAAAAGAAACGTGAATTCAGAAAATTGTGGATTGCACGTATCAACGCTGCGGCACGTATCAATGGCATGAGCTATAGCCGTTTTATGAATGGTTTGAAAGTTGCCGGGATTGAATTGAACCGTAAAATACTTGCGGACATGGCTGTCAATGACAAAGTTGGTTTTGCACAGCTGGTTACAAAAGTGAAGCCATAGTCTACTTGATGCTCAAAAGGCCGCAGGTGTCTCTTTTGAAAGTCGTGCGCTTCGTTCATCTTCTGATGGCGATTCTACGGATAACGAAAAGGATCCATGCGGCCTTTATTTATCATTGATATCAAGAAACATGAATGGCAGTGCGAATATGTTACAAGCACATTGCTTTTTCTGCAAATTCCAAGCGCCAACCGTGAAGGTTAGCGCCAATGTTATATCGTATATTGCTTTTGTAATGATGAAGGTACCGGTAAACCATGAAAGGCTGTGAAGAAATGCAGTTTTCAGAGACAATCACCAGTCTTCAGAACCCACTTGTCAAAGAATTGGCTGCTTTGAAAAACCGAAAAGACCGACAAATGTCTGGCCGGTATTTTATTGAAGGAGAAAAGCTGGTCATTGAGGCCTTACTTTCAGGTGTTTCACTTGAAATAATACTCGTCTCTGGCGAATGGTCAGGTTCATTCGGATCGGTGATAGCAGAGCATCTGCAAACCATACGGATAATTGCGGTGTCGAATGAAATATTGGTAAAACTATCGGATACAAAAACGCCTCAAGGAATAGCAGCCGTAGCAGCATTGCCAAAGCAACAGAAGGGATTTTCTTCATCCGCAACGGATCATAAAAAGGTAATCCTTTTGGAACATTTGCAGGATCCTGGAAATGTTGGCGCCATCATACGAACCGCAGATGCCTGTGGTTTTGACCTGGTTATGTTATCGGAAGACAGTGCTGATCCCTGGCAGCCAAAAGTACTACGAGCCACCATGGGCTCGATATGGCACATTCATGTTCAAGTTGTATCGGATATTGCTTTGGCAGTGGACAACTTCAAACAGCAGGGTTTTCTAACAGTAGCAGCACACCCCAGAGATGGCTTACTCTCCTGGGAGGCACCCTTTGTGATGCCTCTTGCCGTGGTTATCGGAAATGAGTCATCCGGTGTGTCAGAAGAACTATTGAAGCGTGTTGATAAAACGGTGATGATACCCATGCCGGGCAAAGCGGAATCCTTGAACGCTGCCGTGGCTGCAGGCATCCTGATGTATGAAATTATGCGAAACGAACAATGTGAAAATGGTACGAAATAAAAAGTTCAATATGTTATTGACAAAGTTCATCGTTCTTGCTAAACTATTTTTCAGAGAAGTATATTCTAACTTATAATTAAAGGCAGCCAGTCCGTTCGGGGAATAATAACGGCGGAGGCCACAACGATGAAAAATTCTATCACATCTGCAATCTGTTCCATTCACAGTATGCTTTATTCAGGTATCCATTATAAGAGGATACCCCTTTTGCGTACCAGCACCAGGAAAGAAAAACAAACGAAAATCGCTGCTTTTTTCGCAGATGAACGCGGGCTTAACACGGTTGAACTCGTTGTCATTATTGCCATTGTCATTGGTTTGGCATTGATGTTTAGAAAAAGTATTACTGGTTATGTTGACACCCTGCTTACCGGCATCTTTTCGGATGCCACATCAGAAGAGCTTTTGGCTGATCTAAAAACGAAATAGTTTTATTGAGTTTTTGGAACAGGCAAGATGCTAAAACCATCTTGCCTGATAACGCACAAACGAGCGTTATCACCCTGGGATGGTTTTTTCTTTTGGACAGTGGTGTTTGCTTCAGTTACACTTACCAGCCTAGAAATGGGTTGGTAAGTTGAGCTGAACTTTCCAATTGTGCATTGCAATAGAATCCGCTTGCCCAATGGCTCATGGACGTGGTGCTTCTATCAGAAATATCCTTCCTGTTTACGGCAGAAGCGATTGCGTTTATAATAGAATTTGTGCGAATCACAAGATGGAGGAGATCGTTTATGGGTATTCGTTTTGAATTAAAAAATGCATTGGGTTTTATGACACAACACGAGATGGACCATATGAAACCGCAGGTTCAAACGGCAGTACAGCTCTTAGGTGACCGTAATGGACCGGGGAATGACTTTCTTGGGTGGGTTGATTTGCCGGTCAATTATGACAAAGCTGAATTTGCGCGCATTGAAGCCGCAGCGGAAAAAATTCGCAAAGACAGTGATGTTCTTGTGGTCATTGGTATTGGTGGCTCTTACCTTGGTGCACGTGCTGCCATTGAAGCGCTGGGGCATTCATTTTACAATCAACTGCCAAATGACAAACGAAAAGGCCCGGCAGTGCTGTTTGCCGGCAACAACATCAGCCCGAATTATCTGGCTGACCTGTTTGACCTGATTGAAGGCCAGGATGTTTCTATCAATGTTATTTCCAAATCCGGGACAACAACGGAACCTGCCATTGCTTTCCGTCTGTTTAAGGAAACCATGGAAAAGAAATACGGCAAAGAAGGTGCTAAATCTCGTATTTACGCCACGACGGACAAAGCGCGTGGTGCTTTAAAAACACTGGCGGATTCTGAAGGGTATCAGACATTTGTTATCCCGGATGATGTGGGTGGCCGTTACTCTATTCTGACAGCTGTCGGACTTCTGCCGATTGCCGTTGCCGGCATCGACTGCAAAGCCATGATGCAGGGCGCAGCGGACAGTCGCACTGCATCCTTGAAACCCTATGAAGAAAATGATTGCCTGCGCTATGCAGCTGCACGCAATGCCCTCCTAAGGAAAGGCCGCACAACCGAGATTATGGTGAACTATGAACCTTCTCTTCACTTTGTCACAGAGTGGTGGAAACAACTCTTTGGTGAGAGCGAAGGCAAGGATCAAAAAGGGATTTTCCCTGCTGGGGTCGACTTTTCAACCGATTTACATTCCATGGGACAGTACATTCAGGATGGCATAAGGAACCTGTTTGAGACTGTTTTGAATGTTGAAAAGTCGGCCAAAACCATGAAGCTGATTGCTACAACCGACGATTTGGATACTTTGAATTATCTGGAAGGTCAAGACATGGATTTTGTGAACAAAAAAGCCATGCTGGGCACTATTCTAGCCCATAATGACGGGGGGGTTCCCAATTTTGTCTTGAATATCCCTGAAATGAATGCTTATTGGTTTGGGTATCTGGTGTACTTCTTTGAAAAAGCCTGTGCGATCAGCGGTTACCTTTTGGGGGTGAACCCCTTCGATCAACCCGGCGTGGAAGAGTACAAGAAAAACATGTTTGCGCTCCTCGGAAAACCGGGCAATGAAGCAAGAAAGAAAGAACTGGAAGCCCGTTTGTAAATCGTGTTTCTTCCTTTTTGCTAAACAAGGCCCATGATGTGCCGGATGAAAATGACAACACCAGTCACGATAAACCCGGCGCCCATCAGGACAATGATGAAGGGGACCCATTCGCCAATCTTCTTCACAAAAGCGGGAATTGTCAGTTTCTTGCCAAAATGCGCCAGCACATTGATGGTCACAACACCAAGGAACATGCCAACCAAAACGGCAACAGTAAATATGTGCCCCTCAGTGGCACTGCTGGCTTTCCATGTACGGATAATGGTACTGCTAAAGGTGATCCAGAATAAATGGACACCCGGGTAGGTAATGGTGAACAAGAATCCGGTCAGGAACGCTTGATGGGGTTTTGTCTTTTTCGGTTTGACCGGGGAGATTGTCATGTGCATTTTCTGCCGTTTCATATCCCTTAGGCCAATAAACAGAACCAGTCCGCCGAACAACAGCCAAAATGAAACCTCTATCATAATGTGGATTTTCAGTAGCTCCAGAAACCCATAATTGATGAGGACAACATCCAACGCATCGGCAACCACAGCACCGAAGGCAACAAATATTCCCTGTTTCAGTCCTTTTGTCAGTGTCCAACGAATGGATTCGAGTCCGGCCGGTCCAGTCGGTAAGGCCACCAGGTAGCCGGTAATCAATCCAACGTACACTGCGTGGAGTATGGTAGCAAAGCTGATGGTCATCGTAACCTCTTTCTATGAACTCTCGTTTTCTGTGTCTGTATTTCAACCCCGGTTTATTTATGATTCTGGTGCAATAACGCACATTTGTGCGTTATTATGCAAGATGATTTTATCATCTTGCATGTTACAACCACCTATGGTGGCTGTAACGCCCCCAATCAAGGTTTCACTGCCAGCCAGCGGAACGCCGCTGGCTGCATGCAAGTTGCATTTTGCAACTTGCATGAAAAAGTCGAAAATCGACTTTTTGCACTAGAATCATTTATAGTATACCTTGAAAATCGATTTTTGTTTCACTTGAATTCCGCGAATGGCTATGATAGAATAGCAAAGCTGTATACGAAAAACACGGAGGAAATAATTATGGTGCTCACGATTATCATCAATGTATTGCATATATTGCTTTGTCTGGTTGTTATTGCGGTTGTCCTTTTACAGGCGGGTCGTTCTGCAGGAATCAGCGGCGCTATTGCCGGTGGTGCGGAAACGTTCTTTGGCAAGAGCAAGGGCCGTGATATTGAATCAAAACTCAGCCGTTATACCGGTTTGTGTGCTATTGGCTTCATCATTACATCCGTATTTTTGGTGTTCTTGCTGAAATAAGAACCTTGTGGTTTTTAGGCCATACGTGTCAGCCTTGTGAATATGTGCGCCTTATCCGGCAGCCGAATCGGAAACTATCGATTTTGGCTGCTTGACTGTTAGCAACATGTTTATTGACTGCCAAGTATGGTCTTTTCATTTTTATGGCAATCTAAGAACTTGTGTATCATGGCGGGGAGGAATGTACATGACCCCTTTTCGTATCCATTCCGAGTACAAACCCGAAGGTGACCAGCCAGCGGCCATAGAGCGGCTGACTGACCTGATTAAAACCGGCAGTCGTCATCAAACACTTCTGGGCGTCACCGGTTCCGGCAAAACCTATACCATTGCCAATGTTATTGAGAAAGTGCAAAAACCAACCTTGGTGATTGCGCACAATAAAACACTGGCTGCACAGCTTTGCAATGAGTTTGCGGAGCTTTTTCCTGATAACGCCGTAGAATACTTTGTCAGCTATTATGACTATTACCAACCGGAAGCCTATATTCCATCAACAGATACCTATATTGAAAAAGACTCTTCCATCAATGATGAAATTGATAAACTTCGGCACTCTGCAACGGCTTCTTTGTTTGAACGTCGGGATGTCATTATTGTGGCATCGGTTTCCTGTATCTATGGTTTGGGAGATCCGGAGGATTACACGGACCTGATGCTTTCACTCCGTCCGGGAATGATCCGTGACCGGGACGATGTGATTCGAAAACTGGTCGACATCCAGTATACACGCAACCAGATTGATTTTCATCGCGGGACTTTCCGTGTGATGGGTGATGTATTGGATATTTTCCCGCCATCTTCAAATTCCCTCGCCATGCGGGTTGAGTTTTTTGGCGATGAAGTGGAGCGTATCAGTGAAATTGACGTGCTCACCGGCGAAGTCAAAGGTATACGTTCTCATTTGGCAGTCTTTCCGGCATCCCACTTTGCCACCTCAAAAGCTAAAATGGAGCAGGCTGTGCAGTCCATTGAAAAAGAACTCGAAGAACAGCTGAATTACTTTAGAGAGAACAATATGCTGCTGGAAGCGCAGCGCATTGAGCAACGCACACGTTACGATTTGGAAATGATGCGTGAGCTGGGCTTTTGCAGCGGCATCGAAAACTATTCCCGTCATATCTCCGGCCGACCAGCCGGCAGTGCACCTTATACCCTCCTGGATTATTTTCCGGACGATTTTTTAATTGTAATCGATGAGTCTCATGTATCTGTGCCGCAGATTGGTGCCATGTTCAATGGCGACCATGCAAGAAAAAAATCTTTGATTGACTTTGGCTTCCGTCTTCCTTCAGCATATGACAACCGTCCATTGACGTTTGCAGAGTTCAACGAAAGGGCCAGGCAGTTCATCTATGTTTCGGCAACCCCGTCACAGTACGAACGGCAGCTTTCATCAGAAGTGGTGGAACAAATTATCCGCCCGACCGGATTGATCGATCCTGAAATTATTGTCAGGCCGGTGAAGGGCCAGATCGATGATTTAATGGAAGAAATCCGAGTTGTGACGAAAAGAAATCAGCGTGTTTTGGTTACGACCTTGACAAAACGCATGGCCGAAGATTTGACAAAATATTTTGAAAACACAGGTATGAAGGTACGTTACCTGCACTCAGACGTGGCCACCCTGGAACGAATCGAGATTGTGCGCGATCTGCGGAGTGGGGTTTTTGATGTTCTTGTTGGGATTAACCTGCTCAGAGAAGGCCTGGATTTACCTGAGGTGACACTGGTGGCTATTCTGGATGCTGATAAGGAAGGCTTCCTGCGTTCTGAAACATCCCTCATCCAGACCATTGGCCGTGCCGCAAGAAATGTGGAAGGCCGGGTCATCATGTATGCGGATAAAATGACCAAGTCCATGAATTATGCCATTAGTGAAACGAATCGACGACGCAAACTGCAAACAGAGAATAATGAGCGTTTGGGTATCGAACCCAAAAGCATAGTGAAAGGGTTTTACAACAATCTTGAAACCTTCAAGGTGGCCGAACTGTCACAGCCCTTCCGTCCAGGACGCGAACCAGAAACGTCTGTGTTGGATAAGGCAGGGTTAACAGCGTTGATTGACAGCATGACCAAAGAAATGAAAGTTGCCGCAAGGGAATTGGAGTTTGAACGTGCGGCCGCTTTGCGCGACCGTATTCAAGTTCTCCAGCACGAATTGGACGGAAAAAAATGAGTGTGATAGCAGTGCTGCACCGGTAGTTCATATTGTTATCAGAGGTCTGTGGACTTTTCTGATGCAAAAATAAAAGGCATACAACGAGTGTCAAGTTGTATAAGTCTCCGATATTAAAATCATGCTGTAATCATTGATACAAAAGACTTTGGACTGAAAAAAATATATGCAATTTGACATAAGGGTACTGTCTGGTTGATATATAGCTAATATATGGCTTAATAAAAACCGGTAATGAACGTTCATTATAGTTGGAAATATGAATCACTGATACTGTCATTATGTTAAATTTGAGCCAGACAGTACACTAGAACGAAGATGGTCAGTCAAAGAAGAAAAGGGAAACTATGTTTCGTGAAAAAATGAATGTAAAGAAGCGGGAAACCCATGTCTGGTTACAAAAGGTTCATCCTTCCTGGCAGCCGTTCCTTTCGGATGAGATTCGCTCGCTTTTGGTTAAGATTGCTGGAATTGTAGGTGCTTGCTTTTTGCCGGACACAGAGAATGTGTTGCGTTTTCTGCAGACAGATTTAAAACGATTGAAGGTGGTTATCCTCGGGCAGGATCCGTATCCTTCTACGGGAGCGGCAACCGGTCGCGCGTTTGAGGTGGGAGGTCTGGTGTCCTGGCAAGACGCTTTTCGCCAGGTGTCCTTAAAAAACATCGTTCGCGCATTGTGGTTGCAAAATGAAGCCGCAAATCACCGAAACTGCCTATCGATGAGCAGTTCGGATCCAACTATGGCACCTAAATCAACATATCCGCCACCTTTTTCGCAGGTACTGAAGGACATTACAAATGGCCGGTTTGCAATTGCGAAACCAAATACTTTATTTCAAAATTGGGAGGAACAGGGGGTTTTGCTCTTGAACACATCCTTTACGGTTCAAGTGGGTAACCCCGGGGTGCACAAAGAAATCTGGATACCATTTACTGAAAGGCTGTTGGCATTCTTGTCGCAGTATTCCCCAAATCTGCATTGGTTTTTGTGGGGAACCCATGCTGCTTCCTGGACGCACGTAATCCGTACCGGCACATCGTATATATCGCGGCACCCCATGATGTGTTCGGAAAAATATAGCGATGATTTTTTAAAAAGCCCATGTTTCGCAGCCACAGCGTATGTTATTCAGTGGAATGGGATAAGCGCACCGTGATATAATAGCGGGTACAGTGTGATTGCAGATTAATTATCCGAAAATGATCCGGTTTGATGCAAAATCAGCCTTCGACACGGTGCTATGCATAACGCTAGGGGGCAGTGCACTTCATGTACTGTATATGGTGGATTATTGGCAGCAAATGAGTCGTTCTTCATCTTTTTTGACTCCTTTTTGACTGCTTCGGAGCTGAAAAGCGGGGTTCCTACACTGAAAACATTGTATTCAACTTGGAGGGAAAATGGCCAGTAGCGAAAGACAGAAGTATATTCGTAATTTTTGTATTATTGCCCATATTGATCACGGAAAATCCACTTTGGCGGATCGGCTTTTGGAAAGAACCGGTTCATTGACCGAGCGGGAAATGGAAGAACAAGTTCTGGATAACATGGATATCGAGCGTGAACGCGGCATAACCATCAAGGCGCAGGCGGTTCGCATGGTATACCTGCACGATGATGGCCAGGAGTATGTGTTTAACCTTATTGATACGCCCGGCCATGTCGATTTTAATTATGAGGTTTCCAGAAGCATTGCCGCCTGTGAAGGTGCGGTACTGGTGGTCGATGCGTCCCAGGGCATTGAAGCACAGACGCTGGCAAATGTTTACCTTGCTACCGATCAAAATCTTGAAATTGTACCGGTCATTAACAAGGTAGATCTGCCCAGTGCACGCCCGCAAGAAGTCATCCATGAAATTGAAGATATTATTGGCATTGAAGCCTGGAATGCACCGTTAATTTCTGCCAAAAGCGGACTGAACATTGATGCAGTACTCAAACGCATTGTTGAAGCAGTGCCACCACCACAGGGTGACGAAAGCGGACAGGTGCGGGCCCTCATCTTTGACTCTTTTTATGACAGTTATAAAGGTGTTGTGTGTTATGTACGGGTACGGGAAGGCACCATTGAGATTGGCCAACGTATCCGAATGATGCATACAAAAAAAGAATTTACTGTTACTGAGATTGGCTCAATGCGCCCGGGAAGCTTACTACCGACAGGTAAACTGATGGCCGGGGATGTTGGATATATCTGTGCCTCCGTCAAAAACATGCGCGATACCCATGTGGGTGATACCATCACAACAGCAGAAAATCCCGCGCTGGAACCCCTGCCCGGTTACAAAAAAGCGGTACCGATGGTTTTTTGCGGCATTTATCCGGCTGATGGGTCAAAATATGGTGACCTGCGGGATGCATTGGAAAAACTGCAACTCAATGATGCAGCACTCATGTTCGACCCGGAATCTTCTGTAGCCCTGGGGTTTGGCTTTCGTTGTGGATTTCTGGGCTTACTGCACATGGAAATTATTCAAGAACGCCTGGAACGTGAATACAATATGGATCTGGTGACCACGGCGCCTTCGGTAATTTACAAAGTTACCAAAACCGACGGAACGGTATTTGACCTTGACAACCCGAGCAATCTGCCAGATATTGCTGAAATTGAATCTATGGAAGAACCCATGGTCAAAGCGACCATTATGACGCCGACGGAGTATGTAGGCAATATTATGGAACTGTGTCAAGACCGGCGGGGTACGTATGTGAGCATGGAGTACATGGAAGCGACACGCGTCATCCTGCACTATACCATGCCCTTGAATGAAATTATCTATGACTTCTTTGATGCGTTGAAAAGCCGGACAAAGGGATATGCTTCGCTGGATTATGAGTTGACCGGTTATCAACAGTCAAAATTGGTGAAGCTGGATATTAAGCTGAACAATGAGGCCGTGGATGCCTTGTCATTCATTGTACATATGGATAAGGCTTACAACCGTGGCCGCCGCATGGTAGAAAAGTTGAAGGAGACCATTCATCGCCAAATGTTCGAGATACCAATCCAGGCCTGTATCGGCAGTAAAATTATTGCCCGTGAAACGGTCAGTGCCTACCGCAAAGACGTTTTGGCCAAGTGTTATGGCGGCGATATTTCCCGTAAGAGAAAGCTGCTTGAGAAGCAGAAAGAAGGGAAAAAACGGATGCGCCAGGTAGGCAGTGTTGAAGTGCCACAGGAAGCATTTATGTCTGTTTTAAAATTGGATACATAACTGTCAAAACAGAAGGCAAGGGATAAAGTGGTTGCCCGAACGGGCAGCACTGCCATGCTACAGGTAATGTTTGATTTCACTGAAACAACTCTTCATTGAATAAAAAACAGCAGTAAATGTGGTGAAAACAGCCCGTTTCAACCATAAAAATGGGATGTGCGCCATGTTTTATGGCTGAAACGGGATTGTTTTCGAGTTGTTGCAGTGAAATCATGTTTATGCTGGTTAATAACGGGATGTTTCAGCAAGTTTTGTACCAACATGAAGAGAATAGTATGGTTATAACCCCGATGAAAGGTAATGAATGCATAACATAGCCCTCTATATTCATATTCCTTTTTGTATGAAGAAGTGCAATTATTGCGATTTTGCATCCTTCGCAGGCCGGCAGGAGCTTTTGCCGGCCTATTTGTTGGCCGTTGAAAAGGAGATGGCCATGCAAAGTCAAAGGCACCCCAATTGTACGGTAAAAACTGTTTTTGTTGGTGGGGGTACGCCTTCGCTGCTGGAACCGAAAGATTATATGTTTCTAACAAAAGCCATTCATCGCTATTTTTTCGTGGTGCATGATGCTGAAATCAGTATAGAAGCCAATCCCGGAACCGTAACACCCGCAAAAATGGTCGCCATGCAGGCCGCAGGCTTTAACCGTATCAGTTTTGGTGTGCAGGCAGTTCAGGAAGATCTCCTGGCAGCTATGGGGCGTATCCATCAACAAGCGGATGCTGTCGAAAGTGTACAAATGGCTGTCGAGGCAGGTTTCAAAAATATCAACCTGGATCTGATGTTCGGCTTGCCAAAACAAAGCATGGTCCAATGGCAGGAGACTTTGCTTTTTGCTGTTGCCGCACCAGTGCAGCATCTTTCCTGTTACAGCCTGTCTATCGAAGAAGGCACCGTTTGGGGAACCCTGTCTGAAAAGAATCTCCTGCCGCCTGTTTCAGAAGAATTGGACCGCCGGATGTACCACACGGCGCGTGCACTTCTGCATAAACACGGGTTTGAACAGTATGAGCTTTCAAACTTCGCAAAAAAAGGGTTTTCTTGCCGACACAATCTGATATACTGGGAGCGTGGTGACTATCTGGGGATTGGTGCCGGTGCGCACTCCCTCATGGAGAATCAACGTTTTTCAAATGCTGCGGCGTTGGCGCCGTACATCCTGTTTTTTAATATGCATCCTTGTTTTTCAAATCAGGATGCGGCCTTTCGCGTTGAAGAAGAGATTGTCTTACATGGACGGCAGTTTGAAGGGCCAGCCGAAGAAGGTGTCTTTCAAGACAGCCTGCAACAAGAAAAAAGCGGTGCTGCCAACCCTGAAACGGA
>JBBRWP010000079.1:0-12457 GCA_038249175.1 Acetivibrionales bacterium
AAGAATCACATTAAAGTATTATAAAGCTTTCCGTCCATAAGGACAAGTACAAAACCCATCATTCACGATTTGTTCATATTTATGTCCATGCCATTCTCTTCAAGTTGGCACAAAACTTACTGAAGATACTGCGTATTTTCAGATTTTTACCCCATGCGTCCTCGTCAAGTTCGCACAAAACTTACTGAAGATGCTGCGCATTTTCAGATTTTTACCCCATGCGCCCTCGTCACGTTCGCAGAAAACTTGCTGAAAATGATGCGCATTTTCAGATTTTTGCCCCATGCGTCCTCGTCACGTTCGCACAGAACTTGCTGAAAATGTATTTCTTATTCAAATTCTTCGGATTCCGCCTCCATGGCTTTCGCCCACAAGGCGCATTCTACCCGCTTTTTCTCCAGTTCACATCCAATACGATACGGTTTTTTGATATCGTTGTTGAACTGCCAGGCATTGGCCGCACAGCCGCCGCTACAGTAAAACTTTGCCCAGCAGGCATCACACTCCAGCTTGGAATAGACTGTTGTTTCAATAAACTGTTCCCGTACAGGTGAACCGTTCAAGCCTGCAAACACGGAACCCAGCAGGAATTCTTCCTGGCCAACAAACTGATGGCAGGGATACAAATCACCTTCAGGTGTGACAGCCATATATTCTGTGCCGGATCCACAGCCGCGAAGGCGTTTGGCCACGCAGGGACCCCCTTCAAGGTCAATGTTGAAATGAAAGAAGCTAAAGGGTGTCCCATCCCGTCTCTCTTTCACATACAGTTTTGCCAGGCGTTCATACTCTGCTCGACAGATGTCCAGGTCTTCGTCCCGAATATCCAGACCGGAATCTTTATTGGCCACAACCGGTTCGACCGATACCTGATCAAAGCCCAGACCAGCCAGGTGCAGCACATCATCCGCAAAGTCCAGATTGGCGCGGGTAAAAGTGCCACGCACATAATAGCTCTGGTCACCACGCAACTTCACCATTTCTTTGATATTGGGCAAAATCTGTTCATAGCTGCTCTTGCCGTTCAAACGCTTTCGCATATTATCATTGATATCCTTGCGGCCGTCCAGTGAAAGTACCACATTGTGCATGTTTTCATTTATCCAAATCCGTTTGGCTTCATCGAGCAACACGGCATTGGTGGTGATGGTGAAGCGAAAACTCTTTTTGTGCACCGCTTCATTTTCCCGTGCATAGGCGACAATTTCTTTCACCGTTTCAAAGTTCATAAGCGGTTCCCCGCCAAAAAAATCAACTTCCAAATTTCTGCGGTTCGCGGAGTTTTCAATCAGGAAATCAATGGCCTTTTTCCCGACTTCCACAGACATCATGGATCTTGCCCCATGGTATTCGCCCGTCCCTGCAAAACAATATTGACAGCGCAAATTGCAGTCATGTGCGATATGCAAACACAGGGCTTTGACCACAGTCGACTTATTCCATTCCGGCATCATTTCCCGGTAAATGTCTTCCGTGAACAATGTGCCGTTCTCCTTGAGCGAAAGCAACTCTTCTGTCGCCTCTTGCACCGCAGCAGCACCAGCTTCTTCTTTCAGGCCTTCGCAGGTAACAATATCAGAAACAGCACCATTGTTGTCCATACAGTTAAGAATTTGATAAGCGAGTTTATCCAAAACATGTACTGCACCACTGTGCACGTCTACGGCCATAAAAGTATCTTCCATAGAAAAAGTATGAACCATGATTCCTCCATTGATTGTCTTGTCCTAAACATCAGATGACTGCACAAAGAAAAAGCCGGATGCCCGGCTTTCCATTTTTTCAACAAACTTCAACGACACTATTGCACGTAAAACAAAGATGACATTCAAATAGTGAATGCAGGCATCCATATTACGTCTTGAAAACACCGTAAAATCTGTGTCTACCCAAAGACATCATCCCACTGTGTGTCCTGAAAATTAACGTGTGGTACGTTCACATTTCTGGTTTGCAACTGTGCAGGATGTTTTGCAGGCAGACTGGCAAGATGTTTGGCATTCACCGCAGCCAGCTTTTTTCAAATTCTTGTTTAACGTTGATCCGTTCAACGTCTTGATGTGTTTCATATTATTCCTCCTCGAACTTTTTGTCTCCCTTATTATAATCACAAACCGCCTTCCGCGCAAGAAAGGTTTTTTAGCCTAAATCCAAACTTCAACAAAAGTAGCCCCGGGCGGACGGCTTCAACTAAATCAAATCCCGCATCAAACGCTCTGCCAACCTCGTATTCCGTTTACGAATGCGATTGTTTGCGATGGCCATGGCAATTGCCTTTTTCATGCCCACCAGAATCAAGAGCCTCTTGGCCCGCGTGACACAGGTGTAGAGCAGGTTCCGCTGCAGCATCATGTAGTGCTGCATGCTAAAAGGTGCGATGACCACAGGGTATTCGCTGCCCTGTGCTTTATGGACAGTGGTTGCATAGGCCAGCATAATCTCGTCCAATTCCGAATTTTCATAATGAACCGGTACGCCGTCAAAGCGAATCGTCACGGTGCTGTCTTCTTTATTAATTTCAGAAAGAAAACCCATGTCTCCATTAAAAATATTTTTGTCGTAGTTGTTGCGTATTTGCATCACCTTGTCACCGAGTTTATACACCGATCCCGCATATTTAACGGTTTGCGTTGCCGGATTCAAGGCTTCCTGCAGCAGCTGGTTCATCTTTACCGCACCTGTTTCGCCGCGCTGCATAGGACAAAGCACCTGAATATCTGTGACAGGGTTTACTTTGTAGTGTTCCGGCAACCTTTTCACACAGAGGTCTTTGATCGTTTGGGCAATCTGTTCCGGATCTTCCCGCTCCATAAAAAAGAAGTCGCTGTCTTTTGACGCCTTTAGTTCCGGAAACTCTCCCCGGTTAATGCGGTGGGCGTTGCGAATAATGGCTGAACCGCTCGCCTGCCTGAAAATACGGGTTAAGCGGATAACCGCGCAACGATTCGACTGAATCATGTCAAGGAGAACATTGCCGGCACCGACTGCCGGCAATTGGTCTACATCACCGACCAGGAGCAGTACAGCCTCTTTCGGCAACGCCTTCAGCAAATCATAAAAAAGCAGGATATCCACCATAGAAGTTTCATCAACCATCAAAACATCACACTGCAAAGGGTTATCCGCGTTGCGCTGGCAGCCCTGTGGCATCTTGTATTCCAAAAGACGGTGCAGGGTCTTCGCCTCACGACCGGTGGTTTCTGAAAGCCGTTTTGCCGCCCTGCCAGTCGGTGCCGCCAGGAGAACCTGTGCACCCAATGCCTCAAAAACACGCAAAATCGCCAGAGTCGTGGTGGTTTTGCCGGTTCCCGGACCGCCGGTCAGCACCGTGCATTTCGCCTTGACAGCCGTGCGAACCGCTTCTTCCTGAACCACATCATAGACAAGCCCGGCTTCTGCTGCAGTTTTATTCAGAATCGGGTTTGGATCGGCGTTCTGATACGGGCTTTCGCCGGCCAATATCTGGTTTATTTTCATTGCCACACCGGTTTCTGCAAACCAAAACATTGGCAGCCACAAGGCAGCATCATTGGACGCAACATCATCCGTCGGAATTTCTGTTTTCTCCCAGTTACTCTTGCCGCCTTCAGAAACAAAAACAGAAGCACCTGAATCATTTTGACGTGAGCTTGGTGGCCGATGACCCTTGTCTGTACCCAAAACAGCCGCAGTATTTTGATGGGATGCTGGCTGATGACCCTTGTCTGTACCCAAAGCAGCCACAGCATTTTGATGGGATGCTGGCCGATGACCCTTGTCTGTACCCAAAGCACCCGCAGCCCGTTCACGTTCGGCATCGTAACCGCGCTCGGTTTCATTAAGGCGCAAGGCGGCTTGCTTTTTCATGTTTTCAACAATAATGTCCCGGTCTGCAGCCATACGGGTCAAGGCTGATACAATGACATCCTCCGGCAGTTCGAGGAGTTTTTCACAGGCTTTTGACAACTGTGGCCTCGTAACAAAACAGTGTCCTTCCCCGGCCAGTTCGTTCATCACATACAAAATTCCGGAACGGCAGCGTGCATGAGATAAAGGATCTGTTCCCAGTTTTTTGGCAACGGTATCAGCTGTACGAAAGCCGATACCCCAGATATCATCCGCCAGACGGAAAGGATTCTCTTTGACCACACTGATGCTGTTGTTGCCATAGGCTTTAAATATTTTCCCGGCAAAGTGGGTGGAAACATCATGCTCCTGCAGAAAAATCATCAGGTTTTTAATTTCTTTTTGTTCCACCCAGGCTTTTTTAATAGTCGTTACACGAATTTGGCCAATACCAGGCACCTTGATCAGGCTGTCCGGCGCTTCTTCTAGTATATCTATGGTTTTGTCTTTGAATGTTTTTACAATGAGCTTGGCGAATTTGGGGCCGATACCTTTAATCAGGCCACTGCCAAGGTATTTTTCAAGGCCGGCCAGGGTTGCCGGTACCGTTTCTTCAAAAGAGGCGGCGGTAAACTGTCGCCCAAACTTTGTGTCCACCTTCCAAAACCCGTTGGTTTTGACCGTAGCACCCACATGAACGGTTGCCAAAGTACCGACTACAGTCACCAATTCCGGAAAGCCCTTCGACTTCATTTTGATGACCGCAAAGCCGTTCGCTTCATTGCTATAGGTAATCCGTTCCACAACACCTGACAGTTCTTCCATCACTTACACTCCGTCCTTTAGAAAGGCTTATCTGTGCATTTTTCATCGCCGCGCCTGTCTCCTATGCAAAATAATAACCCTGAAAAGCATTTCTCTATACGTCCGAAACGGCTTGGTATGGCTGGCAATTCAACCTCTGGTGCAACAATATAAACATGATTTCACTGCAACAACTCTTCATTGAATAAAAAACAGCAGTAAATGTGGAGAAAACAGCCTGTTTCAGCCATAAAAATTGGATGTGCGCCATGTTTTATGGCTGAAATGGGATTGTTTTCGAGTTGTTGCAGTAAAATCAAACATGGGAAAACAATTGTCATAATCCGTGTTCTATGACTGAAGCCGATATCACTCACTCACCCTGGCATCAAAGTAGCGCGCCTTTTCTGAAGCAAAATAAAAGCCTGAAACAGAGGCGGTTGGCACCATCATGTTACTGGATGTCAATGTAATGCCCAGCTTTCCGTCAGGATCCAATGCGTCCAGTATAATTTTCTTCAGTCCATGGTCCGGGCAGGCGGGATAACCGGGTGCCGGTCGAATGCCACGGTAGGTCTCGTGGAAGAGGGCATTCAAATCCAGGTTTTCATCGGGTGCATACGCCCAGGCTTCTTTCCGCACATAGAGATGCAGCCATTCCGCATAAGCTTCTGCCAGCCGGTCACACAACAATCGTATCATAATGGCCTTGTAATCATCGCCAGCAGCTTTCAGGGAGGCAATCAAGGGTTCAACCCCAAGCCCTGCCGTCACAGCAAAAAAACCAATCCAATCGGTCTGAACACCGGTAGGCAGAACGTCACAATCCACCTGCTTCCCATCAACCATACCCTTATCTACAGCACAGGCAGGCAGAATAAAGTCCGCCAACGACAGGTGGGGATGCGCTTTTTTCTCGGTCTGGCGTGGAAAGTGTACTGCCCAGGCCGATTCCCCATGCATATTTCCTGAATTCTCATAAACCAGCACATCCTCGTGTCGGGATAAAGCCGGAAAAAGTCCATAGGCACCACGGATATCAAAGACAGGTTCCGATAACCATGCATCCAGAAGGGCATCTGCATCGGCCATGAGGCGGCGAACCTCATCCCCTTTATCGGGGTCTGCCAGAAGCTTTTCAACAGTCCCATGCATTTCCCAACCCTTTAAAAAGAAATTCCAATTGATATAAGGTCGCAGTTCTTTTACGCCGACATTGTAAAAATGTTGTACTCCCGGTTGCTTTGGGGTAGGCGGTTTCTCACAAAAACCACTTTTTTCGCGATCCCTGCGTGCTTCCTCCACGGGAATTGTTTCCGCTGCGAGTTGCTGCACCCGAATAGCCAAATCTCTGTATTCTTCTGAAATGCGCGCCTTAAAGGCATTGCTGCGTAAAGGATCGCACAAAATTGCGGCCACTTCAACACTTTTTGAGGCATCCAGACAGTGGACAACCCCGTGCGGGTACATCGGCGCAATTTTCAGCGCAGTGTGTGCTTTGGACGTGGCCGCGCCACCCACCAAAAGGGGTAGTGTCAGGCCTTCCTCGTGCATGTAAGCCGCCAAATGCCTCATTTCTTCCAGCGAAGGGGTAATTAAGCCGGAACAGCCAATCAACTCCACGTTCAATTCCCTGGCTTTGGCTACTATTTCTTCTTTGGGTACCATGACACCCAAATCGATTACGTTAAAATTATTGCAGGAAAGAACCACACCCACGATATTCTTTCCGATATCATGGACATCCCCGGCCACCGTTGCCATGAGAATGGTACCAGCCTTCGATGCCACACCGGCATTTTCTGCTTCAATGTAGGGTAGGAGGACGGAAACAGCCTTTTTCATGACACGCGCTGAGCGGATAACCTGCGGCAGGAACATCTTTCCCTCGCCAAACAGGTCCCCCACCGTCTTCATGCCTGTCATCAGGACATTTTCAATCAGCGAGAGAGCACTCGGTTGTGACGGCAGCGCTTCAAGAACATCTACTTCCACGTGGTCATCAATGCCTTTGACAAGGGCGTGAACCAGCCGGCTTTCCACCGCTTCCAAACGCCAGGCTTTCACTGCACTTTCTTTTTGAGTTTCCGGTGTTTCTGATAGTGCCATCGCAAAAGCCAGCAGGCGTTCAGATGCGTCTTTACGTCGGTTCAAAACAACGTCTTCACAAAGGTCGCGCAGCTCTGTTGCCACATCATCATAGGCTAAGAGTAAACCAGGGTTCACAATACCCATATCCATGCCGGCAGCAACCGCATGGTATAAAAAAACTGCATGCATGGCTTCCCTTATGCGGTTGTTGCCCCGGAAGGAAAACGACAGATTGCTGACCCCGCCGGAGACTTTGGTGCCGGGCAGGTGTTCATGAATCCAGCCACAGGCACGGATAAAATCTACAGCATAGGCGTCGTGCTCCGGCATACCGGTGGCAATGGCCAGGATATTGGGATCAAAAATAATATCCTCAGCTTTGAATCCTGCTTTTTCGGTTAAGAGGTGATACGCACGTTCACAGATAGCAATTTTACGTTCAAAAGTATCCGCCTGTCCGGCTTCGTCAAAGGCCATAAAAACAACAGCCGCACCCATTCTCCGGATTTCCATTGCCTGCTGCAGCATTTTTTCTTCACCGGCCTTCAGGCTGATGGAGTTGGCAATGTTCTTGCCCTGAATGGATCGAAGACCCGCCAGCAAAACATCCCAGTCCGATGAATCGACCATGACAGGCACACGGGCAATATCGGGGTCCGAGGCCAGCAGACGTAAAAAATGCACCATTTCCACTTTCGAATCCAGTAGCCCGTCGTCTACATTCACATCGATTACCTGAGCACCGTTTTCCACCTGTTCTCTGGCAATGGAAAGGGCCTCGTTGTATTTTTTTTCACGAATCAGGCGCGCAAAACGAATAGAACCGGCCACATTGTTCCGTTCCCCTATATTCAGAAAATTATTTTCCCTGCGTACTTCTTTCAATTCCAGCCCGGCCAGCTGCATCACGGCTTCACCCACCGGCAGCACACGCGGCTTCCTGCCCTTTGCTGCTTGAGCAATGGCTCGGATATGTGCCGGCGTGGTACCGCAACAGCCCCCGACAATATTGATTTTTTCGTAGTCCATGAGTTCTGAAAGTAAAGATGCTGTTACTTCAGGCGTCTCTGTATAGTGTCCAAAAACGTCAGGCAAACCGGCATTGGGATGAACCGAAACTGGTAAGCCTTGCGTTTCTGCCAGCTTGTGAATATGCGGAATGAGTTCTTTGGCACCAAAGGAGCAATTCAAGCCCACGGAAAACAGCAACGGGCTGCGGATGGAAGCTGCAAAGGCTTCAACCGTTTGGCCGGAAAGGGTGCGTCCGCTTTTGTCGGTGACCGTACCTGAAACCATGACAGGCACCGGCCTTCCAAGGGCAATACCCGCTTTCTCTGCAGCAATCAGCGCCGTGCGCGCGTTTAGAGAATCAAATACGGTTTCAATGAGGAGAATATCCACACCGCCTGCAATTAATGCGAAAGCCTGTTCATAATAGGCGTCTTCCATCGCTTCAAAGGAAATGGTCCGAGCAGCCGGATTTTCCACTTCTCTGGAAAGGGAGAGTGTTTTATTGGTGGGACCGATGGATCCGGCAATGTAATGCTTTTTTACTGGAAAGGGGTTTTGGGATGCTCTGGATTGGCTATTAACGGGGTTGGGCATATTGTCTTGATTACCGTTACGTTCGCCCTCTTGTTCAAAAGTATTAATAGCTTCTCTGGCCAGTCGGACCGCTTCCCGGTTCATCAAAGGCACCAGATCTTCTGCCTGATAATCCGCCTGAGAAACCCGGTTGGCATTGAAAGTATTGGTTGAAAGAATATCTGCTCCGGCTTCCAGGTAGGCGGTATGCATCTCTTTGACCACATCCGGCCTGGTCAGGTTCAAGATATCGTGGTTGCCACGCTGCGGAAAAGGCGGCGCAGTGATGCTGTGTTTTGCAGCCATTCCCTGCAAACCTTTTCCATAATCGGCGGCTGTTAATTTTTGGGATTGAAAATATGTGCCGTGGGCACCGTCCAAAACCAGTATGCGAAGCTGCAATTCTTTTTTTATATCATTGATTGTTTCTGAAAATGTTAATTGTTCCAATACGCTATCCCTCATTTATCCCATACGACATCATCTCTGCAATTGACAAGATCTTTTTCCACAGGAATCATTGATGAAATGCAGTCAGTCAGCATCCGCCAATGCCTTTTCAAAAATGGATTTGACGATTTCTCTCGTCGCCACACCTTCATAGGCTTTTACACCATCGAGATACCATGTGGGTACCAGAAAATAATCGTGGGCTTTTGCCAACGCACGGTGCTCCGATTCATCGATAATTTCCAGGGGAATGTCTTTGTACTTTGGATTTTCCCGTGTCAGTTCGTCCATCCAGCGCAACGCATTACGGCAGTAAGGACAGCCTCTTAATATAAACATTTTGATTGGTTTCATACGGTTCATTCCTCTATATACCTCTTCTTTCATGTCATATTCCCTATTAATTATTATTTTTTTTCCAAATTTTTAAGTTCTTCCAAGTTGCTAGGTTTTTCCAAGTTATTAGGTTCTTCCAAGTTATCAGGTTCTTCCAAGTTATTAGGTTCTTCCAAGTTATTAGGCTCTTCCAAGTTATTAGGTTTTTCCAAGTTATTAGGTTCTTCCAAGTTATCAGGTTCTGCCAAGTTATTAGGTTCTTCCAAGTTATTAGGTTCTTCCAAGTTATTAGGTTCTTCCAAGTTATTAGGTTCTTCCAATCTCGCCCTTCTTCCAATGTTGCCGGCACAGGCTGATGTATTGTTCATTCCCGCCAAGAACAATTTGCTCACCGGCACGGACAATGACCCCATCTTTTATACGGGCGTTCATAATGGCTTTCCGTCCGCACCAGCAAATGGTTTTTACTTCTTCAATGGTATCGGCCAGGGCCAGCAGCCATAAGCTGCCTTCAAAAAGATTGCCTAAAAAATCTGCCCGCAGACCATAACAGATAACGGGGATGTTATATGCGTCTACAATGTCGGTCAGTTCAAATACCTGTTCTTTGGTCAGGAACTGAGCCTCATCAATAATCAGACAGTGTAGTGCTGTTACTTGTGTTTGTGCCAAAACAAGGGCCAATGGTGACCCGGTTTTCTCCAACAGCACACAGGCAGACGTCAGCCCGGCACGAGATTTCATAATGCCCGGACCATCCCGTACATCCACGGAAGGTTTCATGAGCATCACCTGCTGGCTTCTTTCTTCGTAGTTGAACTTGACCATGAGGGCGTTGGCCGTTTTAGAACTGTTCATTGCCCCATATCGAAAATACAGTTTCGCCATTGTTCCCGTTCCTTTACTTACTGATATTTTGTAGGAATAGCAACATTATAACATGAATTGCGCCTGTTTTTAACGGGTTCAGACACCACGAATCATGTATACAAAGTACGAAAAAAATGCTATATTTGTGAACGTTACAGGGTTTCGCCGAATTAGCAATAAGATTTATTCTTTGGAGGATTTTCCCATGCTAAAGCCAAAACTGTTTACGGTGCTCAAAGCCGGATACACCAAAGAACAACTGCTCAAAGATATCATTGCCGGTATTATCGTGGGTATCATTGCCATCCCGCTTTCCATTGCGTTGGCGATCTCCTCCGGTGTCTCCCCAGAAAAAGGTTTATATACCGCCATTATCGGTGGTTTTCTTGTATCCTTTTTTGGCGGCAGCCGCGTTCAGATTGGCGGCCCCACCGGTGCCTTCGTGGTCATTATCTATAAAATTATACAGGACTTTGGTTACGACGGCCTCGTCATTGCCAGTCTGATGGCGGGCGTTATGCTCATTATCATGGGGCTGTTCAAGTTCGGCAGTGCCATAAAATTTATCCCCTATCCCATTACAACCGGCTTTACCAGCGGCATTGCCGTCGTTATTTTTTCCCAACAGCTCAAGGACTTTCTCGGCCTGCAGATGGAACATAGCCCGTCTGAATTTATTGAACGCATGGTGGCTTACGGGAAAACCATTCATACCCTGCAACCGCAGAGTCTTGTGATTGGACTCATTGCATTGGCTGTGATCATCGGCTTTCCATATATCAACAAACGCTTACCGGGTGCACTGGTTGCCATCGTGGTTACAACCGCACTTACGCAACTGCTGCAAATACCCGTAGAAACCATCGGGAGCCGTTTTACCGACTTAAAAGCTGCCTTGCCGACGTTTTCATTGCCACACACAGATTTTGAAACGGTAAAATCCCTTATTCAACCGGCGTTTACCATTGCGATTCTCGCCGGTATAGAATCCCTCCTATCTGCCGTTGTAGCAGACGGTATGATCGGTGGTAAACACCGATCCAACATGGAACTGGTGGCGCAGGGCATCGCCAATATCGGATCTGTCCTCTTCGGTGGTATACCAACAACAGGTGCCATTGCCAGAACAGCCGCCAACGTGCGTAACGGCGGCCGTACACCGGTTGCCGGCATTGTTCATTCGGTTACTGTTCTGCTCATTATGATGGTATTGATGCCTTTTGCGAAACTGATTCCCATGACAACCCTGGCTGCTATTCTGATGATGGTTGCTTTCAATATGAGTGAAATTCGGGTGTTCAAGGGTTTATTGAAAGCCCCGAAAGCAGACGTTGTTGTTTTGCTGCTCACGTTCACCTTAACCGTGGTTCTTGACCTTGTGGTGGCTATTGAGGTCGGGATTGTGCTGGCGGCCTTCCTGTTTATGAAGCGTATGGCCGATTCTACAACAATACAAACCATTAACGAAGAGCTGCAGGACCAGCCGGACTTTGCCCTGTCGAACCCGGAAGGGATAGACCCGCGCATACAAATTTTCCAAATTGACGGACCTTTTTTCTTTGGCGCTGCAGATGCTTTTGCAAACACACTGCAAGACAATATCAAACCCACACAAGTCATTATTCTACGTTTTCGCCATGTACCGTTTATGGACGCAACCGCGTACCAGGCTTTATATAAAGTCTATGTTTATTGCCGCAGACATAAAATTCTGCTAATGTTTACCCAGGTGCAGGAGCAGCCGATGGCTGTTTTGGTGAACAACGGTTTTATTGATTTGACCGGAAAAGAGAATTTTCTTGAAAACATTGAAGCGGCACTCCCAAGAGCACAGGCTTATTTGGAATTGCATGAGAAATACGGGAAAAATGAAAGCCGGAAAAGCGTGAACGCTTCAAAAAAAGAAAGCGGGTTGTGATGTCAATTGAAGCATATAATATCCTGGTGTAAGAACTCCGATTTCGGTCCCGCAGTGTGTCACGGGGACGGTTCTCTTGTCACACACTGCTTCAAAAGCCGTGTGTGACCAGAGAACCGTCCCCGTGACACACGGAAAATCGTAAAAGCTTCAAAAAAAGAAAGCGGGTTGTGATGTCAATTGAAGCATATAAGATTCTAGTGTAATAACTCCAATTCCGGTCCCGCAGGAGCTGTGTGAAGCACTGCACTGCCCCCTAGCGCCGCATTTTCAGAGAGTTTTCAAAATTACTGCGTCAAGAGGCATTGTTCCCTTTTCCGTTCTCTGCTCTTTAATACTGCATGAAGAACGACCATCCCAAGAACAATGATACCCCCAAGGATAGAAAGAGAACCCGGCCTTTCGCCGGTTGCCAGGAAAACCCAAACAGGGTTCAATAGGGGTTCCAGCGTTGTCAGTAAAACTATCTGTAAGGATTCAACATACCGCACTGCAAAAGAATAGAGCACGTAAGAGACACCCAGTTGAACCAGCCCGAGAACCAGCAGCCAGGGCAGTCCTCCTGTTGGTTTTGAAAGA
>JBBRWP010000080.1:0-12225 GCA_038249175.1 Acetivibrionales bacterium
AATTATTCTGTATGTTCACAGGTCGGGCTGCTGCAAGTGAGTGTGGTGATGCCGCCCTTCTTCTTCGCCGTCATAAAGTTGCCGCATTCCGGGCAGTCCTTGCCGCCTGGCATGGCCCAGCTGACAAAGGTACAATCCGGGTATTTTTCACAGCCGATATACTTCCGGTTCTTTTTGGTTTTACGATGTACTACTCTGCCACCACAAAGTGGGCATTTTACCCCGGCATCTTCTGCGAAAGGCTTGGTATTCTTGCATTCCGGAAACCCCGGGCAAGCCAGAAAACGTCCATATCGCCCCGTGCGGATGACCATGCGTTTGCCGCATTTTTCACAGATTTCATCCGATTCTTCTACTGGAATGACCACCTTTACAATGCTTTCTTCCGCTTTTTTCAGGGTTTCTTTGAAGGGTGTGTAAAACTCCTGCAAAAGATCCCGCCAGGCTATGGCGCCTTCTTCTACCGTGTCCAATTTGTGTTCCATGTCAGCAGTAAAATGTACGTTCACAATCTGATCAAAGTTTTCACACATCATCTTGTTCACAATACGGCCAAGCTCTGTCGGTATTAATTTTTTTTGATCTCTGTCCACATAACCACGGCTTAAAATCGTGCCAATGGTCGGTGCATACGTGGACGGGCGTCCAATGCCGTTTTCTTCCATATCTTTGACTAGTGAGGCTTCCGTGTAACGTGGTGGTGGCTGTGTGAAATGCTGTTCTGGCAACAGTTTGCTGCAAGACAGTTTTTCTCCTTCTTTCAACACCGGCATGGCCTGATCTTTTTCTTCAACCTCATCATCTGTGCCTTCAATATAGAGGGCCATGAAACCCTTGAAGACCAAGGTAGATCCGGAGGCACGGAAGTTATACGTGTGGTACATGGGCATGGCTTTATTGGCTTTTGCCGAAGAGGCAACCGTGGCAGCTTTTCCGTTTGAACTGTCTTTCGAAAGCGATTCGTTGTTCGCAATGGTTTCCTCTTCGTTACCATCCTGGACCAATGCTTCCTTTGCCTCATGACTTGCCGCCACATCCATTGTTGTAGGTTCTGACATTATAAAAGATTCTGCTATTGTTGCAGACGTTTCAATATCAATGGATAAGGTGTCATAAACAGCCGGTTCCATCTGGGAAGCCATAAACCGTTCCCAAATAAGGCCATACAGCTTTTCTTGTTCCGGTGTAAGGCTACCGCTAAGGCTTTCCGGGGTTTTGCGAATGTAGGATGGCCGAATGGCTTCATGGGCATCCTGGGCTGCTGACTTGGTTTTGAATTGTCTGGCTTCTTTTGGCATGTAATCTTTGCCGAAGGTTTCTTCAATATAAGCACGGGCTTCTGTTAAGGCATCCTCTGAGATACGCACTGAGTCGGTACGCATATAGGTAATAAGTCCCACAGCGCCTTCTCCTTCAATCTCCACGCCTTCATAAAGCTGCTGAGCAATGATCATAGTGCGTTGAGCACCATAGCCAAACTTTCTGGAGGCATCCTGCTGCAGGGTGCTGGTAATAAACGGCGGTGCCGGAGAACGGCGTCGCTTACTCTTCTTCACTTTCTTTACTAGAAAGCTGGTATTTTTTAAAGCTTGAAGAATATTTTGAACCTGTGGTTCATCATTCAGGTCCGTTTTCTTCCCGTCAATCCCATAAAACCGTGCGATAAACTGCTCCTTCGTTGCTTTTTCCAGGAGGGTATCCAGACTCCAGTATTCCACAGGAATAAAGGCTTCTATTTCATCCTCTCTATCACAGATAATGCGGGTAGCCACCGATTGCACACGGCCGGCGCTGAGGCCTTTCCGCACTTTTTTCCAGAGTATGGGACTTAGTTCATAGCCCACAATACGGTCAAGGATGCGCCTGGCCTGTTGGGCATCCACCAGGTTCATATCTAAAGAACGCGGGTTGGCCACAGCTTTTTTAACCGCCGTTTCTGTAATTTCATTGAACGTGACACGAGTTTTTGAATCTTCCGGAATGCCCAGAATTTTTGCCAAATGCCAGGAAATGGCCTCGCCTTCGCGATCAGGGTCGGTTGCAAGATAAACCTGATCCATGCCCTGAGCATCTTCTTTCAAGCTGCGAATGAGGGCATTTTTCCCCTGTACCGTAATGTACATGGGTTCAAAGTTGCCTTTCACATCCACCCCAAGGTGGCTTTGCGGCAAATCTCGAATATGTCCCATAGATGCGGCAATTTTCCAATCGGCACCCAAATATTTTTTCATGGTTTTCGCCTTCGCTGGCGATTCTACGATGAGCAGATAACGTGGCATAAAAGCTCCTTTTTTGGAAAGTTGTACCGTCATGGTAACATTCGAAGCCCGTTTTGTAAACTTTGATGTTAACCCATTGCACTTTCCCGCTGCAGTATTCCTGATCTTAACGGGATCAGAAGGTCAAATATGGCATCCGTTCTTTGTGAAAAGAGCCATGCAGCGTGGTTCTCTTCTTCAATCATTAACGGCATTCTGTCGCTGCAGTATTCCTGATCTTAACGGGATCAGAAGGTCAAATATGGCATCCGTTTTTTGTGAAAAGAGCCATGCAGCATGGTTCTCTTCTTCAATCATTAACGGCATTCTGTCATGAATCGGTAAAACATCATCATTCGCAGCAACAGTCATTAACACCAGTGCTGCATAGGTTGCACCATTTTCATTTATAAAATTCTGGTACAAACCGCCGAACCAAAGGCTTTGGTTGTCTTTCCTTGTGAATCGGTACTTCCATTTTTTCTGTTTTCCATTTTTGTTCTTTTTCGGTAAGGCATCAAAACCAAAGAAAGTCATCTGTTCATTTTGGATGAATGCTTCAGGGGTTGTCAGAAGGGGCTCTGTTGCCAACACTGCAGGAGTTATCAAAAGGGGCTCTGTTGCTAGCACTTCAGGGGTTGTCAGAAGGGGCTCTGTTGCCAACACTGCAGGGGTTGTCAGAAGAGGCTTTGTTGCCAATACACCCTCAGTGGACCACTCGTAATAACCTTTTGCCGATACCAGACAACGCCTGGTTGCAAAGGCACTCCAAAACATTGGTTTTCCGGCCACAGTTTCAGCACGCGCATTGATGATTTTGCCTTTATTGTAGGACGAAGGAAAGCCCCAGAAAGGCATGAGGTACTGAACTGGAAGCGTCCAGAGTGGACCTTTTAATACCTGTGAAGCCAAGGTTTCATCTTGATGGATGGCTTGTTGGAAGGATACGTTCTCAATGGCTGCAATAACCGGCACCCTATCACCGGGGAGAATATCAAAAGTGCCATCACCATTTGGGCGCGCTGGATATAAGTCTTTTTCAACCCGATGCACGATGGCTGCAAAGTCATCCAATTCAGATTCTGAAACAAAAAATCGTCCGCACATGGTTCACCTACCTGTGGCTAAGCCAAACTTTTTTCTTTACATAAATAAAGAAAACATTCATATAAAATCTTATTAACCAGCTGAAAGCCAAATCTTTGCTCATGCGCTTTCAACAGAAAAATGTCTGCATCAGCGCTCACCTACCTGTGGCTAAGCCAAACTTTTATCTTTGTACCCACATCCAAAATACGCAAAATACGGGAAGTTTCACTCAATTCGTGGCTGTCTCTGGGCGGTGCAGTCACGAGCAATTCGACGGTTTTCCCCTCTGCTGCCGCTTCTTTGATAAAGGACGCACCGGTATCTGACCAGCGCGTCCCCATATATTGTTGTACATACAATGAAGTCATTGCAAATCCTATCCTTTTTATTTTGCAGTTGCAAGGACATCCTTCTGCCCAACAAAAGCAAAAACAACCAAATCGCTAGTCGTTTACATTATTTAGTTTTTTTAAAATATCGAGTTACATGTACGCCTGATTCAATGACGGTCATAGGCGTTGCAAAACAAAAAATTCAGGATGATTACACTTCCATAATCTCTTCCATTTTTTCTTCAACAATCTTGTCAATCAGGGCAGAATAGCTATCCGTGATGGTCTGAACAGCCCCTTCGGCATCTTTAAGATCATCTTCTGTCAACTCATTGGCTTTTTCCTGTTTTTTCAGGTGCTCAATCGCATCGCGTCGAATCTGCCGAAGGGCAATCTTATCGCGTTCTCCCAGTTTCTTCACTTCCTTCACCAATTCGATGCGTCTTTCTTCCGTGAGAGGTGGGAAAATAAGGCGAATAATTTTGCCGTCATTGTTGGGGTTGAGCCCCAAATCAGACTTCTGAATGGCTTTCACGATATCGTTCAAAGTCTTCGGTTCCCAAGGTTGAATAATAATCTGCCGTGCTTCCGGTACACTGATGTTGGCCACCTGCTGCAGGGGTGTTTCCATACCATAGTACATGACATGGAGTTTGTCCAACAAATGAGGATTGGCACGACCGGCACGAATGCCCCCCAACTCATCTCTTAAGACATGGATGGTTTTGTCCATTCTTTCTTTCAAATTAATTTCATAGTCTTCCATGTTTTTATCCATTCCTTTCTCTTAGATCATACACAAAACTTGATGAAAATGTTATGCATTTTTAGATTATTACGTATTACTCCCTCTTTGAGCAGGCACAATGCTTGCTGAGAATGCTGTGCATTTTCAGATTTATAAACATTCCTTTAGCTTCGCTCAGGCACAAAAAGTGATGAAATTTTGCTATTTTCAGATTTATACCCCATGCGTCCTCGTCGCTTTCGCATAAAACCTGCTGAAAAATGCTGTGCATTTTCAGATTTATACCTCCCTGGCTATAAATGTTCCCACATTTTCACCGGTTAAAGCACGCAATATGTTATCCGGCTCCTTAATACTAAAAACAAGTATGGGGATGTCATTGTCCATACAAAGCGATGTGGCCGTGGAATCCATGATGCCCAGCTGTCTTTCCAGCACTTCTTTATAGGTAATCCGTGTGAACCGTTCCGCCGACGGGTTCAGTTTCGGGTCGCTGTCGTACACGGCGTCCACATTTTTTGCAAGGAGGATAACATCTGCCTCAATTTCTGCAGCCCGCAAAACGGCGGCCGTATCGGTGGAAAAGAAGGGATTTCCCGTACCACAGCCAAAAATGACCACAATGTTTTTCTCCAGGTGGCTGACAGCACGGCGGCGGATATAGGGCTCTGCAATGCGCGGCATGTCCAGAGCTGTTTGCACCCGGGTGGGCACGCCAAGCGCTTCCAGGGCATCTTGTAAGGCCAATGCGTTGATAACTGTTGCCAGCATCCCCATGTGGTCTGCCGTGGTTCTATCCATGCCCTGGCTGCTGCGTCCGCGCCAGAAGTTGCCGCCTCCCACCACGATACCGATTTGAGCACCCAGTTCCCAGGCTTTCTTAATGCGTTCACAAATGGCGATTAGCATTTCCTGGTCTATTCCTACACTTTTTCCGCCATTCAGGGCCTCACCACTAATTTTAAGCATAATTCTCCGGTAATTCAATAACATAAAACCTCCTGCCAACAGTCTATTCATTCCACAAATACCCATAAAAAAAGGGTATATTGATATCTTATACCAATATACCCTATTCTATTCGGATTTGTCACTTCATTTGCTTGGCAACTTCTTCCGCAAAGTTTTCTTCACGTTTGGCAAGTCCTTCACCACGTTCAAAACGTACAAAGCGACGGATGCTGATATTTTCACCTATAAACGCAATCTTTTCCTTCATCACCTGCTCTACGGTTTTATCGGGATCTTTGATGAAACCTTGTTCCAGCAGACAAACCTCGGCATAATATTTTTCAATACGTCCGGCAACCATTCTCTCTGCGATATTGGCCGGCTTACCTTCATTGATGGCTTGTGCTTTCAGAATTTCTTTTTCTTTTTCTATAAAGTCGGCCGGTACTTCTTCGCGCTTCACAAACAATGGGCTGTGGGCAGCGATTTGCATGGCGACATCGTGGCAGAAATCTTTAAACTCCTGGTTTTTTGCGGCAAAGTCAGTTTCAATGTTCACTTCCAATAAAACACCGATTCTTCCGCCACCATGGATATAAGCTTCAATCAAGCCTTCAGACGCAATACGTCCCGCTTTTTTAGCAGCGGTTGCCAGGCCTTTTTCTCGAAGTGCTTCCAATGCTTTTTCCATGTTGCCTTCGGTTTCAACAAGGGCTCTTTTACAGTCCATCATCCCTGCGCCGGTAACTTCACGCAGTTCTTTAACCAATGCTGCAGTAATTTCCATGGGTACTATCCTCCTATGCTTCTACGGTCTCTTCAACTTCTGCTATTTCCGGTTTTGCATCTTCGTCATCTGAATCAACTTCGACCACATTCTCTTGTGCGGCAGAACCCATTTCGCCTTGACGTGCTTCGATAACAGCATCGGCAATTTTTCCGGCAATCAGCTTTACAGCACGAATGGCATCATCATTTCCCGGGATAACATAATCAACTTCATCCGGATCACAGTTGGTATCGACAATGGCCACAACCGGGATACCCAGTTTGCGTGCTTCCAAAATGGCGTTATGTTCTTTCTTGGGGTCAACGATGAAGAGAACAAAGGGTTGTTTCTTCATTTCGGCAATACCACCAAGGTTTTTTTCCAGTTTTTCCATTTCCAGACGGAGTTTGCTGACTTCTTTTTTCGGCAATACTTCGAATACGCCTTCGGCTTCCATTTTCTTGATTTCATTCAGGCGATCGATGCCTTTGCGGATGGTTTTGAAGTTGGTGAGCATGCCACCAAGCCAACGGTTATTGACATAGTATTGTCCACAACGGAGGGCTTCTTCGCGAATGGCGTCCTGTGCTTGTTTTTTGGTTCCAACAAACAGTACAGTACCGCCTTCCATCACCATATCCCTGACAAAAAAGTAAGCATCATCAATTTTCTTCACTGTTTTCTGAAGATCGATGATGTAGATGCCGTTGCGTTCCGTAAAGATGTACTCTGCCATCTTCGGATTCCAGCGACGGGTTTGGTGACCGAAATGGACACCGGCTTCAAGCAATTGTTTCATTGAAATAACTGGCATAATATCCTCCTTGTTTTGCCTCCGCTCGTCTTTAACTCTGAAATCAGCACCCGAAGTTTTTCGGGCACGCGCTGTTCAAATAGACGGCGTGCGTAATAATGAAAACCTGTGACAGTATAGCACAAGTTCTGCATCCGTGCAAGAATCGAATGGCTGGGAAAAACCGGAAGTCCCCGTTATTGAGGATTGTATGGGTTTTCCTTGTTCAAATAGCTGGGAAAAACCGGAAGTCCCCGTTATTGAGGCTGACAGGTTATTTTCCTGGCAGCACAGGATTATTGGTTTTGCGTGTTTTGATCATGATTGGGGTAACGCTTCACCAAAATAGCCGCTTTGGTAATGGCCGAGATAACATCAACTTCAAACTGGGCGCGGAGGTTGTTGACTTTTGAAAACACTTCGCCCTTACGGGTAACAATGTACTGCGGTGGCAGGTCGTTGAGCGCCTTGGCGGCGACATCAATTTTGCAGCGATCGCAGGTACACATACTGATGTCTTCTAAAATCTCATCCAGCATTTCCATCACAATTTCTTCCATGTAGTTGTTCATCTGTAACATACGAATACCCTCCTGTGAATCATGGGTTGAATGAATCCTGTTATGAATAAAAAAACTATCCCCGCAGGTGTTCTGTTGGGCTTTTACGAGCCAGAATGACTTTTTCCGGCAGGCGCTTCATTTTCACATACCACGGTTCACGCGGGTTTATGGGTACCACCAGCATGCTCTTCATGCCCTGTTTGTTGGCACCGATAATGTCGGTGAACAGCTGATCTCCCACCATGCATATTTCGGCAGGAGGCAAACCCAAAAGGTCAATACCTTTCAGATACCCTTTTGCAAAAGGTTTAAACCCCTTGTCCACCACCAGCAAGCCTAAAGGCCGGTTGAACAGGTGAATCCGGTGCATACTGGCATTCGAAAGGATGACCATTTCAATGCCGGCTTCCTGCATTTTGCTGACAAAGGTAATGACACGGTCGTCTGCATCGGGGTGGTGGTTTGGCACCAATGTGTTATCGATATCCAGCAATAAACCGTGAATGCCGCGTGCACGGAACTCTGCTGCGGTAATATTGAATATGGATTGCACATAGTAGTCCGGTCGAAAACCTTTTCCCATGATTCCCCTAACCTTGTTCTTTTTATTTTTTGTCAACCGATACTCTGTTTGCCATCGCAACCATTGTATAGAAACTACAACGAAGTTGCAAATAGAAACTCCCACACCGTCATCACTCAAAGATGCCTTCATAACGGCAACACGGAAAAATCCTATAAAGTGAACCTTCAGCAGCAGAACGATGAACACCAATGAGAATGGCACCTGCCGAAAACGCAATCAGCATCATTGAGTGATATATGCAGCGTTTTGTGCATCCTAACAAAAAGATTCATAATAATGGCACCGAATTTGTACCGGGAAAGTTTGATTTTCAGGTGTTGAGCGTGTATGATAATCACAAAAAACGAAAAAGGAGCATGCGTATGAAGATTCAAGTCGAAAAAACCACACAGCCCAAAGCAAAGCCATCCGCAGACAACCTGGGTTTTGGAAATGTCTTTTCGGACCATATGTTCATTTTGGACTACTCGGTAGAAAAAGGTTGGCATGATGCACGTATTGTTCCCTACGGCACCATGTCCTTTGAACCGTCTTTAATGACCTTCCATTACGGCCAGAGTATTTTTGAGGGGTTAAAAGCTTATAAAGATGCAGAAGGACATGTTTTAATGTTCCGACCGGATGAAAATTACAAACGCCTGAACAGGTCCTGTGAACGCATGTGTATTCCACAAGTGGATGAAGCCTTTTGTCTGGAAGCAACTCGGCAGCTGGTGGAGCTGGACAAGGATTGGATTCCGCATATGGTGGGCACCTCGCTGTATATTCGACCCTTTATTATAGCGACTGATCCTTTTTTAGGGGTTCGCCCGTCCGACACGTACCAGTTTATCATTATCACGGGACCTGTCGGCGCCTATTATAAAGAAGGTTTAAACCCTGTAAAAATATGGGTAGAAGCAGAATATGTGCGTGCTGTTGTCGGCGGCATCGGTCAGGCAAAAGCAGCTGCAAATTATGCAGCCTCTATGAAAGCACAAATGGAAGCCAAAAAACGTGGTTATTCGCAGGTACTTTGGCTCGATGGTGTCGAACGGAAATTTGTGGAAGAAGTTGGCACAAGCAATGTTTTCTTTGTGATCGGTGATGAAGTTGTTACGCCGGAACTCAATGGCAGTATTCTTCCCGGCATTACACGTAAATCGTCGATAGAACTGCTGCGTTCATGGGGCTTAAAAGTGACTGAACGGAAGATTTCAATCGATGAAGTATTCGAAAAAGCCGAAACGGGTGAGCTGAAAGAGGCTTTCAGTACAGGAACCGCTGCAGTGATCTCCCCTGTTGGACAGTTATGCTGGAAAGATAAGTGCGTCACGATTAATAACAATGACATCGGCGCCATCTCTGCCAGGCTATATAATGAGATGACCGGTATCCAGTACAGAGAAATGGCCGATCCTTTTGGCTGGGTGTATCCTGTTTGCTAAAAGGCAGAAAAAGTTTGTCACTATTGAGAACCAATCAAGCATCCATTAAGCATAAATGAAAAACGGGAAGATTCTGCAATAGAATCTTCCCGTTTTTTCGGTTTCTGGCAAACCGATTCAAATGTGGCTGCGGATTAAGGATTTGAACCCTAACAAACTGCGCCAGAGGCAGTCGTGCTACCGTTACACCAATCCGCAACGACGAAATACAGTATAGCACGGCAAGAGAACCCTTGCAAGATGATTTTGAGATTTATACCCCATGCATCTTCGGTGAGTTCGCACAAAACCTGCTGAAAATGCTGCGCATTTTCAGATTTATAGACATTCCTTTCGCTTCGATCAGGCACAAAAAGTGATGAAAATTTTCCATTTTCAGATTTATACCCCATGCGTCCTTGCCAAAGATTTAGTCTGACTACCTCTGACCTGTAACCATCGTGTTCGCACAAAACCTGCTGAAAATGCTGCGCATTTTCAGATTTTACTTGACAGATGATTTTGAGATTTTACTTTAACCCCGCGCGCGCAGAATGCCGGTATGGCTTTGGCAGATGGCCACTGCCAGAGCATCGGCGGCATCATCCGGTTTTGGAATCTCTTCCATATTTAATAAAAGTTTCACCATTTGTTGAACCTGCTGTTTTTTGGCATTCCCATAGCCGACAACCGCCAGCTTTACCTGCATCGGCGTGTATTCGTAGACAGGGATGCCGGCCATGGCAGCAGACAGGAGGATAACACCCCGGGCATGGCCAACTTTGATGCCGGTGGTTACGTTGGTTTTGAAAAAAAGTTCTTCAGCAGCCATCACATCCGGTTTGTAGGTTGTGACCAGTTGCACCATCTCCTGATGCAGCAACAAAAGCCGTTCCGGGAAAGGGGTTTCCGGTGCTGTACGAATGACCCCGTAAGAAAGCACCTTAAAGTGGTTGCCAGCGTAATCCACAATGCCGTAGCCTGTGATTGCAAAACCCGGATCAATACCCATGACGATCATAATTTGATTTCCTTTTCATGTTGGTTTTTTCAGGCATCTTTGTTGTTGCTTTTCGTTTGTCTATCAGGCCTGTACACCAGGCTCTTTTTCAGATAAAATATTTGCAGAACTTTGTCGTTGCGTTCAATCCATATCTGAAAATGCGCAGCATTTTCAACAAGTTTGTTTGTCTACATATTGCATAATTATGCAATATGATGTATAATTATTAAAATTCAACTGACAAGAAATCGACCTAGACTACCACATGTTTGACCAAAACTACCGAATGACCTATCTAAACCGGTCAAGACCGACAAAAACTGTCCAAGACTATCGAAGACCAACCAAGACTGTCGAAGACCAACCAAGATTATCGAAGACCAACCAAGACTATCGAAGACCAACCAGATTATCGAAGACCAACCAAGATTATCGAAGACCAACCAAGATTATCGAAGACCAACCAAGACTGGCTAAAATCATATCACAGATTGGAGAAAGCGTCATGGCAAAAGAAAAAGTAATCCTGGCTTATTCCGGGGGCTTGGATACCTCCATCATCATTCCATGGTTAATAGAAAATTACGATTATGAGGTCATCGCAATGGCAGCTGACGTCGGGCAGGGTGAAGAACTCGCGCCTTTACACGAAAAAGCTGCAAAAACCGGTGCCAGTAAGTTGTATATTGAAGACTTGACCGATGTGTTTTTAACCGACTATGTATGGCCGACGCTGAAAGCCGGCGCCAAGTATGAAGGCAAGTACCTTCTGGGTACATCCTTTGCACGTCCCCTTATTGCCAAACGCATGGTAGAAATTGCACAAAAAGAAGGTGCCACAGCCATTGCTCATGGTGCGACTGGCAAAGGAAATGACCAGGTTCGTTTTGAATTGACCGTTAAAGCCTTGGCACCAGACTTGAAAATCATTGCACCATGGCGCATCTGGGATATCAAATCGCGTGATGACGCCATTGATTACGCCACAGAACGCAACATCGCTATCCCGGTTTCCAAAAAAGATAATTACAGCCGTGACCGCAACCTATGGCACTTGAGCCATGAAGGTTCAGAGTTGGAAGACCCGGCACTGGAGCCCATTTACAGCCGCTTGCTGCAGTTGTGCGTTACACCGGAAAAAGCACCGGACGCAGCAACCTACGTAAGCATTGGTTTTGAAGCAGGTATACCGGTTTCTGTCAATGGCGAAAAGCTTTCTGCGGTTGATCTCTTAACAAAACTGAACACCCTCGGCGGTGCCAACGGCATCGGCATTATTGATATTGTAGAGAACCGTTTGGTGGGCATGAAATCACGCGGCGTGTATGAAACCCCCGGCGGTACCATTTTGTATGCAGCCCATAGAGAACTGGAGCTGCTGACATTGGACCGCGACACCCTGCACTACAAGGATTTGGTTGCTGAAAAGTTTGCAGAACTGGTCTATTACGGGCAATGGTTCACCCCCTTGCGTGAAGCCATCTCTGCTTTTGTGGACAGCACACAAAAAACAGTTACCGGGACCGTCAAAATGAAACTCTACAAAGGCAACCTGACCCCCGCCGGCACGGAATCCCCCTTCTCCCTCTTTAGTGAAGAACTCTGTACATTCGGGGAAGATGCCGTTTACAACCATAAAGATGCGGAAGGCTTTATAAACCTCTTCGGCCTGCCTCTGAAGGTGCAAGCCTACATGAAGCAGAAAAACGGCCTGAAACTGGATTATG
>JBBRWP010000081.1:0-12151 GCA_038249175.1 Acetivibrionales bacterium
CTTATAGCTTATTCCTTATAGCTTATTCCTTATAGCTTATTCCTTATAGCTTATTCCTTATAGCTTATTCCTTATAGCTTTTCAATAAACCAACCATCGTCCAATAATCATCCGGATGTAGACGGTCCGTTACCGTTAGGAAACGTATAAAACGCTTGAAACTTATCGCATTTATCTTTCTTTCTTTCAAATCAATCAGTATTTTATCAAAATAGTCCATTAGTTTTATATCGTCTATATCAAGGAGCAATCTGGGCGGGTCAAAATTCAATAATGTACTGGAAAATACCTCAATATTTGATGTGTGTTGTAGCACCATTTTTGCACTAAGACCAGATTTGGAAAGGTCCTTGCTGAAGGCTTTCAGGATTATGTTGTTCCGATCCAGAAAGCTTTTTTTGTTTTGTTCGGGAGTCAAAGCAATATTTTGTGGTATCAGCGAAGTGATAATCCCTTCCCCTTCTTTCGCATTTCTGTAAGCCAAATTTAGATTACGACCGTAACCGCTGCCAAAAAATGCATTCGACTGGAGCATCAATCCATCGTATATAATTTTATCCTTGAACGGCAACAGTACAGTTGTTACAAGAGCTGGAAGAGGTGATATCAGTACATCTTCAATTGGGCTAACAATGCCATGAACACCGTATGCATGGGGAGGTTCTTTATCATCTATAAAAATTGTATGCTTCACCAGATATTTGTAGACAAAAAAGTCCCCCGCAATGCGATGCTTCCAACTTGCGGCGATGTCGAGATCTTCAACAGAGAGGTTTGCAGGGTTATCAGATATATAAGACGCAAGAAGGGAGGGATCCGACCATAATTTTTCACGTATAGGTGCAACTGTAGGGGCAAGAACCTCATTGTTCTCTACCTGCTCATTAAATACATCCGAAATGCTACATTTGCTATTCACATATAGCAATAATGGCCACCATATATTGTAAAATTGTTCAGCTTCTTGACTACTTAATTTCATAATGCTTCACCTCGTTTTAGTTAAGAATATCACAAAAATAATTTTGATACTACTTTTTGAGTGCATAAAAAAGTGAACAATCAGTCGATCAGCCCCCCCATCACCAATCCCTTCTCTCTAAACCTTTTCTAAGCAAAGAAAAACAACCAACTGCTCCTCTCAAGACAAGCATAAACAATTATGTTACGTGAATGTCAATACTTATTTCTCCTACGTAAAACACCGTGTCATTTTGTATATGTTTAACTCCTGCCGGCTAACTATTTAGCGTTTCACCCGATAATAATGTAAACAAATGTGTTGTGTTCGGCCTGTCGAAAGTATAAGAAGCCTCATACTCATACTCATCATCACCAAAAAAATCCATCGCAGTTTGTCCAAAATCCTGATCAGAAATATTTCTCTCTGCACCAAAAAAGCTACAGCAATATTATCATATTTTGTGTTACACTAAAAATACATACAAAAGGTTTCCTGAACGAAATATACGGATGTAATTTTGGCCATATTGGGAATAAACGAAACAGCGAAATACGAATGGAAGTGACGAATTGCCAATTATTTCTTTTTTCTATGGTATAAAAATAATGATGTATTTTGACGAACACAGACCACCGCATTTTCACGCAGAGTACAGTGGAAATAAAGCTGAAATATCTATCAAAGACGCAAAAGTTATAAAAGGTGCATTACCGAACAAGCAATTAAAGCTTGTGTTGGCATGGACAATTTTACATGAATCAGAATTATTGGCTAACTGGAAAGAAATTGACGGTGGAACCATGGTATTAAAGGAAATTGAACCACTAAACTAAGGGAGATGATGAACATGATGCAACCTGAAATTGTTCAGGTAATTCCAACAGAAAATTATACAGTCTACTTATACTACAGTGACGGGAATGTCAGAGAGTACAATGCCAGGCCGCTGATTCAAAAAGGTGGTGTATTTGAGAAATTGAAACACTTGAATATGTTTATCAATACTTGTACCATTATGAATGGCACTTTGGCCTGGGACATAGGTGGTGATCATAACGAATGGAAATGCATTGATATTTGTCCTGATACATTGTATAAATGTCCGATAGTCAAAAATATCGATGAGATTGAAAAACAATATTTTGCAGACGCTCATTTATAATTGATCTATGAAGGATTCTAGTGTAGCTTGCGTTAGAATCCCAACTCCTTATATTTTAGCGCAGACAGTGAAGTTGGACCCGCCACCTACGGTACGCTTTGAGGTGGGCGTCCTCTCGAACATCATGATAGAAAACCGCAAAAACAGTCTGGTTCTCTGCAAGACAAAGCGTTTAGCACAGACATCCCAGCATTTTTAGACGTTACAGTTGAAACTTGTCTATGCTAATTTAGTGCAGAAACCAGGTTATAACGAGATAACCCAATATAAACCAGACCAAAACTATTGGGATAGCGTAATACCATCTCTTTGGCTTGCCATCTTTCCATAAATTATCAGATTCAATCCGACATTCTTCAAATACATCATTTGGTATCAACTTAACCGTTAATGCCACGAGCATTGGTAGAATGATGATATCGTCAAGATATCCAAGAACAGGAATAAAATCGGGAATCAAATCAATTGGAGAAAGTGCATAACCTATGGTGAGCACTGCTATTATTTTCGCTAGTAGCGGTGTTTTTCTTTTCTTTATTGCAATAAAGACGGCAGGAATATCTGTTTTTAGCTTCTTTGCTCGTTCTTTAAGATTCATAAGACTCTCCCATAATCAGCATATATAAGCCTACTACACAAAGCAATACACCAACATGTTTTTGAAATTTGTTTTTATCCATTCTCCTGATAATTTGTCCATTTCCGTGCCGTCCACAAAATACTGGTCCGCACCTGCAGCAATCGTTAGAAGGTAACATTTCCCATCTTTCTCTCCCTGTTTATCAATTGCTTCCCGGATTTCCTGAAGAAGGTGCGTAAATATGAATTTGTCGTCCGGACTGGATTGGATATCTGCTTCGGAATAGCCGGGATACTCCCAGTCAATGTCTATCCCATCAAATCCAAAAGTTTTTAGCGCATCAACTGCAGTCTCCGCGAACTTTCTACGCCCCTGCAATGTGCTGGCCGCTTCGGAAAAGCCATCGACTCCCCAACCGCCGACAGACAACAGTATTTTGATGTTAGGATTGTATGCTTTTATGGTTTTTAGACAAGCCAGGTTTTTCAAATGCGACACAGAAACTGCATCCGCAGCAACAAGACCAAAAGCAACATTGATATGCGTGAGCTTTTCTGCATCCTCTTTTGTTACAAAGGGAAGGCTGCTATCCTCCACATAAGCGGTAAGCATCGTTTTTTTCTCTGCCATTTTGAGCGCCTCCTATCGATTTCCAATTTCGATTTATACCACATGCGTCTTCTTCGAGTTTGCACAAAACTTGCTGAAAATACGATGTATTTTCAGATTTACACCTCATGCGTCATCGTTGAGTTCGCACAAAACTTGCTAAAAATACGATGTATTTTCAGATTTATAAACATGCCTTTCGCTTCGCTCAGGCACAAAAAGGTTATTCCCAATTCTTTCATCCTGTCATTTGCATTCATCATTTCTTTCATCATTTCTAAATTGAGATTTATTTCATGGTAATTTATTTTTGATTAGAAATCCATCGCAGATTGTCCGAAATCCTGACCAGAAACACTTCTCTCCGCGCAAAAAAACGCTACAGCAATATTATCACATATTGATATTTTTATTTATGAAAATAATGGTTGCTAAATCAATATTCCTAATTGACAAAATATTTCCACTCTTCATTATGTTATCAATATTCTGCCTCGTTGTATTAAAGCAACCTTTTTCGGTTGCTTTTTAAATTGCAATCCAAATAGGTTGCGTTTAAAATGAACTGTAAAAAATGTTCACTGCTACTAACTGGCATATTGTGTTACTAAATAATAATTCGGTGCAAAAAAACACCTACTGATAAAAATTTTTTATCAGTAGGTGTTACTCCATTTGGTGGAGATGGCGGGAATTGAACCCGCGTCCGAAACTGTATTCACAAGGGCAATCTCCGGGTGCAGCTCTTGGTTCTAAATTTCCCTATTTACCACGCCCAAGAGCAAGAGTGGTCTTTCGGTAGCTTCATTTGTCATGTAGGGAGCAAAGCTTATCCCTATCACGTTCACCACTTTCGACGCCTCATCCCGGACCGTGGTCCTCCCAGGTGAGACGGCAGCCTAGACTAGGCGGCTAACGCGTAAGCGTTATTATTATTGTTTGCAATTATATTTTTTCTCGCTTTTTAACGTGGCCAACGAGAATCCACGACCCGCTTCCCCGGCTTCAACTATCCCGTCGAAACCATTACACCCCCATGTGATTATTTTTTGGTCTTCCAAGTTTTCTTGCAAAGCAGCAAGCATTCGGTTTTTGAGATTCCCCTTAACGGTGAACCGCCGCTGACAGAACAATATTTGCTGTACAATCCGTGATGAAAGATCCTATAACAAGCCTTTCGGCATATTACCAATGCACTTAAGTGCCATTGACCAAAACTGAATATTCCCTAGCGATTAAAATCTTTCATTTTTCTATCTATGTCCCGCTTAGCGTCTTTTTCTGCCATATCATCACGCTTGTCATGTAGCAGCTTGCCCCGTGCCACAGCCAGTTCAACCTTTACCATACCATGTTTGAAATACATGGCTAATGGCACAAGCGTCAGGCCTTTTTTCTGTGTCTGCACGCCAAGTTTCACAATTTCACTCTTATGCAGCAACAGCTTGCGTATACGCAAAGGATCGTGATTAAAGCGGTTCCCCATTTCATAGGGACTGATATGCAGACCAGTAATGAAAACTTCACCATTCCTGACCTGGGCGTAGGCATCTTGCATATTGGCACGCCCCAGACGCAACGATTTCACTTCTGTTCCTTGTAAGGAAATACCCGCTTCCACCGTCTCTTCTATGAAATATTCATGCCGTGCTTTTCTGTTTTGTACAATCGCTTTTTTTGGACTTTCGTCTTTCGGCATGAAAACTCCTTCCCAAAAGGCTTTCAAAGGCTTGCTCTTGCCCTATCTATATTATTCAGTCCGTTCACAGCGGATATTCTGTACTTTACAGGCATTTCATCAATTATTGATGATGATTGTCTCAGAGGAATAACTGTTACGGACGTATTCACTATCATAACACCGTCCGGTCAGCAGTACAAGAATAACAACGTGACAGTTTGTTAACGAAATAGTTTCAACAATCGAAAAACCTATATGGTGCGGATATTTCAACTGTCACAAACATCTCAGTAGTAAATGCTTAGTCAAAACGTTTTGCCATATTCTAATCAAATTCATATTTTGTGCGTTTTTTCAATTCTTTATACATATCACGGCCACCATAAATTACACGAATGATAGTAACAGTCTTTTTTTGCTCATTTGGAATATAAAACACACAAAAACTACCAACCAGCAGCTGTCTGAGACCACGGCTACGCCATGGTTCCCTATCATATAGCTTAAAACGTTCTGGCATATGATTCAGTTTTGTAATTTTTTCCTCCAGTTGATCTAACATATCAGCAGCAGTTTGCACAGTTCGCAACTCACAAGCGATGTATTCAAAAATATTATGCAAATTCGCATCAGCTTGTTCTGAAAGAACAACCTCATAAATCATACATCATAATCCTTGCGGATATCAGCAAAAGCCATACTTGCTAATTTTACACGTCCTTCAAGCATATCCGAGAATCCTTTCTCAAATTCTTCATCCAACTGTTCCTCTGTTAAAGACCTCATCGAAGGAGGTTTTGCAACTGGAACCTTCAAATCAAAAGGAATACCTCTCTGAAGGATTATCTGTTTATAAAACATATTAATAGCATTTGAAACAGGAATACCAAGTGTATCAAGAATAATTTCTGCATTTTTTTTTACTTCTGGTTCAATTCGTGCATATAGATTCGCTGTTTTTGCCATAATTATATTACACCTTTCAAAATATGCATCTCCTAACTTAGTAGAGAAAATGAGCATATTTCAATTATAATTATACTCGTTTGTCCGCACAATGGAAAGACATATGTGATTCTGCTTCAAAAACCGTTTATGGTAAACATAATTAGAATAAAATTAGGTGAAAAGAACCTATTTCAGGCATAAAATTCGGGATGTGCGCTGATTTTATGCCTGAAATAGGATTGTTTTCGGGTTTTTGAAGTAGAATCATATGTGGTAAAAAGAATTGTAACCTATGTTTTGCTGCGAAGAATCTTTACCGGCTAACCGTATCCATCAGGCGAAATTTTCCGTAGGGGTGCCGATATTTGACGATCGTATCGCGCAGCGTTTCCATTTCCATATAGTTTTCTAAGGTCAATGACAAACGATGAAACTTCAGCGACAGCCGAATAACCTGTTTTTCTGCATCACGGCGTACCTGAATCTTCTCTAGATCTTTCAAGAGATGCTTTACGGAAGTTTCACCACCAACCAATTCAATAGCTTCGGTTGATAATTTAATATGACTCCACCGCAATGTCTGGCTTTTGGTCAGGAGCACAATGATTTGCATTGCGACAACGACAGGTGCCAGGAACAAGAACTTTTCAGGCCCAAAGTCAAAATATTGAAAACCGGACAGGTTGAACCATGTCAGAAAGAATGCAAAAACCATGAGAGGAAACAAACCAACAGAAAGAAACAACTGTCTACGGCGTTCATCTGCACTTTTTAAATTTTGTGTAAATACCAATTCATTTTTCATAGTTTCTCCAAACTAAACATTCATATCTGTAGCATATATTTACCCAAATACAATCATTTTGACACAATTTTCTGATGAATGCGTATTCCTGGCTTTTCACGCATTGTGCTGATCAGCCGCTTAGCAATTTTCTCACATTGAATGCGGTATCCTAGTGTACTGTCTGGTTGATATATAGCCAATATATGGCTTAATAAAAACCGGTAATGATCGTTCATTATAGCTGAAAATATAAATTACTGAACCTGTCATTATGGTAAATTTGAACCAGACAGTACACTAGACCGTGCAATGCATGATGCGGACCTACGCATGCAAGCATTTGATCTCTAGCGGTGTATCTTACTATCTATAACTAATTCCGCTGGTCCGGTTTGTGCGGCACCACATCCCCGGTTTCCAAAAAGAAGGTGAGCATCCGTTCCTTTAAAGCAAACAGAACTTCCCTCAACGCCGGGTCATCAATCCGGTTGTGCAACTCACCCGGGTCAGCCACAAGGTCATACAATTCGTCCGGTTCATACAAACGGCGTACATATTTGTGTGTGGTATTCCGAACCATAACCGCTTTCGTATGCTCCGGGCCTTCAGACTGCTGCAAACTGACGCGTGGCCAGTACAGATTGTCGGGATTTTCGATGCCATGCTCCATGCAGTGCTTTTCGCCATGGATGCGCCCGCCTTCGCAAAAAACAGCATCCCGGTGCACGTCTGTTTCACCTGCCAACAGTGGCAACAGTGACCGTCCGAAATGCGTGTGCACGGGTGTAAGGCCGCAAAGGGCTTCTACCGTCGCCGGAAAATCTACCAGTTCCACCAGGGCATCTCTTATCCCGGGCTGCAAGGGCACTCCTAGCGGTGGCTTCACAAGGAAGGGGACGTTTGTCAGGCAGTCTTCAAAGGTGTTCTGTGTTTTTTCGACCAGACCGTAATCACCGGTAAAATCACCATGGTCACTAAAGAAGAAGATGGCCGTGTCATCATACAGGCCACGTGCTTTCAGGGCATCCATGATCAGACCAAACTGGTAATCAATGCGGCTGCACATACCATAGTACGTGGCACGCAGTTCACGGAAGCGTTCCGGCGTCCAGCCTTGCAAACGTTGCCGCTCCCGTATGCCCTTGAGCAGGGACGGTTTGCCTATCCACCCTTCCGGTTCCGGCAGGGGTATGGGTACCTTTTCTCTGTCAATGGCCGAAAACCAGGGATCCTCTACCCCATATGGTGGGTGCGGGTATGACAATGGTAAATAAATACAGAGAGGCTTATCGTCAGAAGCATTTTCAATAAAGTCGATGGCACCAAGGACATGCGCCCAGTCTCCATCCGGGCGGTGCGTCGGAATGGTTTTCCCCCCATCCGGTTGAACCGCTTCTTTCACGTCATCAAGCCGACCACCCAGAAAGGAGAACCAATTATCTCCATCCCGTTCACCGCGCCAGTCGTCGAAGCTGTGTAAATCAGGAACTTGAGGGTCTGCCTTATACTTGATATCACAAAATTCCTCGTAGCCATCCTGCCCGGGCACCAAATCATTCTTGCCACCCCACCAAACCGTGTAACCCTCTTCTTTCAGGGTTTTTAGCAGCACCGGTTCGTGCGCATGCAGCATATGAAACATGGTGCGATGTCCGTTCACATGCGGATACCAGCCTGTCATGAAACTGCATCGACTGGGTGTGCACACCGGATTCTGGCAGAAGGCATTCCGAAAAGAGACGCCATCGGTTTGAGCCAATTTATCCAGATTCGGGGTAACCGCAGCCGCGTTACCCAAGTGACCTAAGGCGTCAGCCCGGAATTGGTCCGGGTTAAAAATTAGGATATTGGGGCGTTTAAAAAATGCCATTGTGAACTCCTTTATTAATAAGCGGCTGTCTTTTCCCGACTCGGGTAAGCCGCCTCACGGGTTCGGACCAGCATACGCAGGCGCATATCTGAAAGAATGGCCTGCCCGACGGCATCATCTTTTGCCGGCCGTATCGGGTGAATCTCTTTCGGATCCGCTATCATATCATAAAGCAATTCGCCGCCGTCTGCATCCAGACAATACTTATAGCGTTCTGTCCTAAGCATCGTCTGTGCGCCGCCATGGGGTTCAAAAAACTCAACAAGTATATCTTCCCGATGCTGCGCCGTCTCGACGGTCAACAAACGACGCAAACTTTTCCCCTGCATGAAAGACGGCACTTGTACCCCGCACCAATCCAATATCGTCGGGACCACATCCACCCCTTCACACAGCGCATTGATTGTCATCCCTGCCGTAATCTGCCCGGGATGGCGGATAATGAGCGGTGTGTTCACAATACAGTCATGGCCCGGCATGCCTTTTTGAATGCGGCCGTGGTCACCCAGGTATTCGCCGTGGTCACTGGTAAAGAGCACCAGTGTGTCTTCTGCATGTCCACTGCGTTCAAGCGCCTCTAAAATCCGCCCCACACAGTCATCCACATGGGAAACCAGGGCCAGATAATGTGCCACTACCTGTCGCCAGTCGGCATCGGAAAGGCTCCCCAAATCGCGTGTCCATGGTTCGTCCTCGCTTTTTACGGGCAATGGCAGGGTCTCGGGATTGACCATGTCTATGAAGCGTTTTGGCGGGTTCACTGGTGTATGCGGTGCATAAAACCCGGCAATGGCAAAAAAGGGTTGATTCTTCGGCGTGCTTTGGAGAAAACGACAGGTTTCTGCGGCAACAAAGGCACTATGGGTCAGGTCTTCATCGCCTTCAAAGGCATAGGGTTCATGCGTCTCACGGCCCACGTCGCTGTAGACAGGCCGACCATACTCCAGCGCCGCCGGTGGCAAAGCCGTTCGCACCTTGGACACCTGGTCAGGGGCAATCGATTCTACCCACTTTGTGTAAGCATCGTCATAACAGCCTGGTTCATCCGAAAGGACGAATGTTTCAAAACCGTAATCCGGGTGCGGGTCGCGGTGGTCCCGTCGTGCATGCGGCTGAAAGTGCAGCTTACCAATTTGTGCGGTGTGATAGCCGTAGGGACGCAGTATTTGTTGCACCGCTACGGCATCGTCGGGTATGGGAATGCCATTGGTACCAATGCCCAGAGAGGAACAATAACGCCCCGTCAGCAGAGACATCCGGCTGGGCATACAAACCGGGTTGTTCACAAAATAACGGCTGAACCGCGTCCCCTCACTGGCCAATTTGTCCAGATACGGAGTCTTGGCGTGGGCACTGCCATAGCAGCCCAGCGAATCACAGCGTTGCTGGTCAGTGTAAATGAGCAGGACATTCGGGCGATGAAAAGTTCTTGCTTGCATTTTAGTTTCTCCCTCCATATTGGGCAGCTACCTGCTGCAGTCCGGGCATGGCATGGGCAAAAAACTTTTTATACGTTTCACAGTGCAGGTTCAGGCCTGGCACCCCATCTTGAAAAGGCTCTCTGTACCGGCGGCAGCCACCGCGGCAAATATTCAGCCATTCACAGTCTTTACAGGCTGCATCGACGGGCAACGATGATGCAACGAAACGTGTAGCCGTTTCAGAATTGCGCATTTGTTCAAAGCCATCCGTCAGAATGCTGCCCACACGCCAGTCATCCAATACATAAAAATCGCAGGGATATACGCTGCCATCTGCTTCCACCACAAACTGACAGGTGCACCGTCCGGACATGCCACAGGCTTCCGGTGGCGAGCCAAGGAGCATACCGGCCAAATTGTCGAACCACCGTATGCTGACCGGTGTTCCATTGAGCGCATCTTCTTTCCATAGGTCAAAAAGGGTGATGAGAAATGTGGTGTAGCGTTCCGGCGTCAGGGAATGCAATTGGGAAAAAGCTTCTTCCCCAAAGGGGTCCAGGCAGGCGATAAACTGCAAATATACGAATTTTTCTTTTTGAAAAAACTTGTATATTTTTGCTGTGTGGCGGGCAGACCAGCCGGTAACAACAGATAGAATGTTGAAATCTGCCTTAGCGCGTCGCATTTGTTCTATGGCCGCCATAACGCGGTCAAAAGAACCCTTGCCCCGCGCATCCACACGGTTCGCATCGTGGATATCGCGCGGGCCGTCCAGAGAAATACCGGTCAGGAAGTTGTTCTTTGCAAGAAACTCTGCCCATGGGGTGTCAATGGCAACCCCGTTGGTTTGAATGGCATTGTGGATACGTACTTTCTTTTTATTATATTTGTTTTGCAACGAAACAACGTGTTCAAAGAAAGGGAGGCCGGTCATTGTCGGTTCACCACCCTGAAAGGCAAACGTACAGTCGCCATCCGCAAACTGCAAGGCTTTACAAATAAGCACATCCAGTACATCGTCAGACATAATGCCGTGCGACGGGGTGTCCCGTTTCTCTGCAACATCGTGATAGAAACAGTAATGACAATCCAGATTGCATAGGCTGGAAGCCGGTTTGATGAGAAGGCTGAGTGGTGGCATAGTAATAGTCCTTTCATTGGCCGGAGTTAAGTTTTCGAAGGTGCTACACAAGGGCTGCGCCTCTATTTCTTCATTTAGTTTACTGGCTTTTTTGCCGCATTGCAACAAAGTCTAGACAAAAAAACCGCCTACCCTATGTGGGTAGCGGTTTTTTTTGGTACACCTTCGGGGATTCGAACCCCGGACACCCTGATTAAGAGTCAGGTGCTCTAGCCAACTGAGCTAAAGATGCGCACACAAATGATATTATAGTTTTTTTGTAGGTGTTTTGTCAAGAGCAATAATATTTGTCAAGACACTATTGATACAGTTTTTACAAAGACGTTTATGGTAGTATAAAAGGTGTGCTTGCTCTACCAACTGAGCTAATGGCGCACGTGCAAGTGATATTATAGTTTTTTTATGGGTGCTTTGTCAAGGAAAATGATGCATGCGAAAAACATGGGTCCAAAACGAGGGTTGACCTGTATGATTTGTCCACTAAATCGATGATATACATGCAATAAGTAGGATAATTTCCCCATATATGGTTGATTTCACTGCAACAACTCTTCATTGAATAAAAAACAGAAGTAAATGTGGTGAAAACAACCCGTTTCAGCCATAAAAATGGGATGTGCGCCATATTTTATGGCTGAAACGGGATTGTTTTTGAGTTATTGCAGTGAAATCATAGTTTATAAAGATGAATGATTACGGTACAGTAATCGTCAGTCAGCACCGATTTCCGACACCGATTTCTTGCGATACCCCATAGCTGTTACCCCCATCTGTCTACGAAACACCCGGGCAAAAGTTTCATACGAATTGTAACCGACTTCCAATGCTATGTCCATGACACTCAACGTGTGGGCGGTTCTCAACAGGGAGCAGGCATTTTTAATGCGGATGCCATGCAAATATGTCAGATAATTCTCACCCGTCAACCGTTTGAACCCCGAGCTGATGGCTGGCACGCTCATATGGAACTGCCTGGAAAGGCTTTGCA
>JBBRWP010000082.1:0-12037 GCA_038249175.1 Acetivibrionales bacterium
CAGGATAAAAAAGCCAGAAATCCCCAGGTTATCGATATCTCGAAGGTGACTACGGTGGCAAAATACTTTGTTATTGCCAGCGGCACGTCCAACACGCACCTCAAAGCGTTGGCCGATACGGTAGAAGATAAGCTCAAAGAAATTGGGGAGAACCACTACCGCTGCAACGGGAAGAACAGCGCACGTTGGATTCTTTTGGACTATAGTGAAGTGGTGGTACATTTGTTTTTAGAAGAGGACAGAACTTTTTACGCACTGGAACGATTGTGGCGCGATGGGGATACGCTAAACCCGGAACAGCTCGCGGCTATCTAAAAGAAATGAAACACATTGGAGGAATTATGGCCTATTCAACAGCAATCGATAAGAAGTGGCAGCAAAAATGGGAAGACGCCGACCTGTACAGGTTTGATGAAAGCAATTTGGAGAAAAAGCTTTACTGCCTTGAAATGTTTTCATACCCTTCCGGTGCGAATCTGCACGTTGGCCACTGGTACAACTTCGGCCTGGCCGATTCCTGGACACGTATGAAACGTTTGCAAGGCTACAATGTGTTTCATCCACAAGGCTTTGATGCTTTTGGCTTGCCGGCTGAAAATTATGCCATCAAAACAGGCATTCACCCCAAAGACTCCACTTATGCCAATATCGCCACCATGGAACGGCAGTTGAAGACCATGGGGGCCACATTTAATTTTGATTATGAGGTGGTTACCTGTGACCCGACATACTACAAATGGACACAGTGGATTTTTCTGCAGCTGTATAAAAACGGCTTAGCCTACCGGAAAAATGCCCCGGTGAACTGGTGCCCCAGTTGCCAGACAGTTTTGGCCAACGAGCAGGTCCAGGACGGTACCTGCGAGCGCTGCCATGCAGAAACCACACGCCGGGACTTAACACAGTGGTTTTTCAAAATTACCAACTACGCTCAGGAGCTGCTGGATTGTCTGCCGGATCTGGATTGGCCGGAGAAGACCAAAAAAATACAGACCAATTGGATTGGACGCTCTGAAGGTTCCGAAATCGCATTTGACATTGCCGATACCGACTTCTCGTTTCGCGTGTTCACCACAAGACCAGACACCTTGATGGGCGTAACCTACGTTGTGCTGGCCCCGGAACAGGAACTGGTGAACCGGATTGCGACTGATGCCTGCCGGGCAGCGGTGGAAGCATACAAGGATAAAGTTAATAAAATCTCTGAAATTGACCGCCTCTCTACCACAAAAGAGAAGTCCGGTGTGTTCACCGGTGCCTATGCGGTTCACCCGATTACCGGTGAAAAAGTACCCATCTGGATTGCTGACTATGTGTTGGCCGGCTATGGTACCGGCTGTGTTATGGCGGTACCAGGACACGACGAGCGTGACTTCGTGTTTGCGGAAAAATTTGGTCTGCCCATTCCGCGGGTCATTCAGGCAACCGGTACGGAAGATGACATTTTGCCTTTCACCGCTTATGGCAAACTGGTAAACAGTGGTGAATTCGATGGTCTCACGTCTGAAAATGCGAAAAAGGCCATTGTGGAAAAACTGGAGAAAGACAACAAAGGTGAGCAAAAAATTACTTATCGCCTGCGTGACTGGTTGGTTTCCCGGCAACGCTACTGGGGTTCACCCATTCCCATTATTCACTGTGACGATTGTGGTGCGGTGCCGGTACCCGAAGATCAACTACCGGTGGAACTGCCTTATGATGTCGATTTTGCTCCGGATGGCGAGTCTCCGTTGGCCAAGTGTGACGCTTTTATTCGCACCACCTGCCCAAAATGCGGCAAAGCAGCCAAGCGCGATGTGGATACCCTGGACACCTTTGTCTGTTCGTCCTGGTATTTTTTGCGCTATCCGAATGCCAACAACAACATGGAAGCCTTTAATCGTGAATGGACCAATAAAATGCTGCCGGTTGATAAATATGTTGGCGGTGCCGAACACGCGGCCATGCATTTGTTGTATGCACGTTTTATTACCAAAGCTCTGCGTGACCTGGGGTATCTGGATTTTGACGAGCCGTTTAAGTCTCTGGTGCATCAGGGAACCATTTTGGGTATCGACGGTCAGAAAATGAGCAAGTCAAAAGGCAACACTGTAGCGCCGGATGATTATATTGCCAAATACGGTTCGGATGTTTTTCGTATGTATCTGGCGTTTGGTTTTGCCTACACCGAGGGTGGACCATGGAGTGATGACGGGATTAAGGCCATTGACCGCTTTGTCGGGCGTATTGAACGCCTTATCGAAAAATACAAGGGTCAGTTTTCAAAGAAGGGACCGGAATCCGGTGTTTATGGAGAAGCGGAAAAAGAACTGGACTTTGTACGGCATACCACGATTACCAGTGTCACGACCGATTTGGAGGTCTTCCAGTTTAACACCTCCATGGCACGTTTGATGGAATTGACCAATGCCCTGTACCACTACGACAGCGGGAATACGTTGAATATGCCGCTCATTTCCAGTGTGCTGCGGGATTTGCTCTTGTTATTATCTCCTTTTGCACCGCACTTTGCCGAAGAAATGTGGCAGCAGATGGGCGAGAAGGACTTCCTTTTTGCAAGAAACAGTTCCTGGCCGATAGCAGACAAGACCAAAATGGTGAAAGATGAAGTAGAGATGGCCGTGCAATTGAACGGACAGCTGAAGTGCCGCATTGTGTTGCCCTCAACGGCCGATAATGCTGCGATAGAGCAGACGGCACGCAATGATGCCAAAGTGCAGGATTTCCTGGCAGGAAAACAGATTGTGAAAGTGATTGTGGTGAAAGGCCGATTGGTGAATTTTGTTGTCAAATAATGGAAATTTTGATGGTCAAGAAGCCCGAAAGCACCGTGCTTTCGGGCTTCTCATTACGAACTGGTACCGCTATGGACACCGTCCTTTCCCCTGGCGGGAAGCGATTCATCCGTACCGTGTCATTGTTTCAGAAGTGATGCTGCAGCAGACACGGGCCGATACGGTGATTGCCTACTTTGAGCGATTCATGCGTGCCTTTCCGGACGTGAATGCACTGGCTGCAGCAGATCTGGGCGGGGTGAACAAACTTTGGCAGGGTTTGGGCTACTACAGCCGTGCAAGAAACCTGCATAAAATGGCCAATAAAGTGGTGCATGAATATGGTGGGGTCTTCCCACACACCTATGAAACACTGTTAACCCTGCCCGGCGTGGGTGCTTATACAGCTGGCGCGGTCATGAGCATTGCCTATCATCAGCCCTACCCCGCCGTGGATGGCAACGTGTTGCGCGTTGTGGCACGTTTTTGTGGCATAGATGCGGACATTGCGGAAGAAAAGACGAAGAAACAGGTGCGGGAAATTGTTGTGGGCATGATACCACCCGATGAAGCAGCAGATTTTTGTCAGGGCATTATGGAACTGGGTGCTACCTTATGTACACCGGTAAACCCGAACTGTGAAGCTTGCCCGATATATGAAAACTGTACGGCAAGGCTGCAAGGAAAACAAAAAATACTGCCGGTGAAAAAGAAAAAAGAAAAGCCCATCCCTTCACAACAGCATGTTTTTGTGTTTCGAAATCAGGATGATGATATTCTCTTTGTTCTGCGAAAAGAAGCCTTGCTTTCAGGATTGTGGGGCTTACCCCATTATGAAACCCTGATGGAGAAGCCAGTGGCTTCGAACGTTGCTGCCATGCTGAAGGCACTGGTGCAAGAAGACCGTACTGCCAAAATCCCTCAGACACTGGTTCAGGAAGACCGTACTGCCAACCCTCAGGCACTGGTTCAGGAAGACCGTACTGCCAACCCTCAGGCACTGGTTCAGGAAGAGTCCTTACTTTACGAAGTTCCGGAGACCTTGCACGTTGTAGAAACATCATCAGAACAATTGTTTTCAGGAAAAAACCTGCCAGAAAATCTGATCTTTGGAGAAACAGAATCAAAGCAATTCTCTTCTAGAAAGTCAGAACCAGAAGACCTGATCGGTGAAAAAGCGATACAAGACCGGTTTTTTTCAGGAAACACGGTGCAGGTTAGACTGGTTTCTGAAGAATACCTGCAGCAAAGAATGCAGCTTTTGGGAGAATACGTGCACGTCTTTACGCACAGGAAATGGTCGGTCAAAGTTTGGGACCTGCGACTTCCGAGGGATATTGAACTTCAGAACACAGACCATTTGCAGTGGGTTGCCGAAAAAGACCTTCACCGTTTGGCAATTCCAAAAGCATTTTTAAAAGCGTTGAATTTTATATAAATTATTCTGTTTAGGAACGCCAATTTCGGTCTCGAAAGCGCTAAAATCAGCTTATTGCATCATCAACCGAATGTTTTTTCATCTTATGTGAGCCCGTGGCATGTGATTGCACGGACACATGTTTGAAAAGGTCTGTAAGGGATAAAATGAGAGAAGGAATGATGACTTCGCCATAAAGGACATGTTTTGGCGTATCGATTCATGTTTAAGTATCTTAAACGACGATGGAGAAGGTTATGGAAACTGAAAAACTGGCCGAAAAATTGGAAACGGCAGATTCTTTGGACGATTTTCTGGATGAATACGGAGAACACTGTATAGAAGGGTTCTCTTTCATTGAGTGTTTTCAAAAACTGAACAAAGTGAAGAAAGTTCGAAAAGCGGATATTGTGGAGCGTTCCACCTTGCCGAAGGGCTACGCTTATGAGTTGTTTCGAGGGGAAAAAAGACCGTCAAGGGATAAAGTGTTGATGATCTCTTTTGGCCTTTTGTTGGATGTGCCTGAAACACAATTGTTGTTGCGGCATAGCGGTTATAATCCGTTGACGCCAAAGGTTCGGCGTGATGCTACAGTGCTATATGCGCTAACACACCATTTGAAAATCCATGATTTGAACGACATGCTGGGAGAAAACAGCCTTGACCCGTTGTTATAGTGCTTTGTGTTTTATTGTGGAAAACATTCGTATGCTTGGTCACTTAACCGGTTGACGGAGAATGGCAGTCGTATTGGTTCTTACTTTGTTCGTATGACTGCAGCGTAAGCAATGTATAGAGAATGGCAGTCGTATTGGTTCTTACTTTGTTCGTATGACTGCAGCGTAAGCAGTGGATAGAGAATGGCAGTCGTATTGGTTCTTACTTTGTTCGAATGGCTGCGGCGTAAGCAATGGATAGAGAATGGCAGTCGTATTGGTTCTTACTTTGTTCGAATGGCTGCGGCAAAAACAGTGGTTAGAGAATGGTTGCCAGGCATTTGTTTTTATCCTGTAATGTGCATGACCAGACCGATAACAGCATGCAATAAAATAACGGTTGAATTCCTACCCTTCATCCTATATAATAAACTGCTACATAACGCTTTGGAGGTTGTAACGATGTCAGAAGGACAGACCGATGTGCGGCAATTGTCTGCAAATGCATTGGCTTTTGTGGGAGATGCTGTTTTCGCTTTGTTTGTTCGAGAAAGAATGTTGCAACGGTTCCCCGGGTCGGTACACCGCCTGCACACCATGAGCACACACTATGTGAAAGCCTCTGCACAGGCGCGAATTGTAATGCAGTTGATACCAGAGTTCACAGAAGACGAAATGAGCATTTATAAAAGAGGAAGAAATACTAAAGTTTTTACAATGCCAAAAAATGCTGATTTGTCAGAATACCGGCATGCCACCGGTTTTGAAGCACTGATTGGGTTTTTGCATCTAAACAAAGAGGAACGGCGGCTGGAAGAAATACTGTTAATGGCTGTGAAAATTGTAGAACAATCGGAACAGCATCATGACAAAGCCGAATAGCAGGTAACAGTTGTTTAGAAGGAACGGTGCCATAAAAGAGGTCAAGTAGAAGGTTTTGGGAACGGTCTTTTTTTATAAAAATATGCCGAAAGACTGTAGCACAGTTGCGACAGGGTAATGAAAACGCTTGGACTGAAAAACAGGTTCATCATCAAAACATAGACCGTTGAGGCTGTAGAACAGTGTGACGGTATTGAGCAAAGAAAGAGGGTAAAATGAACACAAAATCTGACAGACCGTCTTCCAAAGGCAGACAACCGGGAGATGCCAGAAGACCTTCCGGTGGCAAATCATATGCAACACCCGGTGGCAGAAGCGGAGGTCCACGTTCCAGTGCTGGTGGATACAAAGGCCGCGGTGCATCTGATGATCGTAAACCTTCAGACCGTGAAGATCGCGGTAGTCGTAGCCCAAGGAGTGAAGGTGAAGGTAGTCCGCGTACAGAAGGTGGCTTCAAACCACGTTCAGAGGGTGGTTACAAGCCGAGAACAGAGGGCGAGTTCAAGCCACGTTCAGAGGGTGGATACAAACCACGGACAGAAGGTGGATTTAAACCCCGTTCAGAGGGTGAATATAAACCGAGAACTGAAGGCGGATTCAAGCCGAGTACTGAGGGTGGTTACAAGCCGCGAACAGAGGGCGAGTTCAAGCCACGTTCAGAGGGTGGATTCAAGCCACGTTCAGAGGGTGGATTCAAACCACGTTCAGAGGGTGAGTTCAAGCCGCGTTCAGAGGGTGGATTCAAGCCACGTTCAGAGGGTGGATTCAAACCACGTTCAGAGGGTGGATATAAGCCGCGTACAGAGGGTGGTTACAAGCCGCGAACAGAGGGCGAGTTCAAGCCACGTTCAGAGGGTGGTTATAAACCCCGCACAGAAGGCGGATTCAAGCCACGTACAGAAGGTGGATTCAAACCGCGTACAGAGGGCGAATTCAAACCACGTTCAGAGGGTGGATTCAAACCACGTTCAGAGGGTGGATTCAAGCCACGTTCAGAGGGTGGTTACAAGCCGAGAACTGAAGGTGGATTCAAACCCCGTGCAGAAGGTGGATTCAAGCCGAGAACTGAAGGTGGTTACAAGCCGCGTCCAGAAGGCGAATTCAAACCCCGCACAGAGGGTGGTTATAAACCCCGCACCGAAGGTGGTTATAAACCCCGCACCGAAGGTGGTTATAAACCCCGTTCAGAGGGTGCTTTTCAAAGGCCGGATGGTGATCCACGCAGAGAAAGTCGCTTTGTTCCCAATCAGGAAGAAGAACGTCGCCCCAATGTGCGCGGGGATGTAAACGAACGCGAAGATTTCCGCGAAATGGATAAAGCTTTTTCTGATAAGATTCGTGTGCCAAAATACCAAGGGCCAGACAGTGCTGTTGGCATTGGCGACAATGCTATTTTGGGTATACAAAGCGAACGGGAAGATGCAGAAGACCGTATTGAAGGGCGTAACCCGGTTTTGGAAGCATTCAAAGCGGGTCATGAAATAAACAAAATTATGCTTGAAAAGGATTCGGATGATCCGACCCTTCTCAAGATTACAGCCATGGCAAGAGAAAATGGCGTACCGGTACTTTATGTCGATCGTAGAAAACTGGATGCCATGTCCTACACACGTTCACATCAGGGGGTTATTGCCGAAGTGGCTGCCCATGCCTATGTAGAAGTGGAAGATATGGTGAAGTTGGCCAAAGAAAAAGGGGAAGAACCCTTCCTTGTTATGCTGGACGGTGTCACCGATCCAAACAATTTGGGTTCTGTCATTCGCAGTGCTGAATGTGCCGGTGCTCATGGGGTTATTATCCCCAAACGCCGTGCTGTTGCCCTAAATGCTACTGTTGCCAAGGTTTCTGCCGGTGCGCATGAACACATTGCCGTGGGTAGGGTATCCAACCTGGTATCAACACTCAAATCGCTCAAAGAAATGGGGTTGTGGGCCGCAGCAGCAGACGCAGATGCAGAAAAATCCTACACCGACACCGACTTAAAGGGGCCTATGGTTCTTGTTGTTGGCGGTGAAGGCGAGGGTATCAGCCGCATTGTGTTAAAAGAATGCGATCTGCAGGTGAAGATACCGATGAAGGGCAGTATTGCCTCGTTGAATGCCGGTGTTGCCGCTGCTTTGGTGCTGTTTGAAGTGTCCCGTCAAAGGGGAGATAAGGTTGTTCCTGTGGTTGTAGAGGAATAACAGGCCGAAGCGATGAACAATCAGAACGACCACAAAGATGGCGTCTATAGACAGGTCAGAAAAAAATGGTGAAGGCCGAAACGTGTTCAAATCAGTTTGTTGAATTGTACGCAAAGCCGGCTTTTATAGAGGTTTGTGAAAAATATTATCGGGGGCGGTTCTTGCAGTGTAACAATATTCAGTCATCCATGATCGAAGGTTATGGCGTTTCTGTGTTGTTATGTTTCAAGGATCGTCCTCGCACTGCATTCATAGAAAAAGGAGAAGAAACCATGATAGGATCAAATGAAATTCAGGCGATACTTTTTGACTTGGACGGTGTGCTGATTGATTCCGGTGTGGATATTATGAACGCTGTTAACTGGACGTTGCTGGATGACGGCTTTCCGAAACTGCAATATGAAACAGTGAAAAAGCATATCGGTCACGGTTCCGAAGAGTTGTTGGCTGGCTGTTATGCGGAAATTGGCGAAAAATACCGTGAAAAGGCTGCAACATCGCTGCCGAAATACAAAAAATACTACTTTGAACATGCCATAGATGAAACGAAGGTATATTCTGGTGTGCTGGAGGGTCTCAAAAAATTGCAACATCTGAAAATGGCGGTTGTGACCAATAAAACCGGCTCTTTGGCTGAGCATATCCTAACATTGCTGGGCATTCGTTCATTCTTTGATATGATTGTTTCTCCGGAGATTTTAACAAAAATTAAGCCAGACCCGGAAGGGCTTTTCCTTGCAATGAAAACATTTGGTGTTGATGCATCCCAGACCATCATGGTGGGGGACACCTGGAGCGATGTTGAAGCGGGACAGCGTGCCGGACTCCGAACCATGGGTGTTACCTGGGGTCTGGGTGATCCTGTTGCTTTGGCAGCATCCAGTCCGACCTGGCTGGTGGATACGTTTGAAGATGCAGTTTTATTGATGCTGGGGAGCCATAGGGAAGGTGACAGGTTGGAGTAAAGAGGTATTTTCGTACGGTAATACACTTACGAATTGGCGTTGCTGAAACGCTTGGGTGGTTGTAAAATTGCCTTATGGGATGGTATTGGCGAGAAAGAAATCATCAACCAAACATCGAAGGGATATGGTCATGCACAAAAACTGTTTCCACATGAACTGGAAGGATAATCATGAAAAGCGGGGATCCATATTAATAATTGTGTAGAAACACCGGTTTTGGTTCTTGAAACGCTGATATCGGTGTATTGGCAAAGTTGTGGCCTTTGCTAGGGAAATACGCAGGGGGGTATCTATGAATACAATAGCTGACGTTTTTAGCGCAATGGTGCAATATGACGCAGGCGATGCAAAACGCATTCACCATTTTATCAAAGTATTTGGCTTCGCCAAGACGATTGGTGTATTAGAAGGCTTAGATGAAAAGACGCAAGAAATTCTTGAAATTGCGGCCTTGACACATGATATCGGGATAAAACTTAGCGAACAAAAGTATGGCAGTGCCTCCGGGCATTATCAAGAAATTGAAGGTCCTGCAGAAGCAAGAGCGCTTCTGGAAGCTTTGAATATTGAAGAAGAAACGATTGCGCGATGCTGTTGGCTGATTGCGCACCACCATACTTACACCAATATTGACAATATGGATTATCAAATTCTTATTGAAGCAGATTTTTTGGTTAATGCATATGAAGGTGAATTGTCCAGAACGGCGATTGAATGCACCAGAGAACAGTTGTTTGTGACAGAGTCGGGTAAGAAGATGTTGAATGAAATCTATTATTTTGAATGACGGTGCATTCAGGAAGAGCGCAGTCATTTATGATGAGCGTGGTGTTCCTTGTTTGGTCATGCAATTTGAAAACGGTATAATTCAGCATATCCTATCTATAGCTTAAAATCATGCGGCAAATTGACCCTCTGCTGAAGTGAAAAAGGGAGGCCTTTGTTATTACGCTACCAATCTTGTCATCATTTTAGGTTCGTTTAAGATAAGAATCAGTTGCTTGAAAGTCACGCTGAAATTGTGTCGGAAAAGGTTGGCAGGGGTTAGCGCAATAGTATATTTTTACCATATTCCAAATGCTGGCGCATCTCTTTTGAAGCCTGCTCTGGCGCTTTGTTTTGTATGGCTTGCCAGATGTTTTGATGGTCAGCGATGGAGCGATGAATGCGGTCGGAATCCTTTTTTAAAACATTTAAAGCGATGCGGTAAAGCTTGTTTTGCAGGTGTTCCATCGTTTGGATCATTTCCTGATTACCATAAAGACGGATGAGCTGGCGGTGAAAGGCAGAATCGTATTCTGTAAATAGTGTGGTATTGTGTTCTTTTGCGCATTGCTGTTGCTGATCAAGGTTTTCTAAAAACCAGTTTGTATCTTCGTTACTGATAGACTGTATGGCAAGCTTCGATACAGCATAGGGCTCCATGGCCATGCGAAAATCAAAAAAATCGATCACCTGTTTCAGTGAAAGCATATCCACTGTAATGCCTCTGTTTGCAGTACTGTGCAGGTATCCTTCTGATTCCAGCTTTTCAATGGCGGAGCGCACCGGGGTACGGCTCATGTGCAGCTTCTCAGCCAGAAACCGTTCCGTCAGAATCGCATTATCCAGAAACTCATCGTTCAGGATAGATTGTTTTAAAGCCCAATATGCTTTATCTTTGAGACGCATTGGTTCCATAACATTCCTCCGAAAACCGGCATGATTCTTTAGAAAGGAAAAATGGATCTATAAAAGGGTGTAACCGACAGAAAGTCATTTCTCTGATTTCGTATGCATCTTATACAAAAAGTTGCTGTAAGCGAACCAATCCTTTATCCAGCCAGGCAGTTTCCAACAACACGGTGTCTTCGATATTCCCCTGCCAAGGCACCCAGTTCTCAAGAATCAAGGTTGGCATGTTCTCAGAAACTATGGCCTTTTCCTGTTGTATTTTATCGATAATACCCGTTATATCCAGTCGCCCTTCGCCCAAAGAGGCGCCGATAATCTCAAAGCCCATTTGGTGGGGATGTCGTTGAATGATGAAATCCTTCAGGTGTAGATTGACAGTATATGGCGCAAGGTTTTGGACCACAAGGTCGGGTCCTTCCAAAGAGCCAAAAGAATTTACCGTATCCAAACAGCAACCAACATAGGGACTGTGAAAAGAGTGAATGAAATCGGCGAGCATTTTTGTTGTATGTAAACCGTGGTTCTCAAAAGCCAATGTGACTTTTGCCGCCGTATAAGCCGGTAGAACAGCCTGAATGTGTGTTTTGCAAATCGCCAAATCTTTCTCCGTTAAAAGGGTTCGGACAAGGGAAGCAGATAATTTCTTTGCAATGTGCAGATACCGCAGCAACAAGTCCGGGTCAGAACCTCGCATGCCCAATTCAACGGTTATTCCGTGCGCCTGAGATATGGTTGCGAGTTCATCCAGCTCCGGTTCCGTCAAGTTTTGTAACGGCATATTGTCTGCGATTTGGACCAGTAAAATCTGCTTTTCTTTGGCAAGGGTTAACAACCCGCCAGGGGATAATGGATTTTCAGGTGCATCAAAGCCCGGTACACCAATGGCCCAAGTGGTACAATAACTGCCAATACCATATTTCATAGTTGCCTCCAAAGCAAGTGCCGTAAGTACCGGCACATGATCATAGTGTTAAATCATCAGATGATTGTACCCAGAAAGTCGTTTCACGACTTTCGCCCGCAAGTTTACCCGCGGGAGATTGCAACAAAATTGCAATCCGGGACAAATCAACATGATTACCCAGAATTCTTCAAATGCTGGTGCAAGTTATCTGTCGATAGCTTGCCCCAAAAAGTCACTTAATGACTTTTTGGGATGTAGTCATCAGATTCTAGTGCCGGAACAGGCGGTGCCTTTGTCGCTAGCGTCAGATTTTTAATCCATTTGAAGCGGTTCACCTTAATAACAGCCACGAAACACTTTAATATCTGGTCCGATTTCAACAAGGCAAATACAATGACGGGGTCAGCGTGAAACACAAAGGCGGCCAGCATGGAGGCCGGGATGACAAAACCCCAAATGTGAGTGAGGTCATTGACCAGGACAAAGTGCGTTGCACCACCGGCTCGGACAATGCCGGTTAAGGTTGACATCTGATAGGAAGTGCCGACAATAATCACAGACAGAACACCCATCATACGCCTG
>JBBRWP010000083.1:0-11943 GCA_038249175.1 Acetivibrionales bacterium
AGCCGCTTGCTGCAGTTGTGCGTTACACCGGAAAAAGCACCGGACGCAGCAACCTACGTAAGCATTGGTTTTGAAGCAGGTATACCGGTTTCTGTCAATGGTGAAAAGCTTTCTGCGGTTGATCTCTTAACAAAACTGAACACCCTCGGCGGTGCCAACGGTATCGGCATTATTGATATTGTAGAGAACCGTTTGGTGGGCATGAAATCACGCGGCGTTTACGAAACCCCCGGTGGTACCATTTTGTATGCAGCCCATAGAGAACTGGAGCTGCTGACCCTGGATCGCGACACCCTGCACTACAAGGATTTGGTTGCTGAAAAGTTTGCAGAACTGGTCTATTACGGGCAATGGTTCACCCCCTTGCGTGAAGCCATCTCTGCCTTTGTGGACAGCACACAGAAAACAGTCACCGGTACTGTTAAAATGAAGCTCTACAAGGGCAACCTGACCCCTGCAGGCACGGAATCCCCTTTCTCCCTCTTTAGTGAAGAACTCTGTACATTCGGGGAAGATGCCGTTTACAACCAAAAAGATGCGGAAGGCTTTATAAACCTCTTCGGCCTGCCTCTGAAGGTGCAAGCCTACATGAAGCAGAAAAACGGCCTGAAACTGGATTAAGAGAATGAAAAGGACGGAATAGTGACACGGGGACGGTTCTTTTGTCACACTACTTGTGACAAAAGAACCGTCCCCGTGTCACGTGTTTGAAGAGAAAGGAACGGCCGTTAATATGGAAAAAACATCAGAAAAACTTTGGGGTGGCCGCTTTTCAAAAAACACAGATGCGGCCATGGACGACTTCAATTCTTCCATCCGTTTTGATGCCCGCATGTACCGGCAGGATATCCTGGGCAGCATTGCCCATGCGGAAATGCTGGGTTTCCAAAAAATTATTCTGGAAGAAGATGCTTCATCCATCACAAAAGCACTCAAAGAAATTCTTCAGGATATAGAAGCCGGTGCCGTCTCTTTTTCCGTATCGGCCGAAGACATTCATATGAACGTGGAAACCCTGCTTATTGAGCGTATTGGCGATGTTGGAAAACGGCTCCATACTGGCCGCAGCCGCAACGACCAGGTGGCTTTGGACATACGGATGTACTTAAGAGACGAAATAACTGCACTTTTACAACGCTTAAAAGACAGCGTGGACGTACTGATTCTACTGGCTGAGCAGAACCTTGAAACAATAATGCCCGGCTATACACACCTGCAGCGGGCGCAACCGATTACCTTTGCCCACCACCTCATGGCCTATGTGCAGATGTTCCTGCGCGACATCGATCGCCTAAAAGACTGTAAACGCCGCATGAACCTCTCCCCCTTAGGTTCCGGTGCGCTGGCGGCGACAACGTATCCTTTGGACAGAGAACGTGTGGCCGCAGCCCTGGGCTTTGACGGCATCACACAAAACAGTCTGGACGGCGTGAGTGATCGGGATTTTGCCCTGGAACTGGCCGCAGATTTGTCCATTATCATGGTTCACCTCTCCCGCTTTTCGGAAGAAATTATTTTGTGGAATTCCACAGAATTTGGTTTTGTGGTTCTAGATGATGCCTTCGCCACCGGTTCCAGCATTATGCCGCAGAAAAAAAACCCGGATGCCGCGGAACTGGTTCGTGGCAAGAGCGGTCGGGTGTTTGGCGATTTAATGGCCTTACTGACCACCATGAAGGGATTGCCCCTTGCCTACAACAAGGACATGCAGGAAGACAAAGAGGCCATTTTTGATGCAGTGGACACGGTCAAGGCTTGTCTGGGCATCTTTATTCCCATGTTAAAAACCATGAAAGCAAAACCGCTTGTGATGCGAAAAGCAGCAGCCGGCGGCTTCACAAACGCTACAGACATGGCCGATTATCTGGTGAAAAAAGGCATGCCTTTCCGGGAATCACATGCCGTGATAGGTCGCATGGTCGCCTATTGTCTTTCTCAAGAAAAATCCATCGAGGCGTTATCTCTTGCAGAAATGAAGAGTTTTTCGGAAGGAATTGATGACGATGTTTACGCGGCCATCTCGCTGGAAACCTGTGTGGAAGACCGCAGTATTCCAGGTGGACCTGCAAAAGACACCGTGCTGGCATCCATTGCATTTGCAAAAGAAACGAACGTGTAGCGCTTGTATGATCAACTTTGAACGACAAAAAAAGAGAAGCATATCGCAAGAGAGGAAAAAAAGCCTCCCCTTCATTTTCATCTGAAGAGGAGGCAACTAATTTGGCAACCATATTGCTTAACTTAATGACCTTGCATATCCATGCTGCTCTTTTTCTGTCGTTGTTTGCAATAAAAACGCCCTGAATGCGGTATCATCCAGAGCGTCTAATAGGAGGGCTTTGCTTTTCGTTCAAGCGCTTTACCCATGCTGTACCATGAGTTACGCAGACTGTCTCGCATCGGCTCATCTAGAGTACTCTCGATGACACTATTCAGTTCTTTGCGCAAACGATGGTATTCTTTGACGTCGAAATCTTCCTTCATCAAAAGCGCATCCATTTCATCCAACCAAGCGGCCAGGTAGTTGATTCCGGGAAAATCGCCGGTTACTTTTTTCTTCAAGTGTGCCACAACCAATTTCACGGCTTTGTGCCTCACTTCGTTGTCTGTTTGTGGTTGCTTGTCTGTATGCATGGTCACAGAAGTCACCCCCTTATGTAAAAAATCCACATACACAAAGGATCCCGGAAAGGATCCTTTGTTCATGTGCCTAAAACCATTATACCAAATTTACAGGATTATGCAACCGCTAACGTATTGAAAACAGTTTCACTTGCTGTTTCACATCAGCAGCCGCATGATAATCATTTTTTACAACTCAATGCCTCCGATTTCCCCTGCTACTTTGTATCTGTTTGCACATCAGGCACAGTATATGTCACCAATGTTTTACCGTTCAACCTTTCCGGATTGACTTTGTCCGCACGATTTTCAGTCGTCACAACCGTTTCCGGGTTTCCGTCACTGACGTACATGGCAATATCATCAATGCGTTCGAGCCACCAGTCCAGGTCTGCTTCCACAGCCTGCATACCTGTAGCACGAACCCTTTCTATATAGAGCGGGTTAAACTTTATGGTATAGCTCGGATCCGTAAATCCGGCACCTACTGCAAAGACACCATCATAATGGTAGGGGATGCCTTCATAGGAACCATCCGCGAGGTATCTTCTGGCAGACTCATCTTTTGGCCTGGCACCATAAGCAAGCGCAAAAGAATGGAAGCTTTCCTCTGGAATTATTGTTTTTAGCGCTGCTTCATTCTTTCCAAGGGCTTTTTCGATGTCCGCTTTGGTTCCATTGGTCCGCAAATCCACATGACCCCAGGTATGGGTGCCAATCTCCAAACCGAGTTTCTTGAGATATGTCAATCGTTCTTCCAGCGTACCTGCACCACGAAATGTGCTCTCGCCGATATCCATATTCAAATAGAAATTGGCATGCAACCCGAAATCCGGGTGTTTTTCATAAAAAGCCTGCATCACACCTACTGCGGTATCCGGGTTCAATTTCAGAATGCCTGCTTCTTCCACCAGGTTGAACTGGCTGGGTGTGCCATCATCAAAAGTAAAAACCAGAGGTTTATACCCGGCCGCCACAGTAATGTTGCCGTTTAAGAAGTCATCCATGGAAATGAGGCGGTACTGATGGTCATAAAAATACTGCAGGAGCACTTCCAGTTGTTCAAAAGTATTGGTATAGTTCTTATCCATGCCTGCTTCGAAGGCAACCACAAATTTATGAAACATGACCACAGGAATTTTACCGGCTTCATTGGGCAAAAAAGCAGCATAGTCTGTCCGCACCGTTTCTTGCTCTGGTGGTAGATTTGCGGATGCAGTGGCCACTGCAGTTTCTACAGCTTCCTTATCACCTTCAGTCCCTGGTGATACGGATGCATCACTGGCTTCGGGCTTGTTGTCTGTCGGAGCCGGTGAAAGATCAGTCATACTGCCTTCTGCTGAAACTTGCGGGGTCTCGACCGGATTGTTGTGACTGCCTTCACTGGTACGGTCTGGTATTGGAGACGGTTGAGCACTGATTGAAGAACAGGATGCCAACAAAATGACGGAAAAAAATAAGCCCATAATGGACAGCGCGGTATTTTTCAAGTTGTTTTGCCACGGGTTTATTCGATATTTTATGAACAATCTGTTCATTTTTGTCCAGGTACTGTTGTGCTTTTTCTTGCCTACAAAAGGGTCACAATGCCTTTTGCTTTTTTTCTGCTGTATAATATTCATCTGTTTGATATCCTCAATTCATATTCATTATCGGTTTTTTTATCTGTTCATTTTGAACAATATCGCTTAACCCATTGCAGCAGTATACATGGGTGCCATTTTTTCATATATGTCGGGATGATGTCTGGACAGGTTTACAGGTTTCAAATCGGCATTCGTCCATGCATGTTCTGTTGTTCCCGTGGCACAGACAGGCCCATCTTCACTTTCATGGACAGCATACCCAAAAAGCACACGCGTTTTTCCGGCAGAAATAAGCCAGGTCTTTACAACAGCGGTGTCTCCGTATTTTAACGGTCTGTGAAAGTCGCAGGTAAGTTTCAGTAGTGGCAAAAAGGCACCGCGCTGTTCCAGCTCTGCATAGGTTAAACCAAAGTACTGGATGTGTTCGGTTCTGCCGCATTCAAACCAAACGGCATAGACGGAGTGGTGTACAATACCCATTTGATCGGTTTCAGCGTAACGTACTGGAAATTTTGTTAGCGTTATCATATAGCACCTCAAAAAAGAAACCGTTTTGTTCCAAAACGGTTTTGATCATGGAACGAAATGGTATCCTATGCAATTATTGCGCCAGAATACGGCTCAGCTCAACCAAGTCATTGTCCATGGATTTTTTCATATTTAGCGCTTCCACAATATCAATGTCCACAATTTTCCCGCTTTGGACAGCAATGATACGATTGTACCGACCTTCACGCAAGGCTTCAATAGCAGCGGCACCCATGCGACTGCCCATGACACGGTCTTGAATGGTCGGAGATCCGCCTCGCTGAATATGCCCAAGGATGGTGGCCCTTGTGGCAATGTCAGTTTTTTCTTCGATATACTTGGCAATGTCCACCGCACCGCCAACCCCTTCGGCCACAATCACCAAATAGTGCTTTTTTCCACGGTTTCTGCCGTCAATAATGGGCTTAATAATATCCTGGTCGATATCGAAAGGATTCTCCGGGAGAACAACCGCTTCAGCGCCACCGCCGATGCCGCAGTTGATGGCAATCCAGCCGGCTTTGCGGCCCATCACTTCCAGAACACTGCAGCGTTCATGTGAATAAGAGGTATCACGAATTTTATCAATGGCATCCAATACCGTATTCATGGCGGTGTCATAGCCAATGGTGTATTCCGTGCAGCTGATATCGTTGTCTATGGTGCCGGGAATACCTATGACCCTTAATCCTTTTTCAGCCAAATCCTTGGCACCGCGATAAGAACCGTCACCGCCAATAATCACCAGGGCATCCATTGCATAAACCCCGGCCATTGAAATACCTATATCCACACCGGCCGGTGTTGCGAATTCAGCGGAACGCGCCGTTTGTAAAATGGTACCGCCCCTTTGAATAATATCACCGACAGAACGCAGGCTCATTTCTTCTATATCACCATGCAACAAGCCTTCATAACCCTTGTGAATACCCAGCATGGTATACCCATAATAGATTCCTGTACGAACCACCGCACGCACCGCTGCATTCATACCAGGCGCATCGCCGCCGCTTGTCAATACACCAATTCGTTTCAACTCTTTCATGCGACCTCCTTCTCATCACAAAAAACACCCGTACATCCCTTTCCTCAGGGAAAAAACGGGTGCACTAAAAACCTTTATCAATAATAATATTGTGTGCTTCTTCCACATCGGTCTCCGGCACAGAGAGTTCAAAATATTCATTGGTGCTATCTTTGGTATTCTCTTTTTTAACAGCCGTTTGAACACGCACCAGCATGCCCGTCTTTTCCAGTTCGGATTGCAGCAGGTCTGCTTTTTCACGATTTTGTGCCAAATAAATAACTGTCCACATCGAATGGTTGTCCTCCTTGCCGGACCTCTGCTTCCACAACATCCCATTCACAGAAAACCGTTGTTTTCCTGCATTTGCAGGTGTTTGAAGTTTGTTCCGTAAATTGCGCAATGAGTACTTCACTACGAACCCATGATACCCGATTTCAAATAAATACGCAACTGCCTGCAACAGCGCGGTAACGCATTTCTCATTGGTTTATTTTTACGTTTTCCGGGCCGACAATCTCTTTAACGGCTCGAACAAAGGAATCATTGAGTAAAACATATTTCACATCCGACCTTTTCAGTGCATTGCCTTCATATAAATACAGGGGGGTTCTCCCTTCGAAATAAGCAAACAGTGCCGCCAGGGCCTGTTTATCCGGCTGGTTTGTATGCTCCGGTACCCGCACTTTCATGTGCACCACAGCATTGTTTGCTGTTTTCCAAGGTGAACAGGCAGCCACATTGCCTTTCTTTACTTCGTCATCAGTACCGTTGGTTGTGGGTCTACTATTTCCAGAAAGAGCGTCGACTTCATGAACTGCACTGATATCCGCAACGTTGTTGTTTGTCGCCCTGTTGTTTATCACATTTCCATATTTTGTCAGGTCGGTGGTTTCATGGATAGTACTGATATCTGCAGACCTGTCTTTGCCATTCTTTTTATCCGTATTCCTATCCTTTTCAACCCTGTCATTTTCCTGGCTTTCCCGTATCTGCGGCGTTGAAAAACGGTTGCTGCCGCTCATTCTCCGGCCCTTTTGCAACTGCGGCAGCGGACCTTCCGGCGTGAGCGGCAGGATGCGTTCCGCCAGAATCTTTGGCTCTTCCTCTTCTTTCATGCTGATGCGGCCTTCCACCCAGATGGCAATGTCTTTTGCCAGCAACGGCGCATGGGTTTCTAAAATGTTGGGGAAGATAATCACTTCAAACTGCCCGATCAGGTCTTCAAGTGTTACAAAGGCCATCATTTTGTTGTTGCGTGTGCTGATGCTCTTCATTTCGGTTACAATGCCGGCTGTCACCACAAACTGTCCGTCTGCTAGACGGCTGGGGGCCTCATCTTCCACCGCGGCCATAAAATCTTTTGCTGTCACCGTCACGTGCTCGGACATGATTTTGGCCACCGGGTCCAGCGGATGGCCGGAAAGATACAGGCCCAGCATTTCTTTTTCCATAGCCATGAGCAGTTTGTCCGGGTATTCTGCAATTTCCGGCCACGCGATGTGCAATCCATTGTTTCCCCCACCATTTTTTTCATCTTCCGGGGCAAAGTCAAAGAGAGAAAACTGCCCTTCTACACGGGTCTTGCGCATTTGATTCACACTGTCAATGATAAATTCGAATTGCGCCATTAAGCGGGAACGGTAAATGCCAAAGGGTTTAAACGCTCCGCATTGAATTAAGCTTTCCACGGTTTTTTTGTTTAGATCCCTGCCAGACAGACGCTCGCAAAAATCGACGAAATCGGTGAATGGACCGTTTGCTTCTCTTTCACCAACCAGTACGTGAACCACTTGAATGCCCACATTTTTTACTGCAGAAAGGCCAAAACGGATGGACTTGCCAGAGACAGAAAAGCCGGAATAGCTTTCATTGATGCTGGGTGGCAGAATGGCAATGCCCATTTTCCGGCATTCCAGAATATACTCTGACACCTTACCAAGGCTTCCCAGAAAACTGTTTAAAAGGGCGGCCATAAAGGGTACCGGGTAATAGGTTTTTAACCATGCGGTTTGGTAACCCACCACCGCATAAGCTGCTGCATGGGATTTGTTGAAGGCATAGGACGCAAAGTCCATCATTTCATCGAAGAGCCTGTTGGCTGTTTTTTCATCCATGCCATGCCGTAAGGCTCCACTAATGCTGATTTCCCCGTCGACCTCAATTTTCCCGTAGATAAAATTGCGCCGTTCTGCGTCCATTACTTCTTTTTTCTTTTTAGACATGGCACGACGGACCAAATCGCTGCGGCCCAAAGAATAACCGCCGATATCGCGGACAATTTGCATCACCTGTTCCTGATACACCATACAGCCATAGGTCACATTTAAAATGGGCTCCAGTAAAGGATGGGCATAGGTGACCAGTTCAGGGTTGTTTTTGCTCTTGATATAACGGGGAATTTGCTCCATGGGTCCCGGCCGGTACAGGGAAATACCGGCAATAATATCTTCTAGGGAGGTCGGCTGCAATTCGCGCATAAAAGATGTCATACCCTGACTTTCCAGTTGGAACACACCGGAGGTGTCGCCGCGGCCAATGAGGGCATAAACCGTAGCATCATCGATGGGCACCGTGTCGATATCCAGAAGTGTACCGGTGGTTTTTTCAACTATTTTTACCGCATCTTGAATAACCGTCAGTGTGCGCAGGGCTAAGAAATCCATTTTTAACAAGCCCAGCTCTTCAATGGTGTTCATGGAGAACTGGGTGGAAATGAGGTCATTGTTTCGGTACAAGGGCACCAGATTGGTCATGGGTTCACCCGTGATGACCACACCGGCTGCATGGGTGGAAGCGTGTCGCGGCATGCCTTCCAGGGTTTTAGCGGTATTAAGAAGTTCCCGTATCCTCGGGTCTTCCGTGTATGCATAGGACAGATCTTTGTTCATCACAATGGCTTCATCAATGGTAATATGTTTGCCCGGTATCATGGGAATGAGTTTGGCAATTCGGTCCACATCACCATAGGGAATAGCCAACGCACGGCCGACATCGCGTACGGCAGCACGGGCAGCCATGGTGCCAAAGGTAATAATCTGCGCCACGCGGTCTGAGCCATACTTTCGCACCACATAGTCGATGACTTCCTGCCGGCGTTCATAGCAAAAATCGATATCAATGTCCGGCATGCTAATGCGTTCCGGATTCAGGAAGCGTTCAAAAATAAGACTGTAACGTATGGGGTCCACATTGGTGATGCCAAGACAGTAGGCAACAATGCTGCCGGCTGCCGAACCGCGACCCGGTCCCACCATAATTTCCTGTTCACGCGCATAACGAATAAAGTCCCATACAATCAGGAAATAGTCGATGTAGCCCATTTTTTTAATTACAGAAAGTTCAAAATTCATCCGTTCAAGGTGCTCCGGGTTCCGGGCATAGCGTTTTTTGTAGCCTTCCGTTGTCAGCTCCTGCAACAGTGTTTCTGTCCTTGTGCCCTCGGGTACAGGAAAAGAAGGCAGGTGCAGATGACCAAATGCAAAACTAACCTGACATCGCTGTGCAATGCGTTCCGTATTGGTCAGGGCTTCCGGCACATTCTGAAAATGTCGGGTCATTTCTGCCTGGGATTTCAAGTAAAGTTCGTCGGTATGGATAATAAGACGGTCGTCATCTTCGACGGTCTTACCGGTTTGAATACAAATAAGGATTTCCTGCGCCCTGGCATCGCCCCGGTGAATATAGTGCACATCGTTTGTCGCCACCAAAGGAATGCCGGTTTCTTCAGAAATACGAATAATTTCCCGGTTCACCGTTATTTGTTCTTCCAGACCGTTGTGCTGCAGCTCCAGAAAGAAATGGTCCCGCCCCATTATTTTGTCCAGCTTTACGGCTAGGTTTTTGGCCCCCTCAAGGTCTCCGCGAAGGATGGCAGACGGGATATCGCCAGCCAAACAGGCACTTAAAGCTGTAATCCCTTCGTGATACTTTTCCAGGAGATCCAAATCGATGCGTGGTTTATAATAAAAACCTTCTGTGAATCCAATAGAGACCATTTTCATTAAATTCTGATAGCCCTGATTGTTTTCTGCCAGCAAAACCAGATGCCCTTGATCATTGTCTGTTCGGGGATCTTTATCACTGCGTTTTCGGGCGGCCGTGTAGACTTCGCAGCCGATAATGGGATGAATCCCTTCATTTCTGCACGCCTTATAAAAATCGATAACACCAAAAAGCACACCATGGTCCGTGATGGCCAGGTGTGACATCCCCAACTCTTTGGCACGGCGAACCAGGGCCGGAATGCGGGCAGCGCCATCCAGGAGGCTGTATTCTGTATGCACATGCAGGTGGGTGAAGGCTGTTACGTTGTTTGTATTCTCCATGCATCTATTGTAACAAAAACAAATGTTCTGGTAAATAAGAAAATAAAAGACCGCGAAAAATCGGTTAGGATATGTCAAGCTATCTTTCAGGATTCTTTGGTACAGTTGCTGCCACCCCAGCAGCAGTCAGCACTTGAGGCACACGGACGTCGTAAGATTCCATGGGGACAGTCGGGATGACCTGCCATGAAAAAGCAACAGCAAAAATGGCTTTTTTTTGGTCAAAAAGGAGATTCCGTTCTGTTTGCACAGCCATGTATTCCGTTTTCACAGCCGTAAATTGCTGCAAAAAACGGTCGTAGTAGCCCTTCCCTCTTCCCAAACGCCCGCCGCCAAGGTCGAAAGCCACGCCGGGCACCAGGATAATATCGATATCCCTTGCAGGCACAGTTTCCAGCCCTTCGGCTGGTTCTTGTAAACCCATTGGCGCAGCAACAAGGTCGCGATCCAATCTCTGAACCGCCCGAAAGCTGAGGTTCGGTTCGCCATTTGCATCCTGTGCAACTACAGGTAAAGCCAGTGTATTCCCGGTATCCAACCACAGTTGTAAAAAATGCCGAAAATCGGGTTCGTCATGACGTGGATAGTAAGCGGCCAGGGTGCACTTTTTTGGAATGGCCACAGAGACATGGTGAATACCTGGTACAAAACCAGATAAAAAAAGCTTGCACAGCAACACACAAATCTGTTCCGATTCCATCGCCATATCCAGCTTTCGCAATTGATTTCGTTCTTTCATTTCCCTTCGTAAGGCTTGTTTATCCATAAAGACCTCAATATCCATAAAAAGTTCATTTATAACCCGGATAAAACAAAAGCGGTCCTTGCCATGCAAGAACCGCCCTGTGATTGTTGAAAAACTAGCTAACTTTCCCACCACATTTTGGGCAGAAAACAGTTTCTTTGCCAACTTCTTCGCCACAAGATGGGCATTTGGTTGCGCCTTTAATTTCAATAATTTTGTTTTTCAAGTCATCAATTCTTGATTCTGCTTCTTGCAGTGAAACACAGGTTTCACCAAAACCTTGATCATTTCCGTTTTTGAAATTCATGAAAATCGCTTCACCAATTTTAACATAGGTATCTCTCATTTTGTCTTTTTCAGAGCCAATTTGGGAATTGAGCTTTGTAATCTCAATAGCGTCCTTCCCTTTGTCTGCCACGTTTTTACTAAGTCTTTTTACATCATCAAAAAATGCCATGATCTTCTACCTCCTGTTTATTGTTGATCGGTCTCATTGGTTTACATTAAGCATAGACTTTTGCAAGAAATAATGCAACGGTTTCAACATTAAATCTTGACCAACCCTAATTGATATTTTACCAATGAATAATCCGTCTAAACATAAAACGGGGAAAAAAGAAAAAAGTCTGAAAAGAATATCTACACTCTCCTGCGTAAAAGGCTGCCCGGCGGCAAAGGCTTATCCGTTTCTAAATAGACAATCATTTGTGCGTTGGGAGCCACATCAATGGGGGTCATTTGTTCATTGAACATGGCCTTTATTGAAAAAGAAAAGGCTTTCTCCGTTGGAGGCAGGCACTCCAGGATATCCGTCTGCCAAAATTTGTTGCGCTGTTCGATGCGTTGCCGATAAACAACAATACTGCCCGGTAATGTTGTGTCCGCTTTTGATACAGCCTTTGTTGCCGCGTCTTCCATTGATGTGCCATTCTTTGCTGACTTCATCACAGCTACGTCTTCCATTGATGCGCCACCCGTTGCAGTTTCCTCTGTGGCGGTTTCCTTCGCTGATGGTCCCTCCGGCACAATGGCAATAAAATCTGAACCCCGCACATAACCGCCGGTTTCAGATTTTTGTATATCCGCCCCCGGCGGACCATCAATAAATCC
>JBBRWP010000084.1:0-11913 GCA_038249175.1 Acetivibrionales bacterium
CGGCGGCAAGGCCGCAAGTCCTGCTATGCTTATTTATATAGTGGTTTACAGTGCCTTTTTTATTTTACTTGCTGTAAGGAAATTTGGTAAAACAGATATTGTGTAGAGGTCGCAACCTTAAAAAACATATTGCTTTCTCTTTATGCCATACAATTTTATGAGAGTGAAATAGAACATGCATAGTTGTTCATGCCTTTGAGCATGTGCGCCTATGCAGCGTTGTTTTCTTTATTATGCGGCAAAGACCGCATTCGTTATTTGCTATTGTCATTGAAAGCAAATACCAAAGCCGGTGAATGATGGCCTACATCATTTATACGAATTTCTAAATCTGGGCCTTCAGAGGTAAAGAATGCCTTAACAGCAGAAATTGTGTGCATGTGCATGGCAACCTCACCCAAACCAGGGACCAGAATGCTGCTATTGCCTTCTTTCAAACCGTCGAGGATAACATATACCGTTTGGTTCTGACCATCACTTGCAGGTTTTTTTGTAAAATATACAGTTACATCGCCAGCCAATTTTTCCATTTGCCTTTCCCAGGGCCGTGTGCCGTAAATGGCTTCGCCATTTTGTTTCAACCACTCTCCCAAATACAGCAGACGTTCTTCCTGTTCTTTTTGTATGGTTCCATCTGCCTTTGGACCCACATTAATGAGCAGATTGCCGTTGTGACTGACACTAAGCAGCAACAATGAAATGAGTTTGTTCGGTTGGATGAAATGCGCATCTGTTTCAATATGATTGTAACCGAAAGACAAGCCCAAACCACGACACATTTCCCATTTCTGGTCGAGTGTCATAGCCGATCCATATTTGTATTCTCTTGTGCCGTAGTCCTGCCAGGTTCCTCCCCAACGGTCGTTAACCACACCTTCAGGAACAGTGTTGTAATAATGTGAGAAGAAAGTCGGCAGGTCCTGCATTCCCTTTTTCGGCCAGTTGATATCATTCCAAAACACAGAGGGTTTATACAGATCGACCAGCTCCATTGCCTGATTAAAGGCATAATCGGCATAGGCGTTTGTGATATTGGGCGGATATTGAATATCATGCTCATCATGAATCGCTGTGGTGGTATATCGCCAGTCCAGAATGCCGGAGTAGTACACGCCAAACTTCAAATCAGCCGCATGTACTGCTTCAGATAATTCCATGATAATGTCACGTTTTGGACCCAAATTGACCGTATTGTATTCGGTATATTGACTATTCCAGAGGCAGAGCCCATCATGATGCTTGGTGACCGGAACGATGTACCTGGCACCGGACTTTTTGAACAAATCTACCCATGCGGCCGGATTCCAATTTTCAGCCTGCCACATATTTGCGAAATTCTCGTATGGGAAATCTTTCCCGTAGGTTTTGACATGATAATCATAGCCTGAGCCATGGCCAATGCGTAGTGAATTCAAATACCATTCGGCATATGGATTGTTAGAGAACCAACCTTCATCAATCGGCACCTCGCCTAGCTCGCAGACAGGATTTGCATAGGCAGGGACAGAGTAGGCACCCCAGTGTATGAAGATGCCCAATTTGCAGTCATCATACCACGCTGGCACCTTGTGTGTACGAATGGATGACCAGTCAGCGACAAAACGTTTTGCTGCAGGTTTCAATTCAGTCAAGTTACTCATTTGATACCCTCCTTTGTGCACTTGTTCACCTTTTTACAGAAACGGTGGCCAGTCTTGATACAATATTACATGGTTACGTGTTATTTGTCTCGTCCGATAGTACTTACAATGATGTGGAAAAATGCCAGAACCCGTGTTCGACCTGCCCGCTGTACCACGGCAAATGGATGTCCGCCGTGATACCGAAGGGTACAGTCACATAAACATGCAGGAAGCCATATTGTTTAACCCATTTCACGTGCAGAGCACCCTTGCAGGTATCTAAACTGGCTTCGGCAAAAAACAGTTTTTCCGGGAATACCGGCGAGATGGTAACCCTGCCAAAACCCGGGGCTACTGGAAGGATACCTGCAATTCTACTGTACAATACGGAGCCTGTCGCCGCGTACATTGGATGGTTATGTGAATTCATTCCCGGGTCTTTCTTTAGTTCAAAGCGTTCCCATACGGTGGTTGCGCCGTTTTGTATCATGTACCCTAAAGAGGGGTATTCCTCGCTGGTGAGCAGTTGCCAGGCGGTGTTTTCATACCCGTAGTCACAGAGCATTTCCAGCAGATACGTTGTACAAAGATTTCCTGTTGTTATACGTGACCCGGCGTCTTCAATGGCCTGAACCATTTGTCTGGCTGCCAACTGTCGTCCTTCCTCGGGTAGTATGCCCAGCCACAATGCGAATGCCTGACACCCCTGCGATCCGGTAGCAACTTTTCCGCATGTGCCATCCCACCACTTCTGAAGGAAGGCACGACGGATCTGCTCTGCCTGTTGGCGCATGGTGGTCACTTCCTCCAACATACCCAGCTCCTCGGCAAAACGGGCGAGTAAGATGTAATTGTAAAAATGAAACCCGGTAGACATCAAAATTCCCGGTGTTACGGCTGACCTCGCACCGGAAGAGTCGCAAGCATATTCAGGACCTGCCCAATCACCGTAATAGCTGTAATCTACAATGCCATCAGGCGCATGAGTGGCCAGACAAGCATTCCAGGCTTTGAATGCACCATAGGTTTCCGCAAGAACTTCCCTGTTGCCATGGTGGAGCAATGCCTGCATGCCAGCCACCAGAAAGGATGAAGAAACCGGGTCGGCAGGCCTGTTGCCATAAACAAAAGGCGCTGTGCAGGTAATTGCACCATCCGCACTCTGTTCATCCCGGATATCCCGGATAATCTTCGGGAGGAGTGCTCCTGTATCAAAAGTATAAGGCATCTCAACAAATCGCACCGTCGCATCATTCATCCAGGCCATGCGCTCATCGCGCTGTGGGCAGTCAGTAGCGATGCTGTGAAGATTGGCTCGTTCTGTTTGCCGGATGTTGTGAGCAATTTGATTGACCAATGCACTGCCACACTGAAAATAGCTGCTGGTGTCAATATCCGTATATAAGGCGACCGCCACAAACATACCTGTTTCCGGTGGATCGTCCAAGCCAGTGATTTCCATATAACGGAACCCGTGGTAAGTGAACAGTGGCTGCCAAAGAAGTACTTCACCGCTACAGTTCAAGGTGTCTGTCGCCATTGCACTGCGCAGCGGTGCGGTGTAGAGCATGCCATCTTCCTGCAATACCTCGGCATGGCGCAGGGTTATTGTGCGTGCTGTTGATTGTTTTGCCAATTGAACCCGCACAACGCCGGCAATATTTTGGCCAAAATCCAGTACAAAGACCCGTGGCTGGGGTTCCGTGACAGAAAGCGGTTTGTAGACCTGTTTTTCACGAATGGGTTCCAACGTCTGTGGAACCATGCTGCCGCCGGGGCTGACCGTTTCCAGAACAGTATGAAATGCGTTGCTGTATTGTATGCCACTGTCCCAACCTGGCATTTCTAATTTTTGGTCATACATTTCGCCATTAAATAAATGAGAATAGCGAATCGGACCATGTGCCCATTGCCAGCTGTTATCCGTCAGTATGCGCTCCAATGTGCTGTCTTTATACCGAATGAGCAACATAGCAGTCATTTGTGGTGTGCCAAAAAAAAGTATCTTACGTTTATCAGAATCTACATGATCTAGATAGGTTCCTTCATTGCGACGCCAGCCTTCACCCACAGTAACAGCCAAAGTGTTTTGTCCGGATTGTAAAAGTAGCGTGACATCCGTAACAGTGTAGTAACAACGTTTTGAATAGTTGGAGATGGCTGGGGAGAGGACGCTGTCCTCCGTTTTATCTCCGTTAAGCGTGACATGCTGGTAGCCAAGGCCGCAGACCATAAGCGTGGCACTTTCAATCGTTTTTTCTGCCACCTGGAAGCATTTTCGGTAATATACGGCTTTCCCCGGCACGTCATGCGTGGCCGTTATCCATGCGGCATCCCAAAGCGGAAACCATGGGGTTTTCAGTTCACTTTCTACGGTTCTGCTCTTTTGTCCCTGGTTATCCTGCAACTGCACTGTCCACCGATACGTCCGGCAACTTTCCAGTTCAGGTCCACAGTATTTTACTTCCTGAGTGGAAGACGCAACCCAGCCACTATCCCAGAGGCAGTCTTCATGTAAATACAAACGTACACAAAAGGCTTCTTGTGTACCGACAGTATTGTGGTCCACAGCCCAGGATAATACAGGTTGCGCGCAGTCTGTCAGCCGCACAGTACGAGACCGGTTCACTCTCAATTGTTTTGCTTGAAAAATCATCATATCAGCCTCCGAATTCTTCAGAAATTCTATTCAAACTAGCGTTATTTGCTTTCTTCTATGGCGTTCTTAGGCAGTAAAAAAGTTTTCTTGGTATCAGCAGTTTTAATCATGTTTTATTTTGCTCTTGTGCCTGAAAAATGTATTTTTGTTTTTTCGGTGACATTCTCAATCAGAAAAACAGTGGATTGGTAAATGCTGTTTTGTGCTTTGAGTCTTTAATTTCTATTCGTGCAAAATTCTCATGATGATTGGTACGAAGATCCTTCAGATCAAACGCGATATGCGTGATATCGTCTTTGCTGGATATCATTCTTCCTGATGCACTGATTCCTTTGCTTTTCAGGTATGCGTACTGTACGGGTGAGCAGTCAATACAGAGCTTGTCGTCTTCGATATAATAATCATAGATTTCCGGCCCTGTTGAACAGTAGAACTCTCCGGTTTCGAACGCCTTTATGACGGCCGGATAGCTAAGTTCGGGTGCTTTAATCATCGTCCATCCACCAAAGTTGTCATTTGGCCAATTTTCATTGCCCGACAATTGTTTAAAATTATGATTATCATCCGTTGCGATGCAGAAAAGCTTCATCCCATGCTTCAGCATGAGGGTATAAAACAAGCTGGCATCGCCGTCATTTGATAGGAGCTCGCAGGTATTGTTATAGATCTCCATGGCAGTGCAGCCGCGAAGGTTCAAAAAATCATCAGGTTCTTGTGCCGACCAGCCCGGATGATTATAATTCACGATATAGCCGGCGTTGACCAGTTTTCCGATCACATTGTTGATGCTTTCGATATCGTAGGATGCGGGACTTTCGATATAAACCGCATGTTCAGGGTCTTTTGCAATCGCATTAATATGACATGTTTTCGGGAATCCATGTCCACAATCATCTGTTGTACAGTCCAGTTCATAGCCGCTGAGAACAAGAAAATCCGGATCATCCAATTCTTTGAAATAGTTTAATTTTCTATGGTCAGTATAGGCCAGAATATGATATCCGGCAGACTGATAAATTGTCTTTAGCTGTTCAGGTGTAAGATTACCATCAGAATGGGTACTGTGACAGTGTAGGTTTGCTTTAAAAAATTTTCCTTCTTTTGGAATCAGATATTTTTTATTCATATTCAATCCTTTCTTGTCCAAATATCTTGACGCCATAGGCAAAGCCATTGAAAGCCGTGCCTATTGCCGGACTGAAATATCGCAGATTATTCATCTGATTTCTTTCATCCGATAGTCGAGCCTGCATCTGTTGCTGGCTCCAACTTGCCGCTCTGCGAAGAGCGGATGCCGGCATCAAGGATGGACATTGCCAGAAGATTGTTGGCCAATGATAATGTGGGGTGAAGCGGTTCTCCGCTGCGCAGGTGGTGAAGCACTTCTTCTCCAAGCGTGCTTCTACCTTCAGGCAGGGGATCAGGAGTGAAGACTTCGTCAGGCTTCATGCTGTGTCGGGTCTTGTAGATGCGGACTTCATCATTGTCCACAACCATGGTTCCTTCGAGTCCATAAAGAATAGGTCCGTTGGGAATGCCTGAACTGACGGTGGTCCAGGAACCCTCCAGAATAGCCACGCCCTGAGGGAACCGGGCAGTGATGGTTGCATAATCCTCGGCATCTCCGTAGGGACTGTTGAAGTTGGCCTTCAACCCATACGCTGTGACCGGCTTCTGGTCAAAAAACCAGCAAGACAAACAGGCGCCATAACAGCAATAATCCATCAGTGCACCACCACCTGCAGCGCTCTGATACCACCATTCACGACCACGCTCAAAGTCTGTCATCTGCTGACCGTAGGAGAGTGGTCCCAGTGAATCACTGTTGCGGTAGGTGAACTTGAACAACTTACCAATACGACCTTCCATGCACAACTTGTGCGCCATGCGTATTGCAGGGTACCAGGTGGAGGGCCAGTTTATGACAACGGTTGCATTGCCTTCTTTGGAAGCCCGGGAAATTCTCAGCGCATCCTGCATTGTAACGGCCATTGGCTTTTCCATCACAACGTGAATACCCCTGCGAAGAATTTCCTCACAAACCCTTCCGTGAAAAGCATTTTCAGCACAAACCAATACAATATCCAACTGCTCTTCGTCCAACATTTTTATATAATCATCATAGATTTTTGTAATGCCCAGTTCTTGATTCAACTGACGCATAATGCCATAACGGGTGCCATCACTATTGTTCACAGGCGCAACAAGAGGCGGGATGTCTGCCGCTGCGACAAAGGTGACTTGGTCTCCAAGCTGCTGAAAGTCCTTCGCATTGCTTATGATATGCGAGTGCGCATAACCGACAATACCGATACGAAACTGTTTATTCATTGTAAACCCTCCTTGCATTGCTGTTGTCTGGAAATTGATGCGGGTGTGCGTGTTCATTCGGGTGTTGATGTTGATTCGTGAGTTGATAATGCTCCGCACCCTTGGCGATTGCTTCTCTCATGTTCTTTTCAAACGCATCAATCGGTTGTCCTTGAGATCCAAGCATACGGGAACGTTCCGTCGCAAACAAGCGCTCGGATGTTTCTAAATCATCTTCGCGCTGGTTGAATGTTTCCAAATCCATAATAACTGTATCACCCGTGCCATTTTTGGTCAAAAATACAGGTGTTTTCGTTTTACGGCAAATATAAGAAATCGTGTTGTAGTTCTTCCGAAGTTCACTTGATGATTTAATGATTGTACTCAAATTTTTTCACACCCATTATACAAATTTATACTATATTGTATCCTTACAAGATTAAAAAAGATAGAATAAAATCGACATTACTCTGAAAAATATAGAGATAATTTTTTATGATTGATTCATGAAGTTGAAAGCTGTAAAATCAACATTGTATCCACAACAGTAGAATCTTATTTGAATATGACCTGCAAGACGGTCCATGAAAGGCGTTAATATGGCGAAAATCAATGACAAAGTGAGCAATGCTTTGCCTACCAACAATGAATTGATAGACAATGAGCAAGTTGTAGTTAACAGAGAAGTTTTAAGTAACAGCGAAACCTGGGAAGATGAGGATGACGAAGAATTTGAGATGGAAAGAATTTGCCAGAATTGTTCCTATTTTTTTCAGAAAGATGATAATGCTTACAGTGAAATGGGTATTTGCACCAATGAGGCTGCTTTTGATCCACACCAGGAAAAACTGCTTGATGATGAATGGTCGCCTGCTTTGACGATGCTTTTCAATGAGCTGCAATTCAGTGGTGAACGAGAGTGCTGCGAACAATTCGAAGAGATTGAAACCCTTGATCTACCAGAGGGTATGAGCTTTCAAACCTACCAACAAATTGAAGAACGGAAAACTGGAAATACTGAGTACATTTTAGAATTTCTCAAAACGGCCCCTTTTGAAGACCGGTGGGCGGGGGTAGATGCACTGTCGGATTACCTTTTCCATGGTAACCAAAGTGCACATGACAGCTTGATAAAATATTATAACAGCTTAGGACCGGTGGAAAGCCTGGAGGACACAAAGCTAAGGGTCCGTATGGTTGAGTTGATGACACGTCGCAACACATCGAAAGAGGCAATAGACGCCTTTGTTCTTGAAATGGAGAGGACACCATCGAATAGCACTTCGCGACAATTATACACAAAGATACTCGATGTCCTGCATCGCTGTCCCATCGAAATGATAGAAGAGCCTTTACAAGCATTGTTGGTGCGAAAAAAGTTTTCCCCAAAGATAAAACAAAGAATTACTGATACCTCAAATGGTATAGGAAAGTATGATGGTTACTGGTTTTAGGGTTTCAAACAGTAGCGTTGCAACCCTGTTTTCAGTTGTGCCGGCAGGTTCAGCGAAATATGCCTTCATATAGGGCTGGTCCCAAGCAAGCTTACTCGCCCATACAAACTGGTTCATCAATTGCCCTATATGATTTCAATAAACGCATAAACCATATCCACGATATTTTCAAGGATATCTTGAGGGACTTTTTCTATGCGTGTTGCATTACGGCTTTCGACATCAAACATTTTACATTGATCACAAAGAACTTGGCCAGTCGTTTGTGTTCTCTTGTCCAACGCAATGTGAAATGGATGACTCTTAGCTGTATTTGAAATGGGGCAAACCATTAGTAATCGACAATGCGAATTACAGATTTTGTTACTGATGATAATGGCCGGTCGTCTACCTTTTTGCTCATGCCCGATCTGCGGGTCGAAGTCTAGATAAATAATATCCCCTTGCTCAAAACTGTTTACCATATTTCTTCACCCATTGCTTTGCCCCGGCCTGCTTCATCCAAAGATTCTATTGTTTCTATTTGTGCAATAGGTTTGCCATAAAAGGACTCAAGACGTTCTTGCAGTGTTTTGTGTGCATTTTTCGTTGATTTTTTTATGATAATACTGTCTTCTGAAACAGAAAGATAAACCCGTTGATTCTCGACAAACCCGAGTTGTTCTAATAAAGGCTTTGATAAGCGAATTCCCTGTGAGTTCCCCCACTTTTTTATGGTTGTTTCCATAAAAACACCTCTTAAATTCAGGATATACAATGTTTATACAATTGTAAAGGTTTATATTCGAATTGATGTACAAAACATACATTAGGGGCTATGGTTATGAAAAACTTTGAAGGGGGGGGTAATTTGTATGAATGCGCAAACAAGTAGCTGATATGTGGCTAATAAATAACGCATGCTAGAACGCTCTACTGAACATCGAAGTGATCCTTGACTAAGATGAAGTTAAAGAGAAGGATGATGCTATAGAGAAGGATGATGCTATAGAGAAGGATGATGCTATAGAGAAGGATGAGGTCCTTGACTAAAATGATGTTATGTAGAAGAATGGAAGCATGGTCATCGATGATAACTAATGTTTTTCGATCAGGCAATTTTATCGTCAAACTACTTCCTTACGTGGCAGTAACCGCCGGAATCTGTGTTCTTACACCGGAATCCAGGATGGATCAATATAGAAAGGAGAAATTAAAAATGACAAACAAAGAATGGTTCAAAGAAGCAAAATTTGGAATGATGGTACATTGGGGCCTGTATGCATTATTGGCAGGCGAGTGGAAAGGCAAGCGCATGGGGGATGAGATAGGAGAGTGGGCTCAATCCTATTTTAAAATTCCAATAGCAGACTACAGTCAGCTTGCAAAGGCTTTCAATCCGGTTTTTTTCAATGCTGAAGAGTGGGTCCTCCTTGCGAAAGAATCTGGCATGAAATACATCGTTGTGACAAGCAAACATCACGAAGGATTTGCGATGTTCAGATCGAAAGTTGATCCTTACAATGTGTATGATGCCACCCCTTTCAAACGCGATGTCATTGCCGAGATTGCCGAGGCCTGTAAGAAACACAATATGAAGCTGGGACTATATTATTCACAGGACATTGACTGGCATGAGCCCAATGGTGGCGGGATAAATCACAGTTACACACCTGGACGGAGCAGCACCAATAATTGGGATTTCCCTGACAGCCATAAAAAAGATTATTCCAAATGTTTTGAAAATAAAATTAAGCCTCAAATAAAGGAAATATTGACAAATTACGGAGATTTATGTCTTATATGGTGTGATACACCGATCTCAATTTCCCCTGAACAGAGTCTGGAATTATACAACATGATAAAAGAAATACAGCCAAATTGCCTCGTCAACTCCCGGATAGGAAATGGTGTAGGCGATTATTCCTCTCTAGGTGACAATGAGATATCCAATGAGACGTTCGGCAATGCGCTTGTTGAGACCCCGGCAACGCTCAATGACACCTGGGGGTATAAAAGCTATGATCAAAATTGGAAAGATGCAGGGAAAGTGCTGGAGCTGAAGGAGCATTTAAACACCCGGGGAATTAATTATCTACTTAACGTTGGACCAGATTATCTTGGCAGAATTCCAGGACCGTCACAGGATATACTCCGTGAGGTTGGAAGGAGATTATCTGTTGTAAAATGAGTCGAACCAGGCTCTACAAAAGACGGGTGCGATAATAAGAGCTCAATACGCTATGATGTAAAGAGGCTAAGTTGAAACAAATGCTACAATGTCGTGTGACTATGTAAATAGAAAACGCATTTATTATTTATCGTGTCAATCGCTATGATTTGATGGTGGATAAGTCACTTTCACAGGTCGAAAGTGGTAAAGTTGTGACCAGGACCATGGCAGAGTTGGAGGCTATGGAAAGAGAATGACATTTCAACACCAATGTTTAAAGCAACCTAAACAACAAGCAAGGGAGAACTATGGCATATATCAGCAAACCGAAAAAGACAAACCTGTTTCTGAAACTGGGCATCCGTCTTTCCGAACGCGTAACAGGTAAAGAAATGGAAGCTGCACGACTGCTGGCCTGGTATCCGAAAGCAGCTATTGGGTCAGGCGTATTTGAAGGCCTTGTTGCCCATGAAGAGGAGGGCTTGCCGAAACGCCTGCTCCGTCTGATTCGCATGCAAGTGTCCTTTTCTGCTTCCTGCGCCTTCTGTATTGACATGAATTCCGCCGGATTTGAACGCGATGGCATTTCAGATGATGAAATTCGGGTGCTGCAAGACATCAAACCTCTTGATGGTTCATCCAGTTTCACTGAAAGGGAACGGGTCGCCATTCTGATGGCCAGAGAGCTTACGGCGACGCCCATACAAGTCCACTCCTCTACAATTGATGACATGAAAAGATTGTTCAATGAAAAGCAATTTGTCATTGTTGTTACGACTATCGGGCAAGTGAATTACTGGACAAGGACCATTCAAGGTCTTGGCGTACTTCCTGCCGGATTCAGTGAACACTGTGACGTTCTGAACCTGGACGGATACAAAACTGTGGTCGATTCCTGACGAATGTAAATAAATATGTGATTAATTCCAACGGAATCGAATTATCGTCAGCAGGAGGGTATGCCATGGCAGGGCTGTTCAGATAAACGAACTCAAACGAATGTATTGCATATTCGCATTTTTTGTCTGCGAAATGCAGGATTGATTATAAATAAATATGTGTGATATCATAAGGCATAAAGAAAACAAATTTTTATCTTGTCTTCACTTTGGTGGTGAAGGAGATTTCAGAGCCTGTAAAAATATTCCGGCATCTCTATATTACTTTAAATTTCTATCTTGGGAGGCGTATGTGTTTATGTTAACTTCCTATAAAAATTAACTCTCAAACACATTTTCATGCTTCATTTTCGTGTTTTCCGCCCAAAAAGTCAAGGATTTCAGCCAAGCTTTTATCACTGCCTGCAAATGCATTTAGCAATTCCTTGCCTTGCTTGCGCATCTGTTCTTTCAGATATGTATAGAATTTATTGCGTATAATCAGCGCCACAAACTCAATGAATATCTTATTATTGACGGATTCATTGCCATGTACACGGAAACTCTTGTTTCCCAGATAAGATTTATCTCCTCGGAAAAGTTTTTCTGAACCATCTCGGCTCTTATAAAGATCAAGCGCATCTTCTGCCGACATTTTTTCCGAAGTAATAATGATGAAGTACCCGCATAGTTTGATTTCGCTGTCTATCACATCCTGCCTTTCCCTTCCAACCATAAAGGTTTTCTCATCTCCTTGTGTGTGATAGATTGGATCAAAATAGTGACAGAATGCTCTTGGACATTCGTACTGTGCTTTCCCTTGCTGATTTTCCAGATA
>JBBRWP010000085.1:0-11752 GCA_038249175.1 Acetivibrionales bacterium
AAACCAAAGGACATGGCTGTTCCTGTGGTCGTTTTTCCGCTCCGCACCGGCAGTTTGGCTACCATGGCATCGGAAGGGGATAACTGGTATTTTCCGCCAAACGGCATAAAAACCGAGCCCGCGCCGATCGTGCTGTCAAAACGTTCGGACAGGCCTTTTTTGGCACAAACATTCAGTTGCTTCAGGTTGGTACGGAACGCCAGCACAACATCGCTGCCGCATGCGTCAACCAGCCGGGCAATGGCCGCAAAGGGAGAATTGTTCGGCTCGGGTTCCTGAATGTGGGCACTGGCATGCTGCTTTACACCGTTGGTATTTAAAAAATTCCGGCTGATATCCACAATGCTTTTCCCGCGCCAACGCATCCGCAAGCGGTTTTCAGACGTGACCAAAGCCACTTTCACCGCCTCCAGATTTTCCGCACGCGCGGCTTCAATAAACCTGGCGGCATTTTCAGAAGCCACCACAACCGCCATGCGTTCCTGGGACTCGGAAATGGCCAGTTCAGTGCCATCGAGCCCCTCATATTTCCTGGGAACGGCGTCCAGATTGATATCCAGGCCGTCTGCCAATTCACCGATGGCCACAGAAACACCGCCCGCACCAAAATCGTTGCAACGCTTGATGAGTCTGGAAACTTCCGGATTCCGGAACAGCCGCTGAATTTTTCGTTCCGTGGGCGGGTTCCCCTTTTGCACTTCTGCACCACAGGTGGCAAGGGATTCTTCTGTATGTTCCTTAGAGGAGCCGGTTGCACCGCCACAGCCATCCCGTCCGGTGCGACCACCGACAAGAATGACAATATCGTCGGGTTCAGGCACACTGCGTACCACATGGCTTTTGGGCACAGCCCCCACCACCACACCAATTTCCATGCGTTTGGCCACATAGCCGGGATGATAAATCTCATCGACCATGCCGGTTGCTAAACCAATCTGATTACCATAGGCGCTGTATCCGTGTGCCGCCGTGGTTGTAATCACCCGCTGCGGCAGTTTTCCCGGCAGGGTGGCCGACATGGGTACCGTCGGGTCGCCGCTGCCGGTCACACGCATGGCCTGATAGACATAAGCCCGGCCCGAAAGGGGATCACGAATGGCACCCCCAAGGCAGGTCGCTGCGCCGCCATAAGGTTCAATTTCAGTGGGATGGTTATGTGTTTCATTTTTAAACATAACCAGCCAGTCTTCCATTCGGCCATCCACCTCGGCCTGCACCACAATACTGCAGGCGTTAATTTCCTCTGAAACATCTAGATTTTCAAGTTTTCCCTGTTTGCGCAAGGCCTTCATGCCAATAGTAGCCAAGTCCATCAGGCACAAATCTTTCTGCCTGCCCGCATGGACCGTTTCGCGGGTTTTGAGGTAGTGCGCCCAGGTGGCCGATATGCGTGCAGACATATTTCCCGGGTCAAAAGTAACATTGTCAATTTCTGTTAAAAAAGTGGTATGCCTACAGTGATCTGACCAGTAGGTATCAATCATGCGCAATTCAGTGACGGTTGGGTCGCGCTTTTCTTTTTGGAAATAGTCCTGACAAAACTTCAAATCTTCCAAAGACATGGCAAAGCCCATTTCTGCCAGGTAATGTTTCAGACTTTCATCATTCCAGCCAATAAAACCATAGGCGGATGCCACATCAGCCGGGACGGGGTAGCTTGCTTTTAAAGAGATTTTTTTATCCATGGAAACTTCTTCGGCTTCCACCGGGTTAATGACATAGTGCTTAACGGCTTCAATTTCTACCGCTTGCAGACTGCCTTTTAAAAGAATGACCCTGGCGTACTGCACATTGGGCCGCTCCCCAAGGCTAATCAACTGAATACACTGTGCCGCAGAATCGGCGCGCTGGTCAAACTGGCCGGGCAGAAGTGAAACCGCAAAGGCTGTTTCACCTTCCCCAATGGTAAAATCTTCTTCAACAATATTGTCCACCGGCGGTTCAGAAAACACCAGGTGTTTGGCTTTTTCATAATCTGCCAACGGGATGTCTTCCGTATCATAGCGGTATAAAATTCGCACCCCTTCAAGTCCTGTAATACCAAGGTTTCTGGTTAATTCCCTGTGCAATGCAGATGCTTCAACATCAAAACCCTGCTTTTTTTCCACATATAAGCGATGAACACCCATAGTTGCCTCCCGTATGGTGAAAGAATGTGTCTGCTCTTTATATCAACTTTTTTATTTATGAAATTCCTTTATTTATACCCATGCATCCTCGTTGCATTCGCACAAAACTTGCTGAAAATGCTGCGTATTTTCAGATTTATAGACATTCCTCTCGCTTCGCTCAGGCACAAAAAGTGATGAAATGCTGTTCATTTTCAGATTTATCCCCCATGCATCCTCGTTGCGTTCGCACAAAACTTGCTGAAAATGCTGCGCATTTTCAGATTTATCAAACCCGTTTACTGCCGGGCTATAATACGAAGGTGAACCGGCTTTTGTTCTGCACCGTGACGGTTGAACGCTGGTGCCTTCGGCCAAGACACGATAACAAAAAAAAGAAAAACCGGCATCCCTTTATGGTTTGCCGGTTTCCTTATTTTGGTGCCGAAGGCGGGACTTGAACCCGCACGTACTTACGTACAATGGATTTTGAGTCCATAGCGTCTGCCATTCCACCACTTCGGCCAACCTGCCGGCCGAAAACTGCACACAGCGTTGCGTTTCCTTCCGTACCGGAACATTATAGCATGGTCCGATGGATTGAGGCAAGCACAAAATTCAGCCCAAATATTCATTTGCAAGTGGCTCAAAGATTTATCGACATTTGCTGCACCTTAATTCCTCGCCATGGACGTTACCTTGGTTTTATCCATTTGTCAGGTGATAGCAATCACTGTTATTTAAAACTTACAACACCCTTACCCGATTATATATTTTATAAAGCTGACTTTCACAGATTTAAAGGAAATGAGTGAACCCTCCCTGGCAGACAATTCGAATGGTTGATGCCAAAGCAGCAAGTCGAAAAAAACCCTATTTCGGCAATTCATATTTTGTCAATAAAAACACCCAATCTTCGTTGTCAGCCATATCCGGTGAAATCCAAACCGAGTTATTCGCTTCAGGCAAATTTATGATCTCCCCTGTCCTTGGATTCAGACATATAGCTTTATAAGTATTTTTTTCAAGCATTGCTACAACATTTCCGCCTGCAGGCAAATAAAATACATAAGTCTTCCCTGTCTCAACAAGACAGAAAGCCTTGAAATCTTGAACCCTGTTTGATGATTGGTTATAGTATTGAATGCCTTCAGCGTGCCAGTTATCATAATTCACAATGACATCATCATTAGGCTCCGTTTTCCACCACTCAAAGGATGTGAAAAAATCAACAATATGAACATAGCTTTCCAGCATTATCATTGTGCTGTCTCCACGACCGTTAATCCATCCGCCGCCGGTATCCTCATTCAAACCCGTTCCTGTGCGAGGGCTTTCCCCATTTGTCTGGTAACCACCGGCCATATATACTTCCCATGCACATCTTCGCCGTGTATCAGCGCATCGCTGTCCGGGGATCTTCTCCCACAAATCTTCGTAACCATATTCTTCGATTACCTGAGGAATGATTCTACTCGTTTCCTTTTGGCTTTGTTTTTGCTTTATAAGTACATCATGCAATCCAGCATCCCAGACTTGTATAAGCTGCATATCAAGCCAATTATCAAGTGTATTGAAGTATATTTTGTTGTGAGCTCCTCGCAAATGGTTGTATGGATCGGTCATCTTAATAAAATTACCTGTCATATCCGGCCAGAACCTTGTCTCACGATGAAAATCATGTTCGTTCCCCAAATCCCATGTTACATTAGAAAAAGCTGCCAGTCTGGAAACCGCATACCGGAAATAACGGCATTCATCCTCACTTCCCTGCATAAAGGGTGTCGGAAGGCATTGCGCACCAATAGAAAATATAACTGAAACCGTCATGTCTTTTTCTCTGGCGTATGCTAACAGGCGCTCATATTTTTGCCAGTGAGAACCATTGAAACGCGTTAGGTCAAATTCAGGATTAAAAACATCGTCAGGAAATTTAGCCACCCATGGGTTCAGTTTCATATGATAGTCATCCGTATTGACAACTGGCGTTCCCCAGGGTTTGTCATTTTGTCTCCCGTATAACAGTACACGAATGCGGTTAATTTTATATTCATGAAGCCGGTCAATAGATTGATGAATTATTTTTTCATCCTCAAAGCCGAGGAGATAATAGCATGTAGTCCCGTTTAAAAAGAAGTGTTCCCCTGTCCCCTCCCATTTGAAATGCCATGGGTAATTCTCGTCAACGGTTAATAATCCTTTATAGCCAGCATCAATTGCGGTAAAAACTCCTCGATGTTCTGCAAATACGCCGTCTGACTGACAATATGTCACATGGTAATGATAGTTCCCATGCTTTTTTGGCATGAGTCTGACCTTAAACAAACTGCCATCCTGAGAATCACAAAATCCTTCAATTTTTTGAAAACTGCCATCTTCATGTGTCATGGTGCAAATTACCCTAACATCTGTGAAGGGATTTGTAACATTCGGGTGTACAGCTTCAATAGTAATTTCAATGAAACGGTAGGTTTGAACTTCATTTGCAGATTGTAAAAATTTTACATTTAAATTTTCTGAGGTTTTCATATACTATTCTCCCATCTTTGATCATAAAAAATTAACCATGACTTTTGTGCCCTAATAGCTCAATCGTTTGACCGAAAATCCTTTCATAAGTGACACGTATGACTGGAAGGCAAGCTCCAAGTTATGCCACTGGGAAATCTCCATTTCTACTTCCTCCTATTGATTCAGCTCTTCCTTCAAAAGGGCGCCTACAGCACCGTGATTATGGTTATAATAAAAGGCTTTTTCCGTGAATTGCGGATACTTTGTCAGCTCATCTGTTATCGCATCAAAAATGGCTATAATGGCAATAATACTTGCAGTAGGCAGCATATGCTTATGGTCCGACTCCTGAATTTCAAGTTTCAGGACAATATCCGCCGCCTTTGCCAGCTTTGAATCCACATTTTGTGTCACTGTAATGAGCTTTATGCCCTTGCCATGAACGGATTCAATCAGGTTGACAAGCTCCTCGGTATTTCCACCTTTGGAAAGCATAATCAGCAAGTCACCTTCCTGTACCGCTCCAAAAGCCCCATGCGCTGCATCACCCGCGGATACAAAGATTGCCGGTATATTGGCAACACAAAGCATATGCGCAATTTTCCTTGCGGCAATGGAAGATGTACCCATGCCCATGGTTGCTATTCTTCCTTTGCAGTTGAGAATTGCCTGGAATGTTGCTGCATAAGCATCTGGATCTAATTTTTCGGCCAGGGATGTCATTTCTTTTGCATTGATGTCCCACATGGCACATGCATTTTCAAACAGGGTATGATCCTTCATTTTCATCTCCTTTTCTCTTCCTTCATCAGGGTATGAAGACAACCTTGAGTGCTTTACCTGTTGAAGCAAGTTCTACGCCTGTCTTAAAGTCAGTCAGCGGCATCACATGCGTCACAAGTTTATCTCCCGGTATCCTTCCGGTGGTCATCATAGACAGCGCCAGCATATGATGCCTTGGCGCAAAAGTAGTCGTTCCTATGACATGCAGTCCTTTATAATGAATGATGTTGGTATCCAATCCCGGTTTGCTTCGGCCATGGGGCAAACCGCCAAACAATAATATTCTGCCGCCTTTCTTCGCCATCTCAATGGCCTGGATTTGCGTCTCAGGCACCGGATTGGCTGTGATAATCACATCGGCACCTTTCCCGTCTGTAAGCCTCCTTACCTCCTCCACAAGATCAACTTTTGCCGCGTTGATGGTGATGTCGGGATAAAAGGGTTCACACATTTTCAGTCTTTCGTCAAATACATCCGCAATGATAACCTTTGATGCACCACGCGCTTTTGCAACACTCGTGTGAATGCATCCAATAGGTCCACTGCCTATAATCACGACCGTGTCTCCCAAACCGACCATACCTTTTTCCTGGGCATTGATACAGGAAGATGCCGGTTCGGCAACAGCGGCAATGATCGGATCGAGTCCATCGGGAACCGCTTGGATGGTGCCAAGCGCCAGCGCTTCTCCGGGGACAGCCATATATTCAGCAAAACCACCGGGCCAATGCTGGCCTATTTCCATTAAGTTGTCACAAAGCTCATATCGGCCTGCAATGCAAAAGTCACAGGTGCCGCAATAAACAAGCGGTGCAACGGCAAGCATGTCACCCGTTTTCCATCTGCCCTTGTATTCACTGCCTGTCTGCGCAACCAGTCCGGATATTTCATGGCCGATGGTCCAGGGAAAACGGATATTCTTATGTCCGCTTTTCAGTGTCCTGAGGTCAGAGCCGCATAGCCCACAGGCAATTACTTTCAGCAATACACCGTTTTCCGGGCATGAGGGTTTTTCTACCATCTCAACGGAATAATCGCCTGGTGCTTTTATGACAAGAGCTTTCATCAAATCAGACATTGTGTTTCCCTCCTTCTACCGCTCATTTTCGAACATGGCATCTTGCATCTTTCTACCTTTCATTCTCGTGCATGGCATCCTGCATCTTTCTACCTTTCATTCTCGTACATAGCATCCTGCATCTTTCTACCGTTCATTCTCGAACATGGCATCCTGCATCTTTCTCAACTTGTAAACAAAAGTAGATGCATCCGGTGCAAAATTATCTTCCGTCAGCATCTCTCCTTTGCAGATATCCTTCAGTGCTTTACCGCCAGGGGCAATACCCATGGGTATCGCCTTCTTTTCCCGGGCTTCCTTATAGGTATATATCCTGTTGAATATGTCTGCACTGCCTATGCCGCCAATGGTTTCCCCTGCCTTCAAATCACGTTTTGCCATGGAAACGACTTCTGAGTACATGGATTTGGCGGTCACCGTGGTTTCTCCATAAATGACCGCTTCAGCCACAGCAATGGGGGTCTCAATATTGCAGAGATGGTAAGGTCGGGAAAAGAGGTAGTAGGGTCCGTCACCCATGGATACGAACCGCATGTCATTGATAATGCGGGGTTCATCCGTTGCGACAATGGCAAAGACACCCGGGGCAATCTTACCCGTGGAATAATCGACACAGCCTTTTTTACTCAATATGCCGCCATCCATCACTGGAATGAAAACCTTTTTCAGGTCATTCAGTTCTACCTTTGGCCCATGCATACCAGGAACATCCGGAAGTAATCCAGTTGCATTCGATACAGCCGCCATCTCTACCATGGTTTTGGTGCCATCAATGAAGGATGCCAGCATCTTTGGGTTCATTCCTTTGCTTTCTGCTTCTACCCTGCACATCTCTGGTGTTATTTCGTAGTTTACCGGGTTATTTTTACCCTTGCCAAGGCACACCACCTCAAAACCGATCGTTTTGGAAAAGTCAAACAACATTTTACATACAGCCGGCTCATCTCCAGCCGCAACGGTATAAACACTTCCGGCTTTTCTTGCCAGGCGATCCAGTATAGCGCCAACGGTAACATCCGTCTCAACATTGAGCATGATAATATTCTTTCCGTTGGTTATTCCTGTCCATGCCACCTTAGCCCCAATTTCAGTCATACCGGTCGCCTCGATAACCGCATCCAGGTTATCCAACTGCGGAAGCAGCAAGGCATCTTCTGTAATCAGGTATTTGCCGGATTTGAGGATATCCTCTGCCTTCGACCTGCTGTTGGTGATGCAGATTCTGTCTTCTGGTATGCCAAGGTCTTTCAGTACTTTTTGGGGACGGCTTACATCAATATCTGAAATTGCAAAGGTCTCAAGTCCTTCCATTCTGCGCGTAACATGCACCAAACCGGATCCCATCTGTCCGCAGCCGACAAGTCCTGTCCGAATGGGTTTGCCTTCGGCTTCTCTTTTTTGCAGGTGTTTATATAGTTCCATAATCGTTCTGCTCCTTTTTATTTCCCTTATTTTCCCTTAGGTTGAAAAGATTTTATTTTACATATTTTTCTCTTATAACAAAAAACCTTTTATTTCATATATTTCTCCCTTATAACAGAGCGGTTCCTATTTCATGTATTTTCTACTTAAAACGGAAAGGCTTTTATTTCATATATTTTTCCTTTATAACAGAGCGGTTCCTATTTCATGTATTTTCTCCTTAAAACAGAGCGGTTCCTATTTCATGTATTTTTCCCTTAAAACGGATAGATTCCTAAAATCGTCTTTCACATGCGCATAAAGGCTTTTGTACACCTGGAAGTAATCCATATACAAGGCATGATTGCTTTGATCTGGTTCCATACGGTCTATATACTCCACCTTCTGTTTGGCTATGGTGAAGTCTTTGAATATACCTACAGCCACCCCGGCAAGGATTGCATCACCATAAGGTGCTCCAGCCCTGTTTTTTACAAGTACAGTAGGAACATTGAATACATCGGTAATGATTCTTCTCCAGATTTTGCTGCGCGCTCCCCCTTCATTGAGGACAATCGGATAATTCATTTTTCTGCCGGTGTCCACAATCAGACGAAAAGAATCGTACAATGCATATGCGACCGATTCCATCATGGCCCTTACCAGATGGGCTTTTGTATGGGAGAGTGTCAAGCCAAAAATGACACCCCTGGCATGAACATCCCAGATTGGCGTCCGCTCCCCCATCAAATAAGGTAGAACGATTAAGCCATCACTTCCCGGCGGAATACTTTCGGCTTCCATATCCAACAACTCATATGAACTCACATGAATCAATTTCTCCATTGCCACTTCCACAGGTGAGAATTGATCCCTCACGTAACGCAGCAGCTGACCGCCTGTGGTGGTTGTTGGAACAGTGATATAGGTGTTTTTAGAATCTGTGGTATAGGCAAATCCTATCATGCTCTGCAAAAACACAGGATCCTTATGGATGATGCCAAAGTTGCCACAGGTGCCAAGGTTCATCTGAATATCCCCTTCTTCTATGGCACCTCCCCCAATCCATCCCGCATTGCAGTCCACCTGACCAGCAGCAACTGGAATACCCGGTGCAAGGCCGGTTTCTTTCGCTGCTGCTGCCGTAACCTCACCAATGATATCTTCGCAAGAAAATGCTTCAGGGATTAAGTCAGGGCTGATACCGATTTCCTCCAGAAGACCGGTGTTCATTTCACGATGAATCAAGTCATAGGCAACACCATAAAAGGCACCTGCTGAATAGTGCATTGTTGACTTCCCTGTCAGCTTCAGACGGATATACCCGTCAATCGTCAGGGCCTTAACTATTCTCTTATAATCCTCCGGTCGGTTGTTCCTCTCCCACATCAAATTTACAATAAGAGGATGATCATCCAGTCTGTTTCTGGAAATATCAAATATCCTGTCTTCACCAATATTGTCCTTCAGCCACTGCACCTCTGCCGTTGCTCTGCGGTCCATCAGATTGTATGCACGGTTAATTGGCTCACCGTAACGGTCGACCATAACCATGGATGGCATTGCAGAGGATGTCCCTATCCCTTTGATATTTTTTGGGTCAATACCCGCTTTTTTGATGCATTCTCTGATCAGCTGGCACGCGATATCCCAGTACAGCCGGGCATCATGTTCCGACCAGCCGGGTTTATCCGTGTAAATGGGGTATTCCATGAATGAATAGGCCAATGGTTCAGCCTGGTCATCGATGATACATGCCTTTGCCCCACCTGTTCCAAAGTCGATTCCGAGCAGGTAAGCTCCCATATTTAGCACCTCCTACAGGCTATCGCAAATAATTATTTTAGTATTTCAGGCAGACGAATTCTGGTACTGCCCCTGACATATTCCTACAAAGGTCCTATATAATGATTACATTCCAAAAATTTACTTAGTGGCTTCTTTGGGCAAGTTATCGTCAAATAACTTGTACCGGCATTCGCATAATGCTAGAAATTGTGTTAATTCGTCCCAGATTGCAACTTTATTGCATTGCTCCGTAAAGAAAACCTGCGGGAAAAAGTCATGAACCGACTTTCCGGGGTACAATCCTATTGTTCATCTGCTTCGTCTGTGTCTATAAACATCCCATTCCAGATATTTGCCCAGCGCTTCCTCAATGATGTCCGCACTGATGGATCTGTTCATGGCCACATGGTGTTCAAAACCATTGCTGCAGATGAATTTCATGAGTCCCTGCAAATTTTGTATGCTGCATACTGCGATGCCGCCATCTAATTCGGCAGGATCATCCGTAAATTCCCCCTCACCGACATACACCTTAATTTTCCCGCAAACGTCATCCGTAGATATTCTGGCAAACGTCATAGGACCTTTGGCTACATTGGCTTTGCATGCACCAAAGCACCGGTCGGGTCCCAATGTTTTTCCAAGAATATCAAGGTTGGATATCTCAAATTCAGTCGCAAAAAAGCTTTTTGGAAAATTAGAACAATGCGTATTGATACACTTGTTGGGATCCTCAGCATAGTTATTATTCCAATCCAGGTATCCGGAAGGCTGATCGGATGCCAGATAAAGCGCATACATTGTCAGTGCCCCGGCAACGTCCATTTCACAGGCGCTTGGCATTCCTTTCTCTCCCATCATGCTCATGGAAACACAAGTTGCACAACCGTAATTCTCCTGGACGGAACTCCAGCATTGAACGGCACTTGCATCACAATCATTGTCTTTCAGCCATTTCTCCATTGTCAATCCAAGTTTTGCCTGCTTAACAATATTCTCTTCCGGCACATAGGAAGGTATTTTGCCATAGGCTTTGATTTCAGTCACCCTATCCTCAACTTCACTGCTCATGGCCATCTTTTGAGCTGCAAAGATAATTTCTGACAAATCTACCACGCATGTTGTTATTCCGGAAGCCTGCAGTAACTTTTCAGAAAATCTGACGGTCTGGAACGGGGCAGGCCTTGCGCCGATTGCGCCGATTCTTGCTTTTTTTATGCCTTTAACCACTTTGCATATCTTAGCAAATTTCTCTATATCCCTTGTGAACACATCACTTTCAATGGCACAAGTGTGTAAGGAAGTGCCGGTGTATTTTATGCCATATTGATTCAGGTTGTTGCATACCGAAATTTTACCGCAAAAGGCGTCACGTCTGTTGGCCAGATCCATTTTTTCAAGGGTATCATCACAAGCCTGAACCAGTACAGGCACATGCAGTTTCGCCAAATCAATGGCATTGACGACACCAATTTCGTCACCAAAATTCGGCAAAATAACAATAATGCCATCAATCTTTTCACTGTTTTCCTTAAAAAGCGCTGCGCATTTTTTCGCATCCTCTCTCGTTTCAACAGCACCATAACTGGTATCCTGTTCAGATAATATGACTGCCTCATGTTTCATTTCCTTGAGTTTGGCCAGGATTTGCCTTCTTCCTTCTTCAGCAAGCCGCGCAGGGAAAAATCCCCTTGTTGTAACAATGACACCAAATACACCCATTCTATGTTTTCTCCTTTCAGATAACAGCATTTTCATGCCATGTGAAACCGGTTTCATAAAACTTAAAAAATAATTGCATTGAAAATGTTGGTTGACTCGAATAAAAATCTGACTCGATAAACGAACTCACTTGAAAAACAAACTCACTCGATAAACGAACTGACTTGAAAAACAAACTCACTTAAAAAAGGACTGGCTTGAAAAACAAACTGACTCGATAAGCGAACTGACTTGAAAAAGGACTGGCTTGAAAAATAACTCCCCAAAAAATCTAACAGACTCGAAAAAAGTCAATTGACAAGTAAATGAGTGCTGCTTTCCTGTACAATCAGTCTGGGTTCAAGAATAATTTTTCTGGACT
>JBBRWP010000086.1:0-11594 GCA_038249175.1 Acetivibrionales bacterium
GTGGCCATTTCCCTCGTTTCTGGTGTTGTTGGTTTATTCGTTTCGTACACGGTCGATTCTGCAACCGGTGCAACCATTGTTTTGGTCATGACGGTGTTTTTTTTCATATCGATGCTGGCCGGGAGACGGGGCTGAACTCTGAAAATGCGCAGCATTTTCAGCAAGTTTTATGCGAACTTGACGAGAACGAATGGATTATAACTTTTTGCTCAAGCTGATGAAAACTTGCGCAAGGTTTTTTTGCGTGGTATATTTCAAAAAGGAAGCAGTCATTGCGATTTTCGCTGTGGTGCCTGGCTATCCGGGAAAACCTGCACAGGAGGTTGCTCATGTTAAAACTATACCGTGCAAAAGAAACCCCCATTCTGGAGACAGAGCGTTTTTTTCTACGGAAGTTTCGGGAAGAAGATGCGGAAGATGTATTCGCCTATGCCAGCAACACAGAGACCACCCAATTTGTGACATGGAACGCCCATGGAACTTTGGATGACTCCCGCCGTTTTTTAAAATGGAATATTGGGCGGTATAACAACCGGGAATTATCCGATTGGGCCATTCTGGACAAGGCTAGCGGGGTTGTTATTGGTGCCATTGGTCTTGTATTCATTGAAGAGCGGAACCGTTGCTGTGAAGTGGGCTATGTGGTCGATCAAAAGCAATGGGGAAAAGCTATCATGCCTGAATGCCTGGAGCGGGTTTTACAGTTTTTGTTTGCAGAATGCGGATTCAACCGGGTACAGGCCATGTACAGCATTGAAAATGGACGATCCGGTCGGGTGTTAGAGAAGGCCGGATTCGTCAGAGAAGGAACACTGGTGCAACGGGTTTTTCTGAATGATCGCTTTCATGATTGTTTCTTGTGCGCCATTCACGTGAAAACATGGCAGGCAAACCATATGAATCCGCTTTTAGACCCCGATGAAGTGACCGTTGAAGAAGCAGAATTTAATGATTTGACCGATATCCTTCTCCTGCAAAAAAAAGCTTACCGGCAGGAAGCAGAGCTTTACGGCGGTGGTATAGCCCCAATGACACAGACTCTGGAAATGATTGAGGCATCTTTTAAGGATTTGTTGTTCTTAAAAGCCGTGGCCGGTGGGCATATTGTTGGATCGGTGCGCATTCGTATCGCTGAAGGAACCTGCTATATTGGCCGCTTAATCGTAGAACCGGATCTGCAGCATCAGGGTATTGGCCGGCACATGATGGGCACAGTGGAAGCCCTGTACCCGCACCTGCGCTTTGAGTTGTTTACGGGGCACTTAAGCCAGCGAAACATTGAGATGTACGAAAAAGCGGGGTATAAACCTTTCAAAACAGTGCGTGTAAAGGATAGGGAGTCTTTGGTGTATCTGGAAAAGATGCCAGTCAAATCATTAGAATAATTGATACAAAAAAAGGAATTTTGCTGCGTTGACAGCGGTTCCAAACACTGTTATACTTACAACAATCATTTTTATAGTTGATGCGATGACGGAAATCAGAAGCAAGCAACACACTCGCAGAGAGTCGGTGGTGGGTGAAAACCGATGAGGTGACTTGGTTTGAATCATTCCGGAGCAGATGTCCTGAAATCAATACCCTTGAGAGTAAAGGCATCCGGCTGATCCCGATAAAGATCCGGGTTTTTTGGAACCTTCGAAGGCTTGTTTCGTGAGAAATAAGTGAAATAGGGTGGTATCACGAGATTATGTCCTCGTCCCTGTAGCGTGAATAACGATGTACAGGCGGGGGCTTTTTTGTATATTTTTTTGGTGAAGGGAGGATACAACGTGAACGCAGCAGAATCAATGGTTCGGTACTTAAAAGAAGAAGGTGTTGAAACTGTCTTTGGCTACCCGGGCGGCGCGGTGCTTCCTCTTTATGAAGCGCTTCGTAATGGTGGTATCGATCATATCCTGGTGCGCCAGGAACAGGCGGCGGTTCATGCGGCCAATGGCTATGCCAGAACATCCGGTAAAGTGGGCGTCTGTATCGGGACATCAGGGCCGGGTGCAACCAACCTCATTACAGGGATTGCCACCGCTTATATGGATAGCATCCCTTTGGTGATCATTACCGGACAGGTAAAAACCAGTTTTATCGGACGGGATGTGTTTCAGGAAGTCGACATAACCGGCGCCAGTGAATCGTTCACCAAACACAATTATCTGGTGCGTAATGCAGAAGACCTGCCCCGGATTGTAAAAGAAGCTTTTCACATTGCTGCAACCGGGCGACCGGGGCCGGTTTTGATCGATCTTCCGATTGATGTTCAGACCACGAAGATTCACCAGGCTTATCCGAAAGAAGTAAACATTCGGGGCTATAAGCCTACGGAAAAAGGCCATATGGGTCAAATAAAACGCGCGGTGAAAGCTATTCAAGAGAGCAAATACCCCCTTCTATTTGCAGGCGGCGGCATTTTTCTTGGCAATGCCAGGGAAGAGCTGAAGACGTTTACGGATAGCACAGGCATTCCGGTGGTGCACACTTTAATGGGTACGGGTTGTTTGCCCGGTAAGCACCCCAATTTGATTGGCATGGTGGGTTCACACGGTTTTTCATATGCAAATAAAGCCATGGAAATGGCTGATTTGCTCATTTTTGTTGGTGCCCGCATTGCAGATCGGGCCACTGGGGGAATACAGGAAGACCTTTTGGCCAATCGCCATATCATTCACATAGATGTGGATCCGGCGGAAATCGGGAAAAATGTAGGGTGTGACGTACCGGTCGTTGGCAACGTTAAAATGGTGCTGCAGCAGATGAACCGCCTGATAAAGCCTTTGAAACTGGACAATTGGCTTGAAAAACTGCAGAAGGAAAAGGAAAAAGCACAACAACCTTTGCAGATGGGTTCATTGGTGAACCCCAAACATGCCATACGGGTTCTGTCGGAACTCTTGGACGATGCCGCGATATTGGTGGCAGATGTCGGACAAAACCAGTTTTGGGCCGCCAGAAATTTTGAAATTTTCGGGGAACGCCGGTTCCTGTGTTCCGGTGGGTTCGGTACAATGGGCTATAGCATCCCGGCCGCTGTCGGAGCCAAGACGGCCAATCCTGACAAAACAGTGGTGTCCGTGATGGGCGATGGCAGTTTTCAGATGAGTATGTACGAACTGGGCACCATCAATGCAGAAAAGGTCGGTCTTAAGATGGTCTTGTTTAATAACGGAAAGTTGGGCATGGTCAGAGAATTGCAAGACAATAAATATGGTGAGCATTTTGGTGTTTTGCTTGAAGGCAACCCGGACTTTACCGCCTTGGTTTCTGCTTATGGCATTCCCACCCGGAAAGTGACAACAAACGATGAACTGCGTGATGCTTTTGAAGCAATGCTGGCCCATGACGGCGCATTTTTCGTGGAGTGCGTGGTGGACGCAAATGAAAGTACCCTATAGGGATGGGGACACTCTTATCATAAGAAGGGAGAACAGGCATGAACCGACACGTATTATCTGTATTGGTTGAAAACCAATCCGGCGTCCTAAGCCGTGTATCCGGTCTCTTTAGCCGCAGGGGCTACAACATTGACAGTTTGACTGTTGGCGAGACGGAAGACCCGCATACCTCCCGGATGACCATTGTGGTGCGCGGAGACGACTACATTTTGGAACAAATCAAAAAGCAGTTGAACAAGCTGATCGATGTGATCAAAATTATCGAACTGAAACAGGGTGAAGCTGTATTTCGTGAACTTGCACTCGTCAAGGTGCATGCCCCGGCCGATTCCCGTGCAGCCATTATTTCGACCATCGATATTTTCCGCGCCAAGGTGGTGGATGTGGCCAAAGAAAGTCTCACAGCCGAGATTACCGGTGATCAGACCAAGGTGGATGCTTTTATTGAGCTTTTGTCTCCTTATGGCATCCGTGAAATTGTCCGTACAGGGTTAACCGCCCTTGAAAGAGGAAGTAAAGACATCAAGGAACACAAAAAATACGAGGAGGAATAGTTAAAATGGCAAAGATGTATTACGCAGAGGATTGCAATCTATCACTACTGAACGGAAAAACCGTTGCTGTTATCGGATACGGCAGCCAGGGACACGCACATGCACTGAACCTGCATGAGTCCGGCGTCAAAGTGGTGGTGGGTTTGTATGAAGGCAGCAAGTCATGGGCTCTGGCAGAGGCCGCAGGTTTGGAAGTGACAACAGCAGCCAAGGCAGCAGCCATGGCCGATGTTATTATGATTCTGATCAATGACGAAAAACAAGCCAAACTCTATACCGATAGCATTGCCCCCAATCTGACTGCCGGTAATGCCCTGGTTTTTGCCCATGGATTTAATATTCATTTCGGACAAATTGTTGCCCCGGCAGATGTAGATGTCATTATGATTGCACCAAAGGGTCCTGGACATACGGTTCGCAGTCAATTCCAGGAGGGCCGTGGTGTGCCCTGCCTCATCGCTGTGCATCAAGACGCCACAGGGAAAGCCAAAGACCTGTCATTGGCGTATGCTGCTGGCATTGGCGGCGCGCGTGCCGGTATTTTAGAGACAACGTTTAAAGAAGAAACCGAGACCGATTTGTTCGGTGAACAGGCCGTTCTCTGCGGTGGTGTTTCCGAATTGATGAAGGCTGGATTTGAAACCCTTGTTGAAGCCGGTTACCAGCCTGAATCTGCCTATTTTGAATGCATGCATGAGATGAAACTGATTGTGGATCTCGTCAATTCCGGCGGACTTTCCTTTATGCGCTACTCCATTTCCGATACAGCTGAATATGGCGATTATTGCGTCGGCCGCCGTATCATCACCGATGATACCAAAAAAGAAATGAAAAAAGTCTTGCAAGAAATTCAGGAAGGCACCTTTGCTCGCAACTGGATTCAAGAGAACCAGAGCGGCCGCGCCAACTTCAATGCGCGCCGTCGTATTGAATCAGAGCACCAGATTGAAACCGTTGGCAAAGAACTGCGTAAAATGATGAGCTGGTTAAAAAAGTAGTTTGTTTTGATATTGGGTTTGGGGGCGTGATGCCCCCAAACTTAATCAGATTTATACCCCATACGTCCTCGTTGAGTTCGCACAAAACCTGCTGAAAATGCTGCGCATTTTCAGATTTATACCCCATGCATCCTCGTTGAGTTTGCACAAAACCTGCTGAAAATGCTGCGCATTTTCAGATTTATACCCCGGAAAGTCGTTTCACGACATTTTGAGGTGTAATCAGCATATCAGGTAATCAGTGACCAATCTTTGAGCGGCCCGTTTTTTGTTTTACTTTTATAGCAGTGTGCCTTGGAGACAGGGCGTATGGAAAATTAATGTTACTCTAAAAATAAACCATGGAAGGAGACGGGATGATGCAGCAGAAGATTCAAATATTCGACTCGACACTGCGCGATGGCGCACAGGCGGAAGGCATTTCTTTCTCGGTGGAAGATAAAATCAAAATTATGAAAGCTTTGGATGAACTGGGTGTCGATTATATTGAAGCCGGTAATCCCGGTTCCAACCCCAAAGATCTGGCATTTTTTGAACGTACCAGGAATATTTCATTAAAACATGCACAGTTGGTGGCGTTCGGAAGCACCCGACGTCGTGGCATTGCTGTTGAAACTGATGACAATGTGAAATCCATCCTTTCCGCGGATACCAAAGTCGTGGCTATTTTCGGTAAAAGTTGGGATTTTCATGTCACGGACATTATCAAAGCGTCATTGGATGAAAACCTGCAAATGATACAGGATACGGTGGCCTTTTTAAAATCGAAGAATAAAGAAGTTATCTACGATGCAGAGCACTTCTTTGACGGATATAAAGCCAACCCCGACTATGCGATGAAAACCTTGGAAGCGGCCATAGCCGGTGGTGCAGACTGTCTGGCTTTGTGTGATACCAATGGGGGCGTTTACCCGGACGAATTACAGGACATTGTAAAAATTGTTTGTAAAATGTCGCCTGTGACGGTGGGAATCCACTGCCACAACGATTCAGGCATGGCAGTAGCCAATTCGGTGTTGGCGGTGAAATATGGTGCGACGCAGGTGCAAGGCACTTATATTGGTTATGGTGAACGCTGTGGCAACGCCAATCTTTCGACCATTATTGCCAATTTGCAGCTGAAAAAAGGATATGACTGTATTCCGCAGGAGAAGATGGCCAACTTAACAGTCACGGCCAGAAGAATTGCGGAAATATCCAATATTTCTTTGAATGAACGGGATCCTTATGTCGGGCACAGTGCATTCGCCCACAAGGGAGGCATGCATATCGATGGTGTGACGAAGGCAGCAAAGTCTTTTGAACATATTTCCCCGGAATTGGTTGGCAACGAACGCCACTTCCTGATGTCTGAAGTGAGCGGACGCAATACCATATTGGAAAAAATTCGGTTGATAGCACCCCATCTGGACAAATCCTCTCCGGAAACCGAAGCCATTATGAAACGGCTGAAAGATTTGGAACACGCCGGTTATCAATTTGAAGGGGCTGAGAGCACCTTTGAATTGATCATTCGCAAGGAACTGGGTAAATACAAACCCTTCTTTGAATTGGAACACTTTAAAATTATCGGTGAGCAGCCTTCCGGCGACGGTTACAGCTCTTCTGCTCTAATCAAAGTGAAGGTTGATGGTGTGTCGGAAATATCTGCAGCTGAGGGCGATGGTCCGGTGAATGCACTGGACAGGGCACTGCGCAAGGTATTGACGACTTTCTATCCGGAATTGGCCAAGGTGCGCTTGTCTGACTTTAAAGTGCGTGTGCTGGATACTCAGTCTGCAACCGCTGCCAGGGTGCGCGTCCTTATTGAATCAACCGACGGTGAAAGCAGCTGGTCTACTGTTGGCGTATCCACGGACATTATTGAAGCCAGTTGGATTGCACTGGTGGATTCTATTGAATATGTACTATTAAAGGAATTGGAAAAGAAAATGAAAGTGTATTTGTGAAAAATGAACCGGGTATAAAAACATGTTTTAAGTTTTGCAGACAAGATTCGAATTGCGCTTTGCATGCGGCGTTGCGGGTTGTTTGATGGTCTTAAAACGTACAGACGATAACAGATAAAATAATCATTGTTTCATCAGAACACGTGAATGGCTGCAGTGCAATGATCGTTTTAAATGGCTGCAGTGCAATGATCGTTTTGTTTGGAAATAAGAGGAGGAATCAACGCATGAAATACAATATCGCTGTGATTAAAGGAGATGGCATTGGACCGGAAGTGGTGGGAGAAGCCATCAAGGTGATGGAATCCATTGGCACGAAATTTGGGCATACATTTGTACTGACCGAGGTTCTGGCCGGGGGTTGTGCCATCGATGCCACAGGTGAACCCTTGCCGAAAGAAACGGTGGCCATTTGTAAGAGGAGTGATGCGGTGCTCCTGGGTGCTGTCGGTGGCTGGAAATGGGATGTTTTGCCTGGAAACATGCGGCCGGAACGGGCCTTGCTGGGCATTCGCGGAGAACTGGGTTTGTATGCCAACATCCGCCCTGCCGTGTTGTATGACGCCCTGAAAGAAGCCTGCCCCTTGCGTGCAGACATTGTTTCCGAAGGGATTGATCTTTGTGTGGTACGGGAGTTGACTGGCGGCATGTACTTTGGAGACCGCGGTCGTCGTGAAAATGCCCTGGGCTATGGCGAAGAAGCGTATGACACCGAAGCGTACAGCGTGATGGAAGTGGAGCGTATTGCCCGGGTCGCTTTCGATATTGCCATGAAGCGTGGGAAAAAACTATGCAATGTGGATAAAGCCAATGTGTTGGAGAGTTCCCGCTTATGGCGTGAAGTTGTGCTGCGTGTGGCCAAAGACTATCCGGAAGTGATGCTGGAACACATGTATGTGGACAACGCCGCCATGCAGCTGGTACGAAAGCCGAAGCAGTTTGATGTGATTGTTACCTCCAACATGTTTGGAGATATCTTGTCGGATGAAGCCAGCATGATTACAGGTTCTATCGGCATGCTGCCGTCAGCAAGCCTCAATGCTTCCGGTGTCGGGATGTATGAACCCATACACGGTTCAGCACCGGATATTGCCGGCCAGGACAAAGCCAATCCCATAGCAACCATCCTTTCCATTGCCATGATGTTCCGGTATTCGTTTTCTTTGGAAGTGGAAGCGGTCTGTATTGAAGATGCTGTGACAAAGGTCCTGGAGAGCGGTTACCGCACTGGCGATATTATGAGCGCCGGCAAGACTCTGGTGGGCACGAAAGAAATGGGCAAACGGATATTGGATGCGATTTCTTAAGCAAAAATACGCCTTCTTTGGCTGAAAAATTAAGTCGTTCAGCTTTTCCGAGGGACAAGGGATTCTACCGCAGGTTTTTACGAGTTGAATGAAACACCCTTGAACGAACTGTTATTCAGGGAATCATTTTTTCATTCGGCTCAATCGGAGTAAAACGACACAATACAAATAAATCAGACGCAATAAAAATCGCGAAACGACTCAATATGGAAACAGGTTCAACACAGGAGGTTCTTATGAAAAGTGACAGTGTAAAAATGGGCGTAGAACGAGCACCTCACCGGTCTTTGTTAAAAGCGATGGGCTATACGGATGAAGAAATACGTCGACCCTTGATTGGGGTTGTCAATTCCAAAAATGAAGTTATTCCGGGACATATCCATCTCCAAACGATCGTCGATGCTGTGAAAGCCGGCATTCGTCTGGCGGGGGGGACACCGGTAGAATTCCCGGCCATTGGCGTTTGTGACGGTTTGGCGATGGGTCATATCGGTATGCATTACTCGCTGGTCACACGCGAATTAATAGCCGATTCTACTGAAGCGGTAGCTCTGGCACATGCCTTTGACGGCATGGTCATGGTCCCGAACTGCGATAAAATTGTGCCCGGTATGCTGATGGCTGCTGCACGCGTCAACATCCCAACCGTGTTTGTATCTGGAGGTGCCATGCTGGCCGGAAGGGTCGGCGACAAGGCGGTCAGTCTGTCTTCCGTCTTTGAGGCGGTGGGTTCGGTGAATGCCGGAAAAATGACATTGGAAGAATTGGAAGAATATGAAAATAATGCCTGTCCAAGCTGTGGTTCCTGCTCCGGTATGTTTACCGCCAACAGTATGAACTGCCTGACAGAAGCTTTTGGGATGGGCTTGCCCGGCAATGGTACTATACCGGCAGTATTCGCTGAGCGCATCCGTCTGGCCAAACATGCGGGTATGCAAGTGATGGAAATGCTGGAAAAGAATATTTGTCCCAGGGACATTATGACAAGAGAAGCCTTTGAAAACGCCCTGACCGTGGACATGGCACTCGGATGCAGCACAAATTCCATGCTGCACTTACCGGCCATCGCCTGGGAAGCCGGTGTGGATTTTGATTTGGAATGGGCGAATCGCATCAGCGCGAAAACCCCGAATCTGTGTAAACTTTCGCCTGCCGGTCCACACCATATTGAAGATTTGTATCGCGCCGGTGGAGTACAGGCATTGATGAAGGAGCTGAGCAAAAAAGACTTGCTGCACCTGGATTTGATAACGGTCACGGGCAAAACCATACGAGAAAACATTGCCAGAGCAGTGAACAAGGATCCGAGTGTGCTGCGTCCCATTGACAATCCTTACAGCAGTACCGGCGGTATTGCCGTATTGAAGGGCAACCTGGCACCGGACGGTTGCGTGGTGAAACGTTCTGCTGTCGCAGCTGAAATGTTAAAATTTAGCGGTCCGGCCAATGTGTTTTCTTCGGACGAAGAGGTTACAGCGGCGATTATGGCAGGGAAAGTTGAAAAGGGCCAGGTGGTTGTGATTCGCTATGAAGGCCCGAAAGGCGGACCGGGCATGCGCGAAATGCTCATGCCGACGTCAGCGCTGGCAGGGATGGGCTTGGATAAAGATGTAGCTCTCATCACCGATGGCCGCTTCAGCGGGGCAACCCGTGGTGCATCTGTTGGTCACATTTCTCCGGAAGCCATGGTAGGAGGTCCGATTGCACTGGTTGAAAATGGCGATACGATTGCCATTGACATTATGGGCGGCAGCATTCAGTTGCTGGTAGCAGATGCCGAACTGACCAGGCGGAAAGCCGCATGGACAGCACCGGAACCCAAAATAAAGACCGGCTACCTGGCACGCTATGCCAAACAGGTGACGTCGGCAAACCGCGGGGCTATTTTACTGCCATGAATATGCAGGAAATCATAAACATAATGGAAACGGCAGAGGAGGGTAAGCATGAAAATAACTGGCGCTGAACTGGTTATAGAATGTCTATTGGAGCAAGAAGTGGAAGCCATTTTCGGGTTTCCGGGTGGAGCCGTACTGAATATTTACGACGCACTGTATAAATACCGGGATAAAATAAAGCACTATCTGACTTCCCACGAACAAGGTGCATCCCATGCCGCGGACGGCTATGCCAGAGCAACCGGAAAGGTTGGGGTTTGTTTGGCAACCTCCGGCCCCGGGGCGACCAACCTGGTCACAGGTATTGCTACAGCGTACATGGATTCCATTCCGATGGTGGCCATTACGGGAAACGTGTCCAGCAACCTGTTGGGGCGCGATAGTTTTCAGGAAGTGGATATCAAGGGCATTACACAACCCATTACGAAGCACAATTATATTGTGAAGGATGTGACGCACCTGGCAGATACCCTGCGCGAAGCCTTCTATATTGCGCGGGAAGGACGCCCGGGGCCGGTCTTGATTGACATTCCGAAAGACCTGACCCAACAAATGGTCTCGTATACGCCTGTGGAAAAAAAGGCGATTGTGCCGCATACAAATATGATCCATGAAAAGGACCTGAAATGGGCGGCCGACCTTATCCATCATAGTAAAAAGCCTTTCCTTTATGCCGGTGGTGGCATCATTGCAGCCAATGCTTCTGATGAACTGATTGCTTTTGCAGAGCGCATTCATGCACCGGTTTCCACCTCTTTAATGGGAACAGGAACATTCCCGGCAGGTCACCCGCTCTTTACAGGTATGATTGGCATGCATGGATCTAAAACCACCAACATTGCCGTATCAGAATGCGATTTGCTTATTGCCGTGGGGGTACGTTTTTCGGACCGTGCCACCAGCAATGTGGCCACTTTTGCACCGCATGCTCAAATACTGCACATGGATATTGATTCGGCAGAAGTGAACAAAAATGTTAGGACACATCATCATATTATTGGTGATGCAAAAGTGGTTTTGTCACGACTGACACCCATGATTGAAAAAGTAGAAAGACCTGAATGGGATGAACGCATCGAACAATTGAAAAAAGACTACCCGCTGATGTTTATGGATGTCTGTGATGTGATGCCGCAGGCCATTATTAAGAAAATTCGTGAACTCGCCGGTCCGGAGGCTATTGTAGCCACAGAAGTGGGACAGCATCAAATGTGGACCTGTCAGCATTATGGTTTTACAAAGCCCAGAACTTTTTTAACCTCCGGCGGTGCCGGTACTATGGGTTACGGTTTGGGCGCGGCGATTGGTGCACAGGTTGCCTTTCCTGATAAACTGGTTTTTAATATCGCCGGTGACGGCAGTTTCAGGATGAACCTGACGGAACTTGCAACAGCCGTAGAGTACAATTTACCTGTTATTGTGGTCATTATGAATAATCATGTTTTGGGTATGGTACGGCAATGGCAGGATATGTTTTATGACAAGCGTTTTTCACACACAAC
>JBBRWP010000087.1:0-11496 GCA_038249175.1 Acetivibrionales bacterium
ACACCGCCGGTTGGCATTAATCTTGCCTGAGGGATAGGACCTTTAACCGCCTTGATAAAGGCTGGTCCAAAGAGTTCGCCAGGGAACACCTTAACGATATCTGCTCCAGCTTCCATGCAGGCAACAACCTCGCGAATGGTCATGGCACCCGGCATACAGGCAACCTGGTAACGCATGCAAAGTTTCACTACTTCCTCATTCAGGCACGGGCTGACAATGTACTGCGCACCAGCCAGAATGGCTGCACGGGCTGTTTCTGGATCCAGTACCGTTCCGGCACCCACCAGCACTTCCCCTTTTTTGTACACTTCCGCCAAGGTTTTTATGACATCGACGGCACCCGGTACTGTAAAAGTGATTTCAATGGCAGCAATACCTGCTGTAATGCATGCATTAGCAATTTTCATTGCCTGGTCAGCATTTTCTGCCCGAACAACCGCCACAACACCACAAGCCTCAATCCTCTTTAATACTTCTTGTTTGTTCATGATAAACCCCTTTCTTTTCTCAAAACTATATTTTACTGCATCAATTATTTATAAAAATAAAACGGCTCAGATTCCTGAGTCCACACTAAAAAAGCATTCCTTGTCGACAGCCTCAACCGCATTCCCACAAAATAACGTTCCCACAGGTTTGCCATGGACCACTGCCAAGACATTCATCGGATCATCCCCATTAGCCAATACCACATGACATCCAGCTTTGGTTGCAATGCATGCTGCATTCAGTTTCGTTTCCATGCCACCAGTACCAACAGAACTCCCGCTCCCACCGGCGCTAGCAAACATCTCCGGGGTAATTTCCATTACGAACTGCATTTTCTGGCTGTTTGGGTTAAGCCTTGGGTTCTCCTCATAAAACCCGTCCACATCCGACAGGATTATCAGGAGTTCCGCCTTTACAAGTTTGGCCACTTCTGCAGATAAACGGTCATTATCTCCAAAGGTGGTCAGGCTTTTTATTTCCTCCACTGAAACTGTATCATTCTCATTCACAATGGGCAAGACGCCAAACTCAAATAAACTTGAAAATGTGTTCATGACATTTTTCATCCGCAACGCATCATTCATGTCATTTTTTGTAAGCAATACCTGGGCAACATACTGGTTGTATACTGAGAACAACTGACTATACAGGTTCATCAACTCGCACTGTCCCACTGCAGCCAGTGCCTGCTTCATCCCCATGCCTTCCGGCCGCTTGTCAAGACCAAATTTCCCCATGCCCACAGCGATAGCGCCGGACGTAACAAGGACCACCTCTTTTTTACAGTTAATCAACTCTGAAATCACCAAAGCAAGCCGGTCCAGGCGCTCCAAATGTGTTCGACCGTTGCTGTGTGTCAGCGTGGAAGAACCGACTTTAATAACAATACGCTTCGATAATGATAAAAGGTTTCGTATTTGAATTTCTGTGACTATATCCGCTTCTTGCTTGTTCGCCATCTGCTGTCAACTCCATTTCTACTTCGCTTGTTCGCAACCTGCTGGCATCTCCATTTCTACTTCGCTTGTTCGCAACCTGCTGGCATCTCCATTTCTACTTCGCTTGTTTAACCCAATAATTTTTTCTCGTTGTCACACATCCAATAATTCTTTCTCGTTGTCACGCATCCAATAATTCTTTCTCGTTGTCACGCATCCAACAATTCTTTCTCGTTGTCACGCATCCGACAATCTTTTCTCGTTGTCAAGCATCCAATAATTTTTTCTCATTGTCACACATCCAATAATTTTTTCTCATTGTCACGCATCCACCAATTTTTTCTCGTTGTCACACATCCAACAATTTTTTCTCACTGTCACACATTCAACAATTTTTCTCACTGTCACACTTTTTTCAACAGACCATTCTCTCTATCGTAAATATTTCTCCAAAGCTCGAGCATCCTCACGACAGTTCTATCGAATCGGCAATCTCCATATCTCCCAAAAAACCGTAAACACCCTCAATGGCAATAAAAGCCCCGGAAACTCCCTTTATGTTTTTTATCCATGCAAGTGCCGTCTCTATGTCTTCTTTGGACCGAACACGGTTACCAAGGGCTGTTGCTGCCGCATCCGCCAATGCAGCATCTTTTGCTTTCACTGTTGCTGCATCTGCAAGGCCAAAACTCAGAGAGTGGCCAATTTTTCCACTGGAGGTACAGAGTCCGAGTGGGAACTCCTTTTCATGTAATACAAATACGATGCTGGCCTTACACTCTCCTCCGCAATCGACGACAGCCCTGCCGTCATGGGTCTGCGTCATCCAAACATCCCCACCGTTTTCAACCACAATATCACCATAAAAACGATGGAGCGCTTCTCCAACGCACTGTGCAACTGCCCCGGCAACTGCTGCCATGGGGCCGACACCAACCTGTTCTGTAACATGATACATATTATGGATCCACTGCGGCATAAGCTGTTCAGGTGCCAGCGGTTGCAAGCTTGTCAGAAAAAGTTTTTGCTGCCGGATGTGATCCTGCAATTGTTGCCGGCACATTTGCACTGTTTGCAGCACAAGGGCACGAACCGTTTCCTCTTGCATGTTCTCATGTCTGGGTGCCCCAATCGTAATAAACAAATCGCTTTGTTCGACAGTGATGCGAAAAGAAACCCTCCCCGCTGTGTCGATGTTCTTTCTGTACTGCCTGTTGGCATAGAGGTCTTCCTGCTTACCCAAACCAATCTCCCTAAAATTTTGACTGCCAGAGAACTGCTCTCTTATTTTTCCGACATCATTTCGCATTGTTAAAAAAGTATCCGTCAACCTTGCAGCAACCGTTAGAAAGAGTCTGTTTGCCTTCTGCGCTTCCTTACTTTAAAAAACTTGTATTCCTACAAATGCATAGCTGATAGCGGACATGCTTTCACACACAATCCACACACAAGGCACTTTTCACGATTGAACACTAAAGACCAGTCTGTTTGATCCATGGTGAGTGCCGCTGAAGGGCAGACGGCCGTACAAGCGCCACAATGCACACAACGTTCTTCATCCCAGACAATCTGATCCGTCACCAGCTGATAGCCTACACCGGCCTCTTCAAAATACCGCAAGGCAGCCTCAATGTCCTCATCTTCCCCCGTCATATCCGCAATGAGCGTCCCGGTTTTTGTGACGCTGATGTCCGCATGAAGAATATTGATTTCGAGGTTATATTTTTTGATGAGTGTGGACACCACCGGTGCGGTTAACCGTGTCACCGGATAAATAATACTAACCTTCACTGTTTTCATGAAAACTTCCCCGTATTTCCAAGCGGTGGATTGGTTTTTTCTCTTTGGACAAGGGCGCAACCGGTTCTGTCAGGAAAAACGTGCCATTCTGCATCCAGCTTTTCAGCTCTGCCGCAATTTCACGTGCTGCCTTTAAGCTGGAAAGGGGTGCAGTTGCAGTACTTTTTCCTCGGACATCCACAAAACCGCTGCGGAGTTGTTCATAGTTTACTGTGATATTCAGCTCTTCCTGACCGCTTTTATCCACCAGTTGTGTGTAGATATCCCTGTTGCGAACCGCCGTCTTCATCGCCATGTCCTCATCCAGAATGGGAATGGGAATACCGATACCGACAAATAAAGAAACCCCGTATTTTTCATAAACTGCTGCACGGATATATCGACTGCTCATGCCCTTCAAATCGCCAATGACTGCCAAAGAACCAGCCAGATTGACAGGCACACCGTTTTCTGACCGTTCCTGCCCGGGATTGTGCTGCTTACCTTCCCAGGCCACATAACCTTGTGTACCCCCCAAAAAAATACGACTCCCGATACCAATCGTGCGGTACTCCGGGTCATTGAGCAGCGGGCTGAGTTCTCCTGCCGTGGAATAAGTAACGTTTCCGAAATTGGGCATTAATGTGCCCATATAGGTATAAAGAATGCGATGGGTCGAATTTGTGGCCGCCGGGTAATTCTGATACGCATTGCGCGGGTTGAAGAGATAGGCCTGGTTCAACCGGTCTTTGTGTATCATGGTACGAATGCTTTTTCTTGGATAGCAGTCGGTCCCTGCGCTTTCAGCACGCAATTCCACTTCTTTGCCAGCGATCAAATCCTCAATGACATGGGCGCCGCCATATTGCATTCCAAGAGTTTCTGACAATTCTGTGGCACCGATGTAGGCATCCACAGCAGCGATACCTGCATAGGCAGGGACATTGTTCAGACGCACCTTCGTCATACGAATGCCCGGCGTACTGTGGCCAAAATTAATAAAGGCACCACTGGAACACATGGGTCCGAAGGTTCCAGTTGATACAACATCCACCTTTTCGGCAGCCTTTTTTGCACCATGTTCAGAAACCATGCCAACCATTTCTTCAGCGGTGAGAATAACGGCCTTACCCGTCCGAATCTTTTCATTGATTTCTTGTACTGTCTTTGCCATGCTGCACCCCGTTCTATTGGCGTTCTTCGTTTTGTTCTATTATATCAAAAGAATCCGGGGTGACAACCAAATGAAGAACAATACTAAAAAAACCCTGTTTTCAGCGAAGAACGGCTAAAAACAGGGTTTTAATGTGTGAATGGTTAAAAACGGGGTTTTAATGTGCGAATGGTTAAAAAAGGGTTTTAATGTGCGAATGGTTAAAAAAGGGTTTTAATGTGTGAATGGTTAAAAAGGTTTCACTATTGATGAACTTAACGATGAAATCGAAACTTTTGCAGCAAAATAATCAACGGTTCAACACCGTCACAATAAAAGCAATGCCGGCCAACAAAAGAATCATCCAAAACCCGGGCATATGCCAGATTCTTCTGCGGTTCTTGTTTTCCGTCTGGCTTTGCAAGCGTTTATTCTCGTTTGCGCCCGTCGTTCTGCCGGACAGGCGGGAGAGGTTTCGTCGTCTGGGATCTGCCATGAATGCAGCCCTCCTTCATGACCACTAAACAATGACCACTAAACAATGACCATTAAAAACCAAACCATCTTTCTGCATTCTGCCAACAAATATTTTGAATTAAACTGCCCAACATTTCTTCATCGTTTGGTACCTCACCGGCATCAACCCAGCCACCAATGAGATTACATAGGATGCGGCGGAAATACTCATGTCTTGGGTACGATATCAGGCTGCGTGAATCAGTCAGCATGCCGACAAAGCGACCGAGTACCCCCAGGTTCGCAAGTGTCTTCAGCTGTTTTTCCATGCCATCCCGCGTGTCATTAAACCACCAAGGTGCACCCAACTGTATTTTTCCGGCAGCATCGCTGTTCTGGAAACAGCCGGCCAGGGCCGCCAGAGCCTCTAAATCTTTGCTGTTTAGGCTGTAGAGAATGGTCTTGGGCAGTTCTCCCGTAATTTCCATGGCATCCAACAGTTTGGACAGCGGCTCAACAACCGGCTCATCAGCCATCGTATCAAACCCTGTATCCGCACCAAGGCGCCGGAAAGACAGTGAATTGTTGTTACGTTGGGCCATCATGTGCAATTGCATGGTCCAAGCACGCTTTGCGTAGTGTTTTCCAAGCCATATCAGCATCCACGTGCGGTAGCGTCGAATGCTTTTTTTGTCAAGGTGATCCCCTGCCAGGGCATTTCGAAACACGATGTCTGCCTCTGCATCTGTTGCCCGTTCATAACAAACCGGTTCCAAAGAATGGTCTGACAGGCGGCACCCGGCCGCATGAAAAAGATCCATTCTGCTTTCCAGAGCCGTGGTAAACTCAATGAGGGTTGTAATGGATGTACCAACGGTCAAACCCAATCTTGCCACCCAGGAAGCAAACCCATTTCTTTCAGGATAAATGGCTTTATCCGGCCGGAACGTTGGCAGAACACGGGTTGTGAAATTTTCGTTTGCAGCAATGGCCATGTGGTGCTCCAACGGATCTGTGGGGTCGTCTGTTGTGCAGATCACATGTACATTGGACTTTGCAATGAGATGCATGGCAGAAAAATCTTTTGTCTTCAGTTTTTCATTACATGCTTGCCATATTTCCTCTGCTGTTGCAGCATTCAGCGGCGTGAATACATTAAAATATCGCTGCAGTTCCAGATGCGACCAGTGGTAAAGAGGATTTCCAACAAGTTGCGGTAGCGTTTCAGCCCATTTTTGAAATTTTTCCCGGTCCGATGCATTGCCGGTAATAAAGTACTCATCAATACCATTCCAACGCATGGCTCGCCATTTGTAATGATCGCCACCCAACCATAGTTCTGTAATATTCTCAAACTGGCGGTCTGAGGCAATATCTGCCGGCGGGATGTGACAATGAAAATCAATAATGGGTCCCCGTTCGGCATATGTTTTGAACAGGCGAATTGCTGTTGGGGTTTGCAGTAAAAAATCTTCATCCATAAATTGTTTTGGCATCTTCTCCACCTCATGCACTTTATTTTCAATTCTTATTCGTTCGCAAAGCTTTAGGGTATGTAATATTTTGGGATCTTCTTTGAATTAAGGAAAATGAAAAAATTTTTATTCGTCAATTCTTTCATTTATTCGTCAACTCTTTCATATATTCTTCAATTCTTTCATTTATTCTTCAATTCTTTCATTTATTCTTCAATTCTTTCATTTATTCGTCAACTCTTTCATATATTCGTCAATTCTTTCATTTATTCGTCAACTCTTTCATTTATTCGTCAATTCTTTCATTTATTCGTCAATTCTTTCATTGTCATGCGCTATAAAACAGTCACGAACTATTGCATGAACCTTGCTAAAAAGATTTCCGATGGATATCCATCAAAATGTTCAATGTTGTCCATTCACAAAAGGGCTACACCCCGGAAAAAGCCGAAAACCCGCCGTCGACAGGCACAACGATGCCGGTAACAAACCTTGATGCATCAGAAGCCAGCCACACCAAGGTTCCGATAAGGTCCTCCGGATTACCAAAACGGTTCATCGGGGTATGTTCGATAATGGATTTCCCTCTTTGCGTCAAGGCACCGCTGCCCTCTTCGGTCAGCAAAAATCGGTTTTGCTCAGTCAGAAAAAAGCCCGGAGCAATCGCATTGACCCGAATGGTACTGCCAACAGTTTTCGCCAGATCCACGGCCAGCCATTGGGTGAAATTGGATACCGCTGCCTTAGCAGCCGCATAGCCCGGAATACGGGTAAGCGGTCGAAATGCTGCCATAGAGGTAATGTTGATGATGTTGCCGCCATCTGCGCTTTGTGCCATGACTTTTCCAAAAACCTGTGAGGGTAAAATGGCTCCGGCCATGAGGTTGAGGTGCATCACAGAAGACACCGCTTCACCAGACAAATCAAAAAAGTGGGTCGGAGGTATCGTTGTCGGGTTGGTGGACGCTTCTTTTTTATTGCCCCCAACACCATTCACGAGGATATCCACCTGGCCAAAACTGTTTAATATCTGCTCTTTCAAGGCTTTTAGGCTCTCAATATCTGTCGCGTCCACAGCAAACCCTTTGACAATGGCCTTGAAATTCTTTTCATCTTTCAATTTTTGCAAAATATGTGTAGCAACACCTTCGGATTTTTCAAGCTTTGTTCCACAAACGGCAACTGCCGCACCGGCTTCTGCCAGACCTTCAGACATGGCAGACCCCAAAACACCACTGCCACCAAGTACCACGGCAACTTTACCGCTTAAATCAAACAATTTCATCTCTTCACTCCTTTAATTGAATAATCAACATCTACCAGACAAACAACAAACAGCCGCCCATGTTAAATAGTTAAAAAACCAACAGCCATCCACGTCAAATATTTAAACAACAAACAGCCATCCACGTCAAATATTTAAACAACAAACATTCATCCGTATCAAAGATTAAAATAATTACCAGCCATCCACGTCAAACATTAAACCGGCGAACAGCTGACCCAGTCACGGATCTTGTGCGATTCATAAATACCCAGCACCAACTGCAAAGCCGGCAGTCCAGCTTTCCCATCAATACCAAAGGGCTGGTTCTTCCGCATGGTGCGGTACCAATCCTGAACCAGTAGCTGATGACCGGTTCCCCAGTAAGACTTGCCGCTGTTTTCAATATCCAAATCAAAAACCTTTTCTTCCCGGCCATCTTTGAACCGCAAACTAAGATGATCGTCCAGTCGCATGACAAGATTTTCGCAGACAATCTCCAAAAACACGGGTGCATCTGTACAATAATTGTTGGTCGCATAAAAGAGACCGGTTGTCCCGTTTTCAAACTGAATCGTCGCCTCTGCTGTGTCCTCTACTTCTATCGCATCCCCCAATAATCGTGTATCCATGCTGCCTTTGATAGATACCGGTGTTCCCAGAAGCCACTGCAGCAGATCCAGGGTATGAATGGCCTGGTTGATGGCCACGCCACCACCTTCTTCTGACCATGTTCCCCGCCAGGCACCACTTTGATAATAATCTGCACCCCGCTGCCAGGTTACAAAAGCTCTTCCTCCAAGAACCCGGCCAGCTTCACCGGAATCGATGCACGCCCGCATTCTTTGAGAGGTTTTGTTATACCGATTCTGGAAACAAACGCCCAAACGACTGCCTGTGGTTTTGGACACTTCGGTCATCCTCCTGGCATCAATCAGAGATATGGCCATCGGTTTTTCTGTTAAGACATGGATGCCGGCCTGCATTGCAGCAATGGCCATGCCGGCATGGAGATAATGGGGTGTACAAATGTGAACCGACTGCACACCGGAATCCTGAATAAAATCCTTCCAGTTTTCAAAGACCCTTGGTTTTTGAAAATACACAGGAGAGGCGAATTCATCCCCCGGTGGTGATGCATACAATGAATTTTTTTCTTCCTTTTCGTCCAAAACAGGTTTCGTAATCTTTTCTGCCATGGCTTCGGCACGGTCTTTCACAATGTCGCACAACGCGACAATTTCCACCCCGGGACAAGTTAGCAATGCCGCCAGGTGTGTTTGTGCAATGCCTCCACAACCAATGATGCCGACCCTTATGTTTTTTGACATATCAGTGCTCCTTCATATAATCTGGAATTATTGTGGATGCCGACCCTTATGTTTGATGACATATCAGTGCTCCTTCGTATAATCTGGAATTATTGTGTTTTCATTAATACTGGTATGAGCCCCTGCACCTCTTTGCCTCAGGATACTCATGAAAACAAATGATGATTACATCTCGAAAACCACTTTGTGGTTTTTCGGTGCAAGTTGCCGCCAGATAACTTGCACCCTCATTCACAAATTCTGGGAAGTCGTGTTGATTTATCCCGCATCGGGGCCTTATAACAATTCCATCAACGCTGCATGGGCAACGCCAAAAAGTTCTGCACCACCGCCTGGCAGGTTGTTGTTCAGATGGGGTTCCAGCGATAAAAACCCTTCCCAACCATTGGCATCCAGGGCTTTGAGGATTTCTCCGACCTTCCCGTCGCCTTCACCGGCTGGTTTCACCTCTCCACTGCCAAAAACTGCATCTTTGATATGCATGTAGTGTATGTACGGCTGCAGCATTTCAAAGGCCTCCGGAAAGGTTTTTTCACCCACCTGTACAAAGTTTGCCGGGTCAAAGGTTGCTTTTAACTGTTCGGATTGCAGGGATTGCAGTAAATCCAAACAACGTGCTGCGGTATCCCCATAAATATCTTTTTCATTTTCATGGAGCAATATCACATTCCTGCCACTCGCTGCATCGAGGAAAGCGCGCCAACGGCGCAACACTTCGTCACGATACAAAGACGGTTCATCTCCGGCCGGCATGAAAAAGCTGAACATCCGGATAAATGGCGCTTCCAGGACATCGGCTAGATCCAGAACATGTTTGAATAGAGCCAGGTGTGGTTCAAACGGTTCCAAAATACCAATTTTACCGATGGGTGAACCAATGGCTGACAGCTGAAACCCGCGGGTCTTTAAGCGGCTGGAGATTTCCTTTGCCTCTTCTATGGAATACTCAGAAATGTTCTTTCCGTCAACACCCCGCATCTCAATAAAATGGATGCCGTGCTTTTCCAGCACATCCATTTGGACATCCAGACGCTCATCAATTTCATCTGCAAATGCACTGATTTGTACGTTCATGATTGTCTCCTTCTTGTCGATGACTTCCTATGCAGAACAAGCACGACTTGCCCTGAAAATAACATTGAAAACGCCTACAGCCATTACATTAGCTAACCCTAGAGGGCACTTCCACCCATGAAAAAATACCGAAACCTCTGCCGCTGCTACTTTGAAAAAGACTTATTCAGGTCCACTTCGACGGTTTTCACTTTTTTCACGAATTTTGAATTTTTTGCCCTGTCCTTTAAGATGGCTTCATATTCATCCCCATTCAGTGGCAGTGAAACCGCATGGCCTTTTTCTGAAGAAAGCATGATGGCATTGGCCAGCATCACCGCATTCACACCTTCATGGCCTTCTGCAACAAGGCTTCCACCGGAAAGAATGGTCTCCATAAAGCGTTCCAGTACATAACGATGGGGCTTTTCACGATTGGCGGGTACCGGTATCTCTGTATACCAGGATTCCACATTGCCAAAACCTTCCTCTGTTTCTTTGGAAAAGCGGAACATGGACATGCGGTTTCTATTGAAGGTTAGCTTCCCGTTCTCATAGATGAGCCGGCCGTTTTCTCCAACAATTTCCAGACGATTGGTGCCGGGCGTTTCAGCAGTGGATACGATAAAGTGACCAACCATGCCATTTGTATGCTCAAAGTAACCGGTAACTTCGTCTTCCACTTCTATATCGTGGTACTTGCCTATATTGGCGAAACCACTAACCTTTTCAGGAAGGCCGAACAACCACTGATACATGTCCAAATTGTGCGGACATTGATTGGTTAAAATGCCGCCGCCTTCGCCGGCCCAGGTGGCACGCCATTCGCTGCTGTTAAAGTACGCTTGCGAGCGGAACCACGCCGTATTGATCCAGGACACGCGAACCAGTGTCCCCAGTTCACCACTGTCCAATATGTCTTTGAGCTTGATATAGGCAGCATAGGTTCTTTCCATGAACATCAAACCATACACCAGATTCGGATAGGTCTCTCTGGCCTTTGCGTATGCTTCATCCATTTTTTTCGCATCATTGACATGAACCGCCACCGGCTTTTCACACATAACATGGATGCCGCGGCCAAGGGCGTCAATAGTAATGGGTGTATGGTCATAGTGGGGAACGGCAATCACCACCGCTTCCAAATTTGCCTTTGATACCATGTCTTCATAGCTGTAATAGGCGGTACTGTTGCATTCTGCTGCATATTTGTCGGCTTTATCTTTCACAAGATCACAAACACCCACCAAATTGACATTCTCCATTGCAAATAAATCTCTGGCATGGGACGAACCCATGTTTCCAAGGCCAACCAGGCCAACACGCAATCTTTTCTTTTCCATCTTCGTCATCCTCCTCTGGTCTTATCCTATTTCTTGATTCATCAGGCATGTCACATCTTTCCGGGTGCCTGTTCCCACTTCTGGTTTTATCCTATTTCTTGATTCATCAGGCATGTCACATCTTACCGAAGCCTGTTTCCACCTCTGGTTTCATTTACATTTCCTGAATCAACGACTTTGTGATGATCCTATTGCTTTATGATATAACAACACGC
>JBBRWP010000088.1:0-11424 GCA_038249175.1 Acetivibrionales bacterium
CGGGAAAACCCTGACACAGCACCAGCTGGCCAAGTGGTCCAACGCCGATATTATTGTCTATATCGGTTGTGGCGAACGTGGCAATGAAATTACCGAAGTGCTGGAAGAGTTCCCGAAACTGATTGACCCGCGCAGCGGGCAAGCCCTCATGAACCGCACCGTCCTTATCGCCAACACCTCCAATATGCCCGTTGCTGCACGTGAGGCGTCTATCTACACCGGTATTACGATTGGAGAGTATTATCGCGACATGGGCTACGATGTGGCCATTATGGCGGACTCTACTTCACGCTGGGCGGAAGCACTCCGTGAAATTTCGGGACGTCTTGAAGAGATGCCTGCAGAAGAAGGCTTTCCGGCCTACCTGCCATCCCGTCTTTCTGAGTTTTACGAACGCGGCGGCATGGTAGAACCGCTGGGAGGCGGCCGCGGGTCCGTTTCCATTATCGGAGCCGTTTCGCCGCAGGGTGGTGATTTTTCAGAGCCGGTCACCCAAAACACCAAACGTTTTATCCGTTGTTTCTGGGCGCTTGATAAAGCCCTGGCCTATACCCGCCATTATCCCGCTATTAACTGGATTAACAGCTATAGCGAGTACATCCCGGATCTGGAAGCATGGTACAAGGAAAACGCTGCGCCCGATTTTATGGTCTGTAAAGGACGTATCAGCCGTATCCTGCAGGAAGAAAGCAAACTTTTGGAGATCGTGAAGCTCATCGGCAGCGATATTCTGCCGGATGAACAAAAACTCATTCTGGAAGCAGCAAAATGCATCCGTCAGGGTTTTCTGCAACAAAATGCCTACCATCAGGAAGATACTTATGTGCCTATCTGGAAACAATATCGCATGATGAAATCCCTGCTGGCCATGGTGGATGCCGCCACGAAAATGGTTGCCGGTGGCGTTCCGGTATCTGTCATCCGCAAAGCCGGTGTTTTCGAGGATATTATCCGAATCAAGTACAATATTTCCAATGACAACAAAGCAGGCTTTGACGAATTGGATGCAGCCATCGCCAAAACAATGGCAGAAATCGCCGAACGGTATGTGGGCAAGGAAAGGAAGGGTCTGGCATGAATATGGAATACATGGGGCTCAGTGAAATTTCCGGCCCGCTCATCATTTTGGATGGGGTTGAAAACCCGACATTCGAAGAAATGGTCACCATATCGGTTGGCAATAAAAAACGTTTGGGACGCATCATTCAGATTTCCGGTCAAAAATGTGTTATTCAGGTTTTTGAAGGCACGAAGGGTTTATCGTTGGATAATACCCGCACAGCTTTGCAGGGAAGACCTTTGGAAATGCCACTATCCAAAGAAATCCTCGGCCGTGTTTTTGATGGTTTGGGCAGACCCACCGACGGCCTTGGCCCCATTTGCCCGGAAATGAGCTGGGATGTCAATGGTATGCCCATTAACCCGGTCGAACGCGAATATCCCAGAAACTACATCCAAACCGGTATTTCGTCCATTGATGGTCTGACGACCCTCATTCGTGGACAGAAACTGCCGGTATTCTCCGGTTCCGGTTTGCCGCACGATAAACTGGCCGTGCAAATTGTCAAACAGGCCCGTATCTCCGGGGCCATTGATGAAAAATTCGCGGTGGTCTTTGCCGCCATGGGCGTCAAGTATGACGTCGCCGAATACTTCCGGAGCAGCTTTCAAAAAAGCGGTGTTCTGGATCGGGTGACCATGTTCCTGAACCTCGCCAATGACCCCGTGGTGGAGCGTATCGTTACCCCACGCTGTGCTTTAACGGCAGCAGAATATCTGGCTTTTGAGCATGATATGCACGTGCTGGTCATCTTAACCGATATGACAGCCTATTCGGAGGCTTTGCGGGAAATTTCGTCTTCAAAAGGTGAAATTCCGTCCCGAAAGGGCTTTCCCGGCTATCTGTATTCCGACCTGGCTTCCATGTATGAACGTGCCGGTATGATACGAAACAAAAAGGGATCCATTACGCAAATTCCTATCCTGACCATGCCCAACGATGATATCACCCACCCCATCCCGGATCTGACCGGTTACATTACAGAAGGACAGATTGTGTTGGGTCGTGGTCTGCACCAAAAGGGGATATACCCGCCGGTCATTGTCTTGCCATCACTTTCCCGACTGATGAAAGACGGCATCGGCGAAGGCTATACACGGTCCGACCATCCGCAGGTAGCCAATCAATTGTTTGCTTCCTACGCCAAAGTGCAGGAAGTGCGCGCCCTGGCTTCGGTTATTGGTGAAGATGAACTCTCCGACATCGACAAAAGCTACATGCGCTTTGGTCGCGTATTCGAGTCGCAGTTTATCTCACAGGAAGAGGACGAAAACCGTGAAATGTCTGATACGCTCGATTTGGGCTGGGAGCTCCTGGGCCTTTTGCCAAAAGAAGAGTTGGACCGCATTACCCCGGAACTGTTGGAAAAGACCTATGTGGAAGTGACGCCCGGCGAAGGCAGGTGGACAGATTGGATATGACACTGTTTCCCACGAAGGGAAATCTCATTGTGGCCAAAAGCACCCTGGCGCTCTCCCGTCAGGGCTATGAGCTGCTGGATAAAAAACGCAACATTCTGGTGCGCGAAATGATGCAAATGGTCGATCGTGCCAAATTGTTGCAGGATGAGATTTTGGTGACTTTCTCAGATGCCTATGAAGCCATGCAAACAGCCAATATGACCATTGGTATTGCCGATGTGGAGCAGATTGGCTATGGGGTGCCGGAGGAGGAAGGTGTTACCATTACCGATCACAGCATTATGGGCGTGGATTTGCCCTCGGTGACGATAGAGCAAAGGCCCTTTGCGCCTACTTACGGCTTTATGCGCACCTCGGTAGCACTCGACAGGGCAAAAGAACGTTTTGACAGGGTGAAGCGCCTGAGCTGTGAAATTGCAGAAGTTGAAAATGCCATTTACCGTCTGGCCACCAACATCCGCCGCACGCAGAAACGGGCAAATGCGTTAAGAAACATTATGATACCGAAATACGAAGAGATTACAAGACATATTGCGAATGCGCTGGAAGAGAAGGATAGAGAAGAATTTGCCAGACTGAAAGTCGTCAAGCGCAATAAAGAAGGTGCCCATGCATCCTGAACCAAGGGTGAATTATAAAATTGAAAGCATTTCCGGCCCTGAACGGTTAAAACAGCAACTGCTCTTTATCGCAGAAATTGACCGTTTGAAGCGTATTTTTCGCCAGACAAAGCTGGTTGGAACGAATGAACCGGAAAACGATGCGGAACATTCCTGGCATATTGCAACCATGGCGGTGCTGCTATCGGAATATGCAAATGATCAAAATCTGGACATGCAGAAAATCATGACCATGCTGCTCATTCACGACATTGTGGAAATTGATGCCGGTGATACCTTTGCCTATGATGCCGTTGGAAACTTAGATAAGTTGGAGCGCGAAGAAAAAGCGGCAGCACGTATTTTTGGGTTACTGCCAAAAGCAGAGGGGCAGTTCTATATCGGCCTTTGGAAAGAATTTGATGACATGCAAACGCCGGATGCAAAATATGCGGCCGCGATGGATCGTCTGCAGCCCATGATGTTGAACTGGCTGAACGGTGGTGGCACATGGCAGGAACACGGTATTACACGTGATCAGGTTCGCACTAGAAACTGTAAAATTGCTGAGGGCAGTGAAGCCTTGTGGGCTTTTGCACAGCAAATTATCGCAGATGGGGTTGCACAGGGCTGGATTCTTCCTTAAGTTGTTCAAGGACTATATCTCTGGCAAAGAACAGACAATAAGCCAATCTATTTGCTGAAGATTGCCCATTGTGTTCAACGCGGGAAGAAACTGTTTCGTGCAACCAAGCGCACACCTGTCCATAAATCCCCGCAACAAAAGAAAAAGGAGAGTTTTCACTCTCCTTTTCGATTGCTTTTGCATTGGATTAATCAACACACAATGTCATCCAGGGATGACAAGTGGCTGTTTACCATCTGCTGCCACCGCCGTAGCTGTTGTTGTTCCTCTGTTGCTTGCGTGCGCGACGGCACTCTGGGCAGCGTTGGGGTTCATTTTCGAAACCCTTTTCTTTGTAGAAAGCTTGTTCGCCCTCTGTAAAGATGAACTCTGTGTTGCAATCTTTGCATGTTAGTGTTTTGTCAGCCATTGTGAATATACCTCCTCATTCAAAATTTGGAAAGAATCCTTTCTCGGCTCAACGCTCCATAGAACAAGGAGGGGCTGAAAGAAAACGAATCAATCCATTACCGTATAAGTCACGGGCCAACACCAATATAGCACAAGAACGAAATATTAACAAGGGGATAAACATAATTTGTTTCAACTTTTTTATAGTGGTGGGGTATAATCAAGGAAATGTCAGCGCCAAATCACACCTTTTGCCGCAGTTTTTTTGCAAAAGTCAAACGTCTGTTTGCTGACAACATGAGAAGACCATTGTTATGATGGGATGATTACCTGTAGTTTTGCCCATCAAGTGGGGATCGCCGCAAACAAACAGGTTTTTTCTGACGATCATTTTGGATTGTTGACAAAGTTCTCACTGTTCGCTTGTCACTGTTTTGGCGTGATGATAGAATGGTGGAAAGAGTGGAGGATATGATGAACGAAGTTGGTAATTTCTTAGACAGCACTTTTGTGCAGTTGGCATGGCTGCCATGGGGGATTTCTGCCATTGTTGCAGTCTTGGCTGTTTTTTGGGCATTTGCCGGGCAACGGCGGTTCAAGTTATTGGGCGTCCTGCAGGGGGTTCTCGTTGGGGGCAGCTTGGGGTACTGGTCCGGTACAGCCATACAAAGTGCTATTTCTGCCGGTAAGCTCACTGTGGATGTTTGGTTTGGCGTATTTGATTCCCTTTCGTTTGGGGTAGGTTCAGCCGTTGGCATCGTCCTGGGCGCATTGCTATTTGCTCTACTTGGGAACTTTTGGAGCCGTTTTTTCTTTTTTCTTGCCGGGGGTGCATTGGGGGCCGGTTTGGTGGTTTTACTGCTGCGGTTATTGCCAATGACGCTGTCCAATCCGCTCATTGCGGTCATTTTATTTTTTCTTATCTCTGCGGGTTTTGTTTTGTTTCTTTCATTCCGCTATCGGGTCGCATGTACCGGTGTTTGGGGAGGCTTTCTTTTTAGCACAGCCCTTGTCTATCCGTTGCTGAAACTGTTCGCCCTGATCGGCGGGCCGGTGTGGCTGCCGTTGCTGTCGTGCACGGGTCTTGGCTTAATACTTGCCATTGCTGGCATTGCCTTTCAAATGGATCATCCGATGGTCAAAAATGCCATCAAAGATGTCGCTCCTTAAAGAAGAAAATGCCGGTCCTATAGGGCTTGACAATTGTTGACGGCATCGATGTTAACGAAGGGGGTTTATTTCTTATGAACGAACAAATAAGAGATGTTTCTTTGCGCATTCGCAGTTTGCGGGAAGACATGGGCATTTCCGTTGCAGAAATGGCCGGGATTCATGGCCTGTCAGAGACCGAATACCTGGTGCAGGAAGGTGGCGAAAGAGACTTTACGTTCACTTTTTTGTATCTGACGGCACAAAAGCTCGGTGTGGACATGACAGACCTCATCACCGGCAGGACGCCGACGCTCACAAAATACACGGTCGTCCGGAAAGGTCGTGGCCTTTCCATGGAAAGAAGGACCGGCTTTACCTATCATAATCTGGCCCACCGTTTCTTACACCGCACCGCTGAACCCTTCCTGGTAGAAGTACCTGCGTCGGAACCCCACTGCACCATAGCGTTGCGCAGCCACAACGGTCAGGAATTTGATTACGTTTTAGAAGGGACCTTACGTTTCCAAATCGGGGAGACAGAGACTGTTTTGCGCGAGGGGGATTCTGTGTACTATGATTCCGGTGTGCCACATGGCATGGTGGCCGAGGGCTCTGACTGCACTTTTTTGGCAATGGTTCTTCGTGATGGCGATGGGGGTAAAATGGTATGAGTCGTATCTACGCACAGTATCTGATAGAAACTAAGAATGCCCATGATGAAGTGGTCTCGGTGAGATATCACAAACCGGAAAGGTTTAACTTTGCATATGATGTGGTGGACCGCCTTGGGGTAGAGCAGCCCGATAAAACCGCCATGATATGGGTGAACGAATGTGGTGCTGAGCGTCGGGTGTCTTTCCTTGAAATGAGCCAGCAAAGTGATCTGGCGGCATCCTACCTGCAATCTCTGGGTATAAAAAAGGGAGATCATGTCATGATCATCCTGAAACGACATTTTGAATTCTGGATTCTTTTTTTGGCCATGCATAAAATCGGAGCCATTGGTGTTCCTGCAACCAACCAGCTGATGTCAAAGGATGTTGTTTACCGCTGCAATGCTGCGGGAATTTCTGCAATCATCTGTACAGCAGACGGCCGCATCTCGGATGAGGTGGAAGAAGCCTTGGTGCATTGCCCTACGGTGAAGACCAAAGTACTTGTTCGTGGTGTAAAAGAAGGCTGGCTTTCCTTTGCTGAAGGGTTCGCCAATGCAAGTCCTTTTGCGAAGCCCGGAGGAGACGCTTTTACTGGCGGAAAAGACCCGCTTTTCCTTTATTTTTCTTCGGGAACAACCGGTATGCCAAAGATGGTGGTTCACAACCATTGGTACCCCCTGGCCCATATTCCAACCGCTGTGTACTGGCATTATGTGGAACCCCAAGACGTTCATTTTACCATTTCAGAAACCGGTTGGGCCAAATCCATGTGGGGAAAACTTTATGGACAATGGTTTGCCGAAGGTTGTATCTTTGTGTATGATTTTGATAAATTCAATTCAGAGGATATGCTGCGAAAAATGGAAAAATACGGGGTTACGACCTTCTGCGCACCGCCGACCATCTATCGTTTTTTAATACGCGAAGATTTGTCTAAATACAACCTTTCGTCACTAAAACATGTAACAACGGCGGGAGAAGCCCTGAATTCAGAAGTCTATAACCGTTTTCTGGCAGCGACCGGTCTGCAAGTGAAAGAAGGCTTTGGTCAGACCGAAACGACATTGCTGGCGGCGACCTTGTATTGGATGCAGCCAAAACCCGGTTCCATGGGTAAACCATCGCCAGCCTATGACATCCGCATTGTGGATGAGGACGGGAACGTCGTGGAAACCGGTCAGGTTGGAGAAATAGTGGTAAACACGGCCGAGGAAGTCCCCAATGGTCTGATGATGGGCTATTACCTTGATGAAGCCATGACATCGGCGGCGTGGCATGACGGTCTATACCATACAGGAGACACTGCCTGGATGGATGAAGACGGTTACCTCTGGTATGTTGGGCGTATGGATGATATCATCAAGTCTTCCGGTTACCGCATTGGTCCCTTTGAAGTGGAAAGTGTGGTCATGGAACATCCGGCGGTTGTGGAATGTGCTGTAACCGGTGCACCGGACCCGGTGCGCGGTGTAGTGGTGAAGGCCACCATTGTTCTTGGCAAAGGCTTTGAACCTTCCGATGCGTTGGCAGAAGAGATTCAGGAATATGTCAAACACCATACAGCACCGTACAAATACCCCCGCATCATCGCGTTTGTTTCCGAATTACCCAAAACCATTAGCGGAAAGATACGTCGCACCGAAATTCGTGCTAAAGACCAATAATCGGGTATGAATGGAATTAATTATGTAAATTATAAGACGCATGAGCTTCAATCATCCGATGAAGATGTCAAAGATCAGGAATCTGCTGTCCGTAGCGCTGAACACAACATGAATGTGCATAAAGGAGAAAAAATGTCACTGACCCCTGTTTTTCATATCCGTTGTATCCTTTCTGGTATAGAACCGCCCATATGGCGTAGTTTGCATGTTCCGATATGGATGACCCTGCACCAGCTGTATGTGGCCCTTACCCTTATCTTTTCCCTGGAAGAGGAAGAAACCTACTCTTTTGATGTGAACGGGACCATTATAGGTTTGACAGAACCGGTGCCCTTTCAAAGTGACCACATTCGTCTAGAACACTTTTTTCTCCCCGGACTACGCATTTCCTGCCGCTTTCCCTCTGGTTGGGAGGTGACGGTACAGGCAGCGGGTTTGGCTGAAAAAGAAGCAGGAAAAACATACCCTCGTGTACTTGCCGGGGAGCGGGCGTCGCCGTTGTCATCCCTTTCGGGGCCTCAGGCATACCGGCACATGCTAAAAAATCTGAAACAAAACCCCCTGTGGCAAGCGGAACGCCTTTCGCTCATGTCCTTACAGGATTTATTTCGGGAGAAAAAAGAAAAATTTCGCAAAGTGACGAACATCGGTCGAGGTCGAAAAGAAATAGGGCAGATTGGCATTCAGGATATGTTGATGACAGAGGCGGATGTCTTATTTGATATGCATGCATACCAGCATGAACTGGAGACAGCCCTTTGGGAAGAACCCAAGCCCAAAACCCTGAAAGAAGCCTTGAAAAATCTGAGCATGGAGGAACTTTTGGGGTTGAGCATGGTTTATGGTCTCTTTGTAGAAGATGAAATAGATGAAAGCAGTCTGCGGACAACGATGGAATCGATGCTGCCGACTGCCATTCGTTTGCAAATTCCGTTTATGGATGACCGGCAGGCAGTCTTGCTGCGGTCGGCTGTATCACAGGCGGATGGTGTGGTTGCTCTGGCGAATATGGATGTCCCTTTTTCTGCCTATGAGCTTTATTATTTTCATGATCGTCTACTGCTTTATCCCGATAGGAGAAAAGATGCCCCTTACCTTTACATGCTCAAAGAAGTGCGGGAGGCGATGGACATAGACAACCTTTCCAGTCTTGTACGCACACAGACTCAGAATGCCAACAGGAGGCGAATTATTGCAGGGATGTTCCAGTACTATGGGGTTATGACCATGGACCAGCTGCAGGAAGTTTTGTCGGAAACCCTGGGTGAAGCGGTTGCTATGGACAATTTGGTGGTGGATATTCAGGAACTGCAAGACTTTTCAGATGTCGTGACCATCGGCGACTTGTTGGTCATGCATACTTCTCTGGATATGGAACGTGCCATGAATATATGGGTGCAGCAACAATTGTATGAAGAATTTTCCTACAAAATCATCTCATTGGAAACCCTGGACTTGGCCGGGGATTGGATGTTCGTGGATGTAACCCCCGAAGCGGAAGTCCTCGTTGCCTTTTTGTCCAACCGTTACGGTTATAATCTGTCGCAGGCGGAAGGGACCGTATGGGAATTCATGCATCGCTATCGTTTCAGCGAACCTTTTTCTGTCAGTGAAGCATTGGCACGACAAACACTGAAACATCCGGATACAGCCGCAGAAAAGCGTCTTGTCGCCTTGATGTTTGACCTCTACCGGCATGCCCCTTCCTGGCAGTATAAAGGGTGGTCGCCAAGTGAAGCGGATGAAATGATGGAAGCCACCCTTGCCGGTAGTCAAAAAAACCAGATACAAGCGAAATCAAATGCTGATGTCCGTCAAACTGACGTGGTGTCAGAAATCAACTCTCTTCTGGACAGCAATGAGCCTGCGGAGATCAAGATCCTTACGGATGGGACTGGTTCCAGAAAGGCACAGCACAGCAATAATCCCCACACAAAACCGGTACAGCAAAGCAAAGTTCTTGCCTTCCCCGGTGCGCCAAGAAAACCAAAAAACCATGAACACTGAACCCATAAAAAATACTGCAGCCATCGAATTTTGGATGGTCGCAGTATTTTTTATGGGTTCAGATGGGAGGCAATACAGCTTAGGTTTTGTTGTATTTTTCGGCAATAGCCCTTGCAGTATGTACCCCGCAGGCCGCTGCCTGCGACAACCCCCGCGTGATGCCGGCACCATCTCCGATAGCATAGAGGCCTGGCATTACGGTTTCAAAAACACTGCTGAGCTGTAAACGCGCACTGTAGAATTTGACTTCCACTCCATACAGAAGGGTGTCATGGTTGGCTGTTCCCGGGGCGATTTTATCGAGTGCATAGATCATTTCGATAATGTTGTCCAGGTGCCGCTTGGTTAACACCAGACTCAGGTCGCCGGGGGTGGCCTGCATCGTGGGTGTTGTGAAGCTTTGGGCCAGACGGTGCTCGTTGGTACGGCGGCCTTTGATTAGATCACCAAAACGTTGGACAATGACGCCGCCACCCAGCATATTTGAGAGGGAAGCGATGCGCTTGCCGTATTGGTAGGGCTCGTTGAAGGGTTTTGTGAAACGGTTGGATACCAGGAGGGCAAAGTTTGTGTTTTCACTGGCCAGGGCAGGATCTGAGTAGCTGTGCCCGTTGACAGTGACGATGCCATCCACGTTTTCGGAAACCACGTGGCCGTTCGGGTTCATACAGAAGGTGCGCACCAGGTCGCTGTATTGTTTGGTGCGGTATAAAAACTTGGATTCATAAACGATATCAGTAATATGTTCAAAAACGCGGGCAGGCAATTCAACACGGACACCAATATCGACCTGGTTGTTGATCAGCGGCAAACCGAGCAGACCGCACTGAGTTGAAAACCATTCGGCACCGGTGCGACCGGGAGCAACAATCAGATATTGACAAGTCAGTATATCGCCTTTGACCGTTGTAATACTGTAACCTTTTTCTGTTGGCATTATGGTTGTGACGCCAGTGTTGCACACCAGTTCGACCTTGGTTTTCAAATCGTCAAACATTTTTGTCAGGATTTCTTTATTATTCTCTGTTCCCAAATGCTTCACGGAAGCTTCCAGGAGGTGAAGGTCGTGGGACAAGGCGTTTCTTGAAAGTTCCTTGGCAGCGGGGGTATCGGTAGAAAAACGCTTCAACGTTGCGCCAAAAGACACATTGATGGTATCTACATATTCAATCAGATCCATGATGGTTTTGGGTTCAAGGTAGTCTGAAAGCCAGCCGCCGAATTTCGTGGTGAAATTGTACTTGCCATCAGAAAAAGCACCCGCACCGCCAAAGCCGCTCATGATGTCGCAGGAGGGGCAGTTGATGCAGGAAGGCACCTTGCCGCTGATAATTGGGCAGGTTCTGTGGCGAATATCGTGGCCCTGTTCCAGGAGCAGTATATCCATTTTTGGCGATAAGCGGTGCAGCTCATAACCGGCAAAAATGCCGGCCGTGCCGCAGCCGATCACAATGGTATCGTAATGGTTTTTTTTCATAATGACCTCACTTTACAGACTTGTCTTTAGGGATGCACATCCCAGAAAATTATAGCATAGGAGGGCACATCTTGTAAGGGACGTATCTTCTTACTTTTCCACAATCTTTCCACAAACTTCACTCTTTTTCCACAGGAGGTACCTTCTTTATCCACAGAATTTTGCTCTTTTCCATCTAAATGACACAGGAAATCCATAAGAATTGTACAAGATATCCACAAGCATTGCATAAGAAATCCACAAGCATTGCACAGGAAATCCACAAGCATTGCATAAGAAATCCACAAGCATTGCACAGGAAATCCACAAGCATTGCATAAGAAATCCACAAGCATTGCACAGGAAATCCACA
>JBBRWP010000089.1:0-11237 GCA_038249175.1 Acetivibrionales bacterium
TACAGTGAAGAACCTGTAACTTGCCTAAGTTTCATTTTTTCTTACTGCCGCCATGAAATGTTGCAACTTTTCCATATCTTTCATCCCGTTTATTTCAACACCGGAACTGACATCCACAGCCCACGGCGAAAGTATTTTAATGGCCCCGGCAACATTCTCCGGGGTCAGTCCACCCGCCAATATATAAGGTTCAGACAGGTTTTGCAGGCATGTCCAATCAAAGGAAATGCCATTGCCACCAGCCGCACCCGGATGCCAGGCATCCAGGAGGAAACGGTCTGCAGAAACAACTGCCATCTCGGACAAAGAAGAAGAATTTTTGACCCGAATCGCCTTCCAAACGAGCACTTCCTGCGGCAGCATTTTTTTGAGATTGACAATATACGCCAGTGTTTCAGTACCATGCAACTGCACAACGTTCAGAGAACAGGTCCTTACCGCCATCAGAATACCTTCTGCAGGTTCATCCACAAACACACCCACTGTTTGAATACCGGCATCCAGTAAAGCCGTCAAAGCGGCGACCTGTGCTACGTTTACCTGTCGCTTGCTTTTTGCAAAAACAAAGCCGACGAAATCCGGTTTTTCACGGTTCACCAGAGAAATATCTTCCGGCCGTTTCAGGCCACAGATTTTTATTTTTGTACGTTGCATCAACCTTTATAGCCTTTCCGTTCTCGTCAAGTTTGCAAAAACCCTGCTGAAAATGCTGCGTGTTTTCAGATTTAGCCCCATGCATACTCCATTGCGTTTGCACAAAACCTGCTGATAATGCTGCGCATTTTCAGATTTATAACCCTTCCGTTCTCGTCAAGTTCGCACAAAACCTGCTGATAATGCTGCGCATTTTCAAATTTAGCCCCATGCATCCTCCATTGTGTTTGCACAAAACCTGCTGATAATGCTGCACATTTTCAAATTATATCTCCATGTTCATGACACGGCGTACTTCATTTAGTGTCTGTTCGGCCACTTCTCTGGCTTCTGCATTGCCGCGACGCAGCACCTCGCGCACCAGGGTCATGTCCGATTCTATTTCTTTACGCTTATCACGAATCGGCTTTAAGTAGTCATTCAAGGTTTCTGTCAACATTTTTTTCAACATGCCGGAACCGCCGTCACCAATGCGTTCAGCAATACTTTCCGGTGCTTCACCGCTTGCCAGAGAAATAATCATCAGCAAATTGGACACTTCCGGGCGGTTTACAGTGTCATACGTAATGGTACGTATGGAATCTGTCTTTGCCTTTTTTATCAGGGCCGCTGTTTCATCTTCTGTCGCCGACAGCATAATAGCGTTATTGCGGCTTTTACTCATTTTCTGAGAACCATCCAGACCCAAAATAACAGGTGCCTTACTCAAAAGTGGCTGCGGTTCCGGGAATACGATTTGATTCCCGGCAAAGCGGTCATTGAACCGGCGGGCAATGGTTCTGGTCATTTCCAGGTGGGGCAGCTGGTCTTTGCCTACAGGCACCACATTGGCTTTGCAAAAAAGGATATCGGCCGCCTGATGCACCGGATAGGTGTACATACCGGCATTGATCCTTTTCATTCCGGATGCCAGAATCTCTTCTTTCACAGTGGGATTGCGGTCCAGTTCCGCATTGGTCACCAGTGTTAAGAACGGCAACAACAACTGGTTCAATTCCGGCACATGGCTGTGCGCAAAGATACAGGTCTTTCCCTTTTCGGGAACCAGACCGGCAGACAGGTAGTCAACTGTCAACTGCTTCACATTTTCCGAGATGTTTTCAAATGTATCCCTATCGGTCAAAACCTGGTAATCGGCAATAATGATAAATGTGCGCACCCCAAGGTTTTGCAGGCGAACCCGGTTGTGTACCGAACCGAAAAGATGGCCAATGTGCATTCTTCCCGTGGGGCGGTCTCCGGTTAGCACACGGTAGTTTTCCGGGTGCAAGTGAAGTTGCTCTTCCAGCAGCTGGCTTTTGGCCACAGTGGCCTCGAAAGTGCCGGTATCGGCCTGCATAAAAATGTCCTGTTCTTCGGCACTACTGTTTGCGTCATGGTTTTTTGTCTCTTCGTTTTGAATCTTGACTGCCATTGTTTTCTCCTTTGCGTTTTTGTGTTTGTACTATATGTTCTGTCATTTGCACGAAGTGGCCGGTGCTCAGCTATCACCTGTTAATAATCTGCTTGTACTGCGCCACCGCTTCATCCGGATGTTTTGATGTCATCAAGGACTCTCCGACCAGTATGGCATCACATCCGTTTTCATACAAGTAGTTGGCATCGGCTTTTGAATGGATGCCACTTTCAGCAACGGCCGCACAGGTTTCCGGAATGAAGTGACGCAACTTCTCAAACAAACGGATGTCCACTGCAAAGGTAGCGAGGTTTCGGTGGTTCACGCCAATCATGTCCGCACCGGCCTGCACCAACCGCTTCACTTCCGTTTCTGTATGGGCTTCCATCAACGTTGACATACCCAATTCTTTAGATAATACATATAGACGTCTTAACGTCTTATCATCTAATATAGCAGCAATCAACAAGACACAATCTGCACCAATCGCTCTTGCTTCAAGGATTTGCCGTTCTTCGAGCATAAAATCTTTTCGAAGGATGGGACAGCCCGTTGACACACGTACCTGTTCAAGAATGGCGTTAGATCCTTGGAAAAAATGCTGTTCTGTGAGAACAGAGATACAGTCAGCACCCCCATTTTCATACAAACGAGCCGTTTTGACAGGCTGAAAATCTGCCGCAATAAGGCCTTTGGATGGCGAGGCTTTTTTAATTTCGGCAATGACCGAAAGTCCCGGCTTTTGAACAGCAAATAGAAAATCTTTGGCCGGCGGGCTTTCCATAGCCTGTTTTTCAATTTTAGAAAGGGGTACTTCATGTGCTTCTGCTAAAAGCTGTATTTTTTTTTGAGCAATAATATCATCAATTATCATGGTCTTCCTTTCAACAATGTGCGATGCCACAATAACATGCAACTGCAGCTGAATAGATACGGGCAACAATATCTTGTATCATCATCTTCTTTCCTGCAATATACGATACGATGTCACAATAACATGCAATAGTAACTAAATTGATTACGGGCAACAATATCTTGTATCATCATCTTCTTTCCTGCGATACACGATGCGATGCCACAATAACATGCAACTGCAGCTGAATAGATTTACAGGTAGTGATACCCCGTTTCCCAATCTTCCTTCCTACGATTTACAGTGCGATGCCATAATGTAATTTTCCAAAATCTGAATTGCCTTTCCGGAATCAATCGCAAAGGCTGCTTTTTCCATACCATCTGCAATACTGATCGCTTTATCGGCAATGTAGAGGGCCATGCCGGCATTGAAAAGGACAATATCGCGCCGCGGACCTTTTTCGCCTGATAAAACAGCCTTCAAAATAGCGGCGTTTTCATTTGCATCGCCACCGTGCATCTCAGATATCGACGCTCTTTGCAGCCCAAAGTCTTCCGGTCTTAAGCGGTAGTTCTTCATCTGGCCATTTTGTACTTCGGCCACAATTGTTTCAGCACCCAGGGTTATTTCATCTAACCCATCTTCTCCATGGACAACCGCAGCATGCACCATACCTAGATTTTTAAGTGCTATAGCCATCGGTTCAACCAGGTCTTTGGAGGCAACACCCAGTAATTGATACTGTACAAACGCCGGATTGGACAAGGGGCCTATCAGATTAAATATGGTACGAACCCCCAATTCTCGTCTGGGTTCTGCCACATGTTTCATGGAGGTGTGATAAGCCTGTGCAAATAAAAAACAGATCCCCGTTTCCTTGATACACTTCTGTGCATTTTCCGGGGTCAGAGATATGTTGCACCCCAAAGCCTCCAAAACATCCGCTGTGCCACACTGGCTGGAAGCAGCCCTGTTACCGTGCTTGGCAACTTTCATCCCGGCAGCGGCCGTGACAAAGGCAGCAGCCGTGGAGATATTGAACGTATTGGCGCCATCGCCGCCGGTACCAACAATGTCGATAGCGGCCCCATCAGTTTCCACACGGTTGGCTTTTTTGCGCAGCACTTCGGCAAATGACGCAATTTCATCGGCTGTTTCCCCTTTCATGCGCAAGGCAATCAAAAAGGCTCCAATTTGTGTCCCTGTTGCTTCTCCTGCCATAACCGTTTCCATCACGGCAACCGCTTCCCTGTTCGTTAAATTCTCCCGATTCATAAGCTTACTAATAAATTCTTTCATATCACTGCCTCCATTGAAAAAACGCTTGTGCAGCTTCCTGCCAACCTACCATCCTGCTTAGCAACTTTAACCCTGTTGAGCTCTTTTTCTTACGATTCTACTGTCCAACCGGCAGGTAGTTTTTTATTGGTTTATCGTGCTCGCAAACTACTTTTTCCCATCCTGCCATCCTGCCGGCTTGTTTTATAATTTCATTCTGTATCCTTTTTTTATATCCGAATGTTTAAAAAGTTACGGATCATTTGCATACCGTTTTCTGTTAGAATCGATTCCGGATGAAACTGCACACCGTAGACTGGCAGCGTCCGGTGCTGCAAACCCATAATCAATCCTTCTGCTGTTCTCGCCGTTACTTTCAAAACGGCCGGTAAAGTGTCGCCATCCACCACCAAAGAATGGTAACGTGCAACCGGTATGCTTTCTCCAAAGCCTTCGTACAACAAGCAATCCGCTTCCAGTTTCACCATACTTTTTTTACCGTGAACTGGTCCGCCCGGTGCCAGAACAATTTTTCCGCCAAAAGCTTCTCCTACCGCCTGATGTCCAAGGCAAATTCCCAACACGGGGCAATACGCGCCCATTTCACGAACCACTTCTACTGAAATACCTGCATCGGAAGGGTAACCCGGTCCGGGAGAAACAATGATATGGCTTGGTTTTTTCGCAATCAGTCCGGCCAGGTCGATCTTGTCGTTGCGAATTACTTCGATATCCGGTTCAATCATTCCAGCGTACTGGTAAAGGTTATAAGTAAAGGAATCATAATTATCGATCATTATTATCATATTGTTGCACCTATTTCAGCCAGTGCTTTCATTAACGCCCCTGCCTTACTCTCTGTTTCCAGGAATTCTGTCTCTGGTACAGAGTCAGCCACAATACCTGCTCCGGTCTGCATAATGGCTTTCCCGTCCTTAAAAAGTATGGTTCGAATGGTGATGCAGGAATCCAGGTTCCCATCAAATGAAATGTAACCGATGGCACCACCGTAAGGTCCCCTGCGTGAGGGTTCCAGAGAATCAATGATTTCCATGGCACGAATTTTAGGAGCACCGGACAAGGTGCCGGCCGGCAAGACGGCTTTGAGCGCATCAAAGGCATTAATGCCTTCTCTGGCAACCCCTTGCACCAGCGTAGTGATGTGCATGACATGCGAATATCGTGCAATGTTCAGCATATCCACTGGCTTTACCGTACCGAATTTTGCAATTTTGCCAATGTCATTGCGACCAAGATCCACCAGCATCATGTGTTCAGCCAACTCTTTTTCGTCAGACAAAAGATCTTTTTCCAACTGTTTGTCTTCTTCCGGCGTCGCACCCCTGGGTCTCGTGCCCGCTATAGGGCAGGTTTCCAGCAAACCGTCTTCAAAACGCACCAGCATTTCAGGCGATGCACCTGCCAAACAGTAATCATCAAACTTTAAAAAATACATATAGGGTGACGGGTTTACCACACGCAGTACACGGTACACATCAAAGGGATCCGCATCGGTTTCTACCGACATCCGGCGGGACAAAACCACCTGAAAAATATCGCCGTTCACAATATGCTTCTTCGCTGTGTCCACCATGGCCATGTATTGCTCTTTGGTGGTATCGCTGACCGGCTTGCTGACATTACAGAACCGTTTGATGCGGCCGGAGCCGCCGCCATGATGCGCTGTATCCATAATGGTCCGCTCAATGGCATACAAACGTTCTACAGTTTTGTTGTATTGCAGTGACAAATCACCATCCGTCCGCATGTTCACAATAATTTGAAGCTTTTGACGCAGGTGATCGAACACAATCATTTCATCCACAATCATAAAGTGGCCATCCGGTACATGCAGTTTGTCTGCCGGCGGGTTGGGTAGATATTCCACGCTGCGCACCAAGTCGTAACCAAAAAACCCAACAGCACCACCGGAAAGCCTTGGAATACCGGAAACACTGGCCCCTTTGTAGCCGGACATGAGTTCTTGCAGCGTATCAAACGGATTCCCCATTACTTTTCGCGTATAACCGTCACGACGTTCAATAACCGTTTCCTGCCCCTGAATGCAGACCTTCAGCAAAGGATCCCGCCCGATAAACGAATACCGTGCCCACTTTTCTCCGCCCTCCACACTGTCCAGTAAAAAACAGTAGGGGCTGGTATCCTTGAACCGCTTAAACACGCTCACCGGCGTTTCCATGTCGGCCACCGTTTCCAAAACGATGGGAACAAAGTGATTGCCTTCCGAGAGTTTCATGGCTTCGTCTTTCTTTGGAAAAACCATTTTCAGTCTCCTTCCTGCATTCCGGAGCTCATCCCGTGATGGCCATCATTTTGATTGAAAACACTGTTTTCACCCAAAAAAAGGTACAAAAAAAGTCTGCCCCTAACCAAGGACAGACTTTTGTCTGCATGCCACCTTGAAATTGATCTTCACCGGATGCCAACACATCCTTCACCAATAACGCCGGCTTCGCGTCGGATATTACTTACAGTTTCCTGCTTTCTCTCCGCCTTCAGGGGCCCATTATGCATTTCCAACAACGATCGTGATTTCACCACCCACGACTCTCTGCACGTCTGTAAAACGCTTTACTTCCCCATCACAAGTTTCATTTTTTAATAATCTACCATAGAAAAGTTGTTTTGTCAATCTATTTATAAATTCTGCCCCGCCGCCAGACAATTTGGATGATCCATGATTGCAGTGTATTCATGGATCATCATGTTAAGAAGGAGCGCTACTGACGGATTTTCATCAACTCGTCACGAATTTCAGTTAACAACACTTCCTGCGTGGATAATGCCGGCGGTGGTGCAATGACTTCTTCTTCTTTTTTCTTAAAACGATTTATAAACCGTATAAACAAAAAGATAAAAAATGCGACAATGAGAAAGTCAATAACGGTTTGCAGAAAGTTCCCGTAAGAAAACCGTAAAGCCGCTGTTTCACCTTGCGCTTCCTTCAGTATAATGGAAAGATCTTTCAAATTGGTATTCCCGGTAATGAGTAAAATCAATGGCATAAACAAATCATTGACCAAAGAGGTGACAATCTTTCCAAAAGCACCGCCAATAATAACACCAACAGCCAGGTCAATAACATTTCCACGCAAAGCAAATTTTTTGAACTCCCCTGTAAAACTCTTTGCCTTTTTCAGTTTTCCTTCGAAATACAGGGATTTTTTTGTTTCGTTTGCCATGCCACCCTCCAATAAACTTATCACTACAGCGTGAGTTTGAAAAATTCATTTTTATGACCCTGTATTTATGCGGACTTACAACAAGTCAGAATCATCAAAAATGATGTTAAGCTTGATGAAAATGTCGAAGTCACGCTGTAGTGTTTTTTTTGAATTGCCTAACCATCAACCTGCACTATCCACATTCAGCCAAGTAACAGACAGTCGATTGAACAGCTGTGTCTGGCTGTGTCTGACAGAATAATGATTTTCTTAAAGAAGAACCTGAAAAAAGTTATGCTAGCAGCCCCAACTTCACCATCGTATCATGAAACTTGTTAATATCAATGGGTTTCCATACATAAGCCTCACAGCCTGAATCAAAGGTTGTTGCCATGGTTTTTCTGTCATTCAGTGCCGAGGTAATGATGATTTTGACATTTTGTTTTCCACATGTCTGTTTTTGCTTATTTGTTGCTTTTTGATCTGGTAAAGTATGTCCTTCTGGTGCATTCCGGTTTTTTTCCTGAACAAGTTGACGCTCAATCACTTCGTCTTTATCCGAAACATTGCCATTTTCAATGTTTCGAATGGTTTTTAAAACAGCGATGCCATCCATAATTGGCATCATAATATCAAGACAGATAAGATCATAGGGTTTCCCTTCTTTTTTTGCCCGTAAAAACAAATCTACCGCTTCCATACCATTGATGGCTATATCGCAAGTTCCATGCTGCTGCAAATAGGTCTGAAGTACCTTCCGTCCGATAAAATCATCCTCGGCAATGAGAATCCGCATTTTTATTCCTCCTGAGTTTTTATGCCCATCGGCAAATTGTCTTTCATCTGTTTCAAAAAATGCACTCTTTCTGTTTTCCCACATTTTTAAGGGATTGAAACGACAAATTCCAAACATCTTGCATAATATTGCACGAATTCGCGTTATTGCTCTAGTATTAAGCGGTGAACACTGAGAAAACAATCGGAAAAAATCCTTCGAAAACAATCAGAAAAAATCCCTTGTCTTATTATCCACCATCGTTTATAATGAATTTCGTGCTTCGGGGTGTAGCTCAGTTTTGGCTAGAGTGCTTGCTTGGGGTGCAAGAGGTCGCAAGTTCAAGTCTTGTCACTCCGACCACAAAGGGAAAGCGGGTTTCAGCATTTTGCTGGAACCCGCTTTCCCTGTTTCGTAGTTTGTTTATCAATCGAACCACTGTACATCTCATCACCTTCCAAATCATCATGGAACATTTATCCACCAATCGTTAAGAAAAAATCTGAAAATGGCAAAATTTCATCACTTTTTATGCCTGAGCAAAGCGAAAGGCATGTTTATAAATCTGAATTGCCTCATATCCGTCTCTCGACCGCCATCCGCATACCGGTATCATGGGCTTCAATAATCCTATCCATCATCTTTTCATAGCCTTCGTCAACAACTTGCAGTTCCAGATGTGCTTCAAAATAAGCAATGGACTGAGCAATACCGTCTTTAAAAGTCACCATCGCCTCAAAATCCGGAACGAACCGTTTCAGCTTGCTGTTGTCAAACACCGCGCTGACAGCCTTATCGCCCATTAAGTTACCCAACTGGTCCGGCAGGAAGGCAAGTATGAATTCACTGGAAATGTGTGTAGTTTTTAATGGAAGTCCTAGAACATCGGCAATCTGTTTAATCACCATATCCCATGTCATCACTTCACCAGAAGTGATATGAAAAGACTCACCAATGGCTTTTTCGTTGCCCAGCAAGCCAACAAAACCCCTTGCGAAATCTGAGTTGTGGGTAATCTCCCAGAGGGATGTGCCATCACCAGGCACGATAACCCTTTTGCCTTTGCGCATACGGTCAATGAGCGTAATTTCACACGGTCAGGAGTATAATTTCACACGGTCAGGAGCGTGATTTCACACGGTCAGGAGCGTGATTTCACCCGATCAATGAAGTCTTCTATCTTAAGCCCAAGTTGGCTTGCAATGGCATGCAACGTACCGATGGGAATGTTATCCCTGTCTTTATGATAGTGCACCGTGACAACGCGCTTCTGACCATCCATCAGTCCTATATAAAGATGCTGTTTCTTGCCTTCTGCCGTAAAACCGTTGCGCCGCAAAAATCGCAAAACTTGCCCAACCGTAATAGCATCAGCCAAGCCGCAGCACCTCCCTAACTTTTTCTGCATTGTCTTTGTTCAGGATAAGCATAGAGGCCAAAAACTGCTGTGAACCACTGAATATAGATGAAAACATGACCGCATTCTCCAAATAATCTTCCGCAAAATCTATGGCAGCAAGGATCATGCTTTTCTTTGCCGTGACCTCAGAAATACCCTCTGCATAAATTTGTGGAAGGACATCGTTAAATATCGTATATATATTTTCATTTTCGTCATAGACAACAGTGTTGCTTATTTGCATACCAGACAACAGATCCACAACCATTTTTTCATTCATAAAGAAAAACCCATCTTTGGCAGATTTGTTTTTTAGTTCTGTGATCAGCCCATTGTTTGCGTTTTTTTGAATCTCACGCATATTTTGTCTGGATTCGCCGATTGAATAGACCAATGACATTTAGCCTTCCTCCTTTTGGTCACTATATTCTTCAGAATAGCATAAAAAATGAAGCTTGTACAGCTTGTACAGCTTGTACAGCTTGTACAAGTTTCACATATGAAGTTATGCATGTTTAAACTTTTTGATATCTGGTTATTTTAGTCATTTTTCTTCTTCTCTCACCTCCTTCCATGGTATAATACGGACAGATTACAAGTAGTGACAAGCATTAACAAAGCAATTGCTTATAGGCTTGTCACATTAAAAAGCCAATGTCTATAACTTTATTTTACAGGATGTTTACCACAGGACGCTACGTGTTCAGCAAGTTTCTTAACTATGTGAAACAAAAGCAGTACGATGACCCAGAAAATGCACAGCATTTTCAGCAAGTTTCTACCAACACGATACGAAAGGAGTACTAAAAACATGAAAAACAATGAAACAACAAATACAAGACCTGGTGACGCAAATGCCATTACGCGCGATTACTTTGATTCTCTGCGTATTGAAATGCGACATTTTGACGGAGTGCTTCCCTCAACCGAATTAAAACTATATGGTGAAACCTTCTCTACCCCAGTCATGATGGCTGCCTTATCTCATCTGAACAACTGTCGGCCAAATGGCATGGTTGAAATGGCCAAAGGTTCTTTGGCAGCAGGTGCTGTGATGTGGACCGGTATGGGCGACATGGAAGAGCTGGCTGCGGTCTTAGAAACCGGGGCCAAAACAATCAAGATTATCAAACCTTATATCAATAACGATGATATTTTCGAAAAGATCGCCCACGCCGAAAAGCATGGTGCCTTGGCTGTCGGTATAGACCTGGATCATTCTTTTAACGGGAAAGGTGAATATGATGTCGTGTTGGGGCTGCCCATGAAACCAAAATCTCTGGCCGAAATCAAGGAGTTTGTCAAGTCGACAAAGTTGCCATTCATCATCAAGGGTGTTTTAAGTGAAACTGATACATACAAGTGTCTGGAAGCAGGCATTCAGGGCATCGTAGTTTCCCACCACCATGGTATTCTGGATTATGCGGTGCCACCACTGATGGTGCTGCCGAAGATTGTGAAGCTGGTAGCAGGAAAGTTCCCGATTTTTGTGGACTGTGGTTTTGAAACCGGTATCGATGTCTTTAAAGCACTTGCGTTTGGCGCAACAGCCGTTTCGGTTGGCCGTGCCATTATGCCACCGCTTTCCGAAGAAGGTGCGGATGGTGTCCGTGAGAAAATTGAAGCAATCACACGACAACTGGCCGGTGCCATGGCAAGAACGGGTTCTGCCGATATTATGCATATTGATCCGA
>JBBRWP010000090.1:0-11191 GCA_038249175.1 Acetivibrionales bacterium
AAAAGGCGGCTCTTTTTTAAAGTATTATTTAAAAACAGCATAAAAATGGTGCTGATAATTGTCAATAATGATGACTATGGAGGATAAAAATGAATGAGCGATTTGAGCATAACCGTTGATACACCGCAAAGTGATGAAAAAGCTGCAATTTGTCGGGAAAGATGGTATGGTCATCAAAAATCAGGAAGTACACATCAAGCAAACCAAACATGCTTTCCTCTTTGGTTGTACGGCCTTCGACGCCATTCCTTTAGCCAACAATGAATTGAGTGATGATGCAAAAAAAATAAGCGAGGAGCAATTCAACCTTTTCTTCGACTTGTTTAACTTTGTAACCATGCCCTTCTATTGGGGTCGGTTTGAACCTGAAAAAGGGAAACCGGACACTGTTCGTGTTAAGAATGCCGTCGAATGGCTTGTGGAAAAGGGTTGTACTATAAAAGGGCATCCACTTGAGAAAACTGTGTTTTCAATCCACGAACAAACCACTTAAGAAATGAATAAAATGATAAGGAAAAAGACTTTGCCGTGGAGAAAGATTTTCTGATTGTTTACGAAGAACATCATCTATGTTATGATAGTTTAGCACATAAAATTTTCTTATGTGACATCCTTGTTCTGCCCCAGAGGCAGAGCCATAGGCCAAAAGGAGGTGAAAGGTCATGAACAGGTACGAGGCAATGTATATTATAAACCCCACACTGGACGAAGAAACCACCAAAGGACTCATCGAAAAGTTCAAAGGTTTGGTTGAAGCGAACGGGGAACCGGAAGCGCTCGAAGAATGGGGTCGTAAGCGTCTCGCATACGAAGTCAGAGACCAAAAGGAAGGATACTACGTGCTGATGCATTTTGCTGCACCGGCAGACTTTCCTCTAGAGCTTGAAAGAAATTTCAAGATTACTGAAGGTGTCATCAAGTATCTCGTTATCCGCAAAGACGACAAATAAGTCGTTCTTGCACCATCATGCAGCTTGGACGTTCGGGGAATATACCCGTCGAAGAACGGGAAAAAGGCGGTACGAACATGAACAAGGTCATACTAATGGGACGGTTAACAGCTGATCCGGAAACGCGGTACACACCAAACAACGTCGCAATTGCACGGTTTACACTGGCTGTGAACCGCAACCGGAAGCCACAGGAAGGTCAGCCTTCGGCTGACTTCATTAACATTGTGGCATGGCAGAAAACTGCGGACTTTGTTACGAAGTATTTCAAAAAGGGTCAGCAGGTTTTGGTTGAAGGACGTATGCAAAACAACAACTACACCGACAAAGAAGGCGTAAAGCATTTTAATGTGGAAGTTCACGTTGATCAGGCATATTTTGCCGATTCAAAACGGGATTCCAGTGGCGGAGACACCGGTGGATACAATCACGACTACGGCAACGGCGGCGGAAACGCTGGCGGTTCAAACAATTACCAGGGTGGCAATGCCGGTGGTTCAAGTAACTATCAAAGCGGCAACCAGGGTGGCGGTAATGCTCCTTCCAACAACAATAACAGCGCCCCTGCTCCTGACAGTGGAGACGGATTTTATACCCTGAACGAGGATGACGAAGATCTTCCGTTCTAATATGCAATTTCAAGAACCGGGGCAATAAAAGCCATGGGTACAGCAATCACGTGGCAGCCGCAGGGCTTCGGTATTCAAGACCGGCAGAGAGTTTCTCTGTTTCGGTCAATCAGCGGCCTTTGCCAATAAAGCAACCCCTTCTCAAATTTGGGAAGGGGTTTTTTTCATGCGTCCGGAAGTGTCAGAAAAAAACCGCTTGTGCATTGGAAGGGTTAGGTTCGTCCTGTTTTGCGCAGGAAGACAGGGTTTTTGATTAAAGCGCTTGCGTGCTGTCTGTTTTGCGGTTTTTTGCACCGTTTTTTTCAATAGCTGCTTCCGTGACCGCCGTCTTGCTGCCCTTCCAGGCTATGACGGACAAACTGCCAATAATCAACACCATGCCAACCAGTTGCACAAGGGTGGGAATTTCTGAAAGCAAAACCAAACTGGTGAGGATGGTGACCACCGGTATGAGGTTTAGAAAGGCGGATGGCATTACAGGACCGAGCTTTTGCAAGCCATACAGGTAGGCCATGAAGGCGCCTGCAGAACAAAAGATGCCAAGAAACAGCAGGTGTATCATTGGAACGGTGGATGGGATACGCCATGCGGGAATGTCTCTGGATAGGAAGGGCAGAAAAATAATCAGGCTGCAGATGGTAAGGGCAGTGGTCAGTAGAAGACTGTTGTATTTGCTGCTGAGCCGTCTGGAGAGAAAGGTGTAGGCAATCCATGTAAACATGGCAGCCAGGACCAGCATGTTGCCAAGAAAGGTTTTGGATGAAAAATCGGGCACACCATCTTCAAAGAGAACCAGATACACACCGCCGATAGAAACAAGAATTAGGCTTAGCGTCAATATTGGGAGGCGTGTTTTCTCAAGGGCACTGTTAATCAATAAAGCAAACACCGGGATGGCCGCCACCAGCATAGAGGCGCTATTGGCAGTGGTATATTGCAGTCCGGTATTTTCGAGGATAAAGTAAAGTACCATGCCAAAGGTGGAAACAATAAAAAACATCAGAATGTCTTTTTTGTTCACCCTCAGGCGTTGCCGGCTTTTTCGCATCATCAGGAGCAGGGGTATCACTGCAATGAGCTGTCGGAAAAATGCAATGGAGATTGGTGGTAACTCAGAAAGCACCGATTGCGTAGAGACGTAAGATATACCCCAGACAAAGACGGAAAACAGAACAGCCAGTATCGGAAGAACCTTTTTGTTTTTCATATGTACCCACCGCTACGGTTGACCGTGCGCCTTTTCTAAATGGTAACAAGCTCTTGTTGTTTGAAACATCATACCATAAAAAAATGTATGTGCGTACACGGACCATCAACTTGCGTAGATAGCAATCCTGCGATATGAAAACTGTAGTCGTTATGCTAAACAATGGGAATGATATCTGCTGCGTAAAAAGTAATCCTTCGATTTGAAACTGGTCGCAGAAAAAGCATACGGTGGTTCACCCTGTGCAAAAAAGAAGGCAGACGCATTGGAAGCGCTGCCCTTTCAAAAAAAATTTGAGGGGTGGAGGACTGTCGATAGAAGAGAGGGGGACAGGGGGCTGTCCTTAAATAATTGAACGTTTGTTGGTGGAAGCCCGGAAAAGGCTTTGGGTATCCATGGTGGCCATTAGACTGCGCAAAACCCGAACGGAATCCAACGCCTGTTGGGAGTCATTCAAGATTATGTAAATAGAATCGTCATCCATGTGCACATCAGAGCAAAGGCTGACACACTCCGGAGAGTTGTGCCAAGCCAGCTGAAACTGCATGCGCCAGCTTTGGGATGGCGGGTTTTGCAGTTCCGCACGAACCAGATAGGCATTGTCGTCGGTACCATTTTTTGGGGTCTGCGTTACCGCGATATGACTGAGTTTCATCAAACCGCCTCCCGACTGTATCAGATACATAGCATGCCATTCTCTTCGAACTGGTGCAAAAATTGTTGAAAATGTTACGCAATTTCAGTTAAAAACATTCCTCTCGCTTCGCTCAGGCACAAAAAGTGATGAAATATTGGCATTTTCAGATTTTCAGATTAAAACATTCCTTTCGCTTCACTCATGTACAAAAAGTGCTGAAATATTGGCATTTTCAGATTTTCAGATTAAAAACATTCCTCTCGCTTCGCTCAAACACAAAAAGTGCTGAAATATTGGCATTTTCAGATTTCTACCCCATGCGTCCTCCACCGCGTTCCACAAAAATTATTGAAAGTGCTACGCAATGTCAAATTTGTATATCATGTACTGGGAGTTTACCACCTTGGCGCAGAAACAAACAGACTTTTATGAAAAATGCTTAATAATTTCACTTTATTAATCTTTTTACAGACAATATGCACATATTTTTTAATAATAGAGTTGCGTTGAATGCACCAAACAGAACAGTTTAGCCTACACGACGATACCAGGGTCCTGAAATGGCTCAGTCCTACTGCACCAGGTCGATTCCTAACTTAATAATAAGCAACAAAACGACCACGGCCAACAGTGGGCGTATAATTTTATCGCCGTTTTTGATGGCCAGATGCGACCCGACCATGTTTCCAAGGATGGCACAGACTGCCGCCGGAATGCCCACCCAGAACAAAACCTGGCCATGCAAAAGGAAGGTGACAAAGGCAGCAACATTGGATGCAAGGTTCACCCACTTGGCCGTACCGGAAGCGGTGAGGGTGCTCATACCAATCAGGGCAGTAAAAGCCAGTATTAAGAAAGTACCGGTGCCCGGTCCAATCAGCCCGTCATAGGCACCAATGGCGAAACCAATGGCAAGGGATTGCAATATGAGGATTTTGGAAGAAGCTGGGGCAGGCGTATTTTCCACGCTGCTCGCCATTAGTGCTTTTTTCGCATCGATGGCGGCTTTCACCCTTTTCCGACCAACCCACATCCAGATCAGGACAGCCGGGAGGGCAATCATCATAATCCCCTTCATCACCCGCGCGTCAAGGTATAAAGCCAGTTGTGCCCCTGTCCAGGAACCAGGGAAAGCTGCCAACACGGCAAATAAGGCCACTTTGAGGTTGACCAGTTTGCTTTTTAAGTAGCGGAAGCTGGAAAACGATGTGCCAAACATCATGGCGAATTTGTTTGTGCCGAGTGTCAAGTGAATGGGTAAGCCCGCAAAGAGGTAGGCAGGCAATGAAATAAGACCGCCGCCGCCGGCGATGGAATCAACAAAACCCGCAAGGAAAACCAACGGGCAAACGATGGGCAATATATGTACCCATTCAGGCGGAAAAAAATCCTTTAAAAAAGCGAAGGACATTACGAATAACCTGTTTCTTTCTATATTTCAGTCAGTGTTGTTCATAAATCACCAACGTTCGATGGGCTTTCGCCTAGTATCGTGGCAATGCCGCAGGTAGTATTTTTCCGTGAGCACCAGTGTTCGCGGGGCTTTCAGCCTGTGTCGAGGTGCCATCGCAGACTGTCATCTTCCTTAATAACCCTTTCTTATTGTACAAACGTAACAGACGGCATTGCAAGCAGGAAATCTTTGCGATAAGATGGTATCGGGTACATCATACCATCAACCCTGAATCATGAAAATGTTCTTTGGCATGGTTATTTTTCACATGAGTATAACACAATATTCCCATGCTTCCATAGAGGTTGATGGAAGAAAGATTGGCGGGTGCTGAGGGTGGCATCTGGAAAGGCGGTAGGATTTGAACATTCTTATTACCGGAGCAGACCGCGGTTTGGGGTATGGCACCACTAAATGCCTGCTGGAACTGGGGCATACGGTATTTGCGGGTCAGTACCTGACACAGTGGCCTGAATTGACTGAACTGAAGAAGCAGTACCCGGATGCGCTGAATATCATTGATTTAGATGTTTCAGATCTTTGCAGTGTTCAAGCGGCGGCAAAGGAGGTGGCCAAAGCAACGGATGTGTTGGACATGCTTATTAATAATGCCGGCATTAACGGGAAAGCGATACCAAGGACGGGTGAACCACCGACGGGGGGGATGACCCGCCATTCTGAGGGCAGGCCGAAAAATCCGGAAGAAGGCTTGGCGCAGAACTATGACGCTATGCGCGCTGTCTTCGAAGTAAATGCGCTGGGATCAGCCAGGATTATTGAAACCTTCCTGCCGTTGATGAAAAACAGCAAGGTGCGCCGTTTGTGTTTTGTCTCCTCCGAAGCCGGGAGTGTGTTTGCCAGCGAACGCTTCGACATGTTTGGTTACTGTATGTCCAAGGCGGCTCTAAATATGTATGTGAAGATTCTGTTCAACCGCCTGCGTCCGGCAGACTACTCGTTCCGCTTGTACCACCCCGGTTGGGTGCGCTCCTATATAGGTGGTATGAAAGGGGATTGGGGAGACCTTGAACCGGAGGTTGCCGGGGATTACGCCGTGAAGCACTGGTTCAACGAAGAAGTTAACGAAGACGAACTTTTATTGATCGACTATACGGGGAAGGTTTGGCCGTATTAAGATTAGAAAATGCCGGATAGAATCAAATACATGGCCATTAGCACCGATGGTTTGGCTGTATTAAGTTTAGAAAATGAGGATAGGTAATCGTCACCTCAAAGCCAAACCTCAACATGTCGGTAATCGTCACCTCAAAGCCAAACCTCAACATGTCGGTAATCGTCACCTCAAAGCCAAACCTCAACATGTCGGCAATCGTAACCTAAAAGCCAAACCTCAATATGTCGGTAGTCGTAACCTAAAAGCCAAACCTCAATATGTCGGTAGTCGTCATCTAAAAGTCACACCTCAACATGTCGGTAATCGTCACCTCAAATACTAGAGGAGAAAGTGGTGTTTTATATGAGTAAATTGAAAGCATTGGTTATTGGAGACACAGCAAAGGCCCATTGGCATTTTATGAATGCGGCAGAGTCCTACATAAAAGTCACGTTGGATGACAAATATGACCTGACGTTTACAGAAGATTATTCAACCCTGACGCTTGCAGCACTTGAGAAATTTGACCTGCTTGTAAATTATACGGACAACTGGGCGGAACAAGGCACAGTTTCAGCAGGAGTTGCACTGCAAACTTATGTAGCAAACGGCGGACAGATGCTGTCCCTGCACAGTGGTATTATTCAGCCGGATCCCTTTTTTCTGATGCAGATGCAGGGGGGTCGCTTTGTTGGGCATGATCCATACTGTGTGTTGAAATATTCTGTAGTTGGCGATGTCCACCCTATAACAGCTGGTATCGATTCTTTTGAAATGGGGGAAGAGCCCTACGAGTTCCTGATAGATCCCCTTGCTGTGCGACAGGAATTCCTGTCCTTTGAATATCAAGGCAAGACCATGCCGGCAGGATGGTTTTTACAATATGGCCATGGCCGTATTGTCTACCTGCAGCCTGGACACGATGCAAAGAGCTTTGCCGAAGCGTCATTTCAAAAACTGATTCGGAACAGCGCCCTGTGGCTTAATGATGTTATTTGAACAAAAAGGACAATGCGTGATGTTTATGCAAGTGAAATGTAAGGAGGATATCCTATGAAGCCGGCATTACTCATCATTGATTTACAGGTTGCGTTTGCCCAGGGCGAAGCAGCAAAAGAGATGGAAATGGCTGTGGCAGCTATCAACCCGGCACTGGAAATGTTTCGTGCAAAGAATCTGCCAATTGTTTGGGTGCAGCATTCGAATGTGCCCAATAAGGTGGTTCCCGGAGCGCCAGGTTATGAATTCATTCCCGCTTTGAAGCCATTGGAGGGAGAAAAACACATTCATAAAAAGTATGGGAATGCGTTTACCAAAACGGATTTAGAGGAATTTTTGCGGAACGATGGCGTTGATACGCTCATCTTGTCGGGCTATGCGGCGGAGTATTGTGTAACAGCAACGATGGTGGGCGCAAACGACAGGGATTTGAAGCCCATTCTCTTCCGCGGCGGTATTGCCGGCAGAAATGCCGAAGGGCGGATCGCGGTAGAACGCGCCTATGATGTTGCGAGTATCGGTGCGATTGCAAAGATGCTGGAGAATTGCTGAGCGTATCAGGGTTAGCGACCGGACAACCAAGATGACAACTGGTCGGGAATTAAAGGATCCCATCACTTTCTAGGAAAATCGGGCTGGTTTTCAATACGAATACCCTTCCGGATCCAGGATAAATCATGCGAAATATCAGGATAAGTCATGTAAAATATCAGAATAAATCATGCGAAATATCAGAATAAATCATGCGAAATATCAGGATAAATCATGCAAAATATCAGGATAAATCATGCGAAATATCAGGATAAATCATGCGAAATATTAATAAATGGTGAAATGAATTTGCATAGGGGGATACGAGTATGGATGATGCAGGTGCAAGGATGTTACAGGAGTGGAATGATAGGATTGAAAAAGAAGAACGAACCCTACTGTGGAACCCGGGTAAAACACCGGATTTTAAGGATGAATATGGCCAGAATGAACCATCGCTGGTCGCATTTTTCCCAAAACAATGGAACTCCTTTAAAAAGCCCGGTTCAGCCGTATTGGTCTGTGCCGGCGGCGGCTTTTCCATTAAGGCACCCCATGAGGGCTGGCCCTTTTGTGAATGGCTGAACGAAAACGGCATCGCTGCCTTTTTGCTGGATTATCGCCTGAATCCTTATACCTTACCCACCATTTTGGGCGATGCCAAACGGGCCATGCGTTATATCCGCTACAATGCGGAAAAATTTCAGATTAGCCCGGATAAAATTGGCGTGATGGGCTTTTCGGCGGGCGGTCAGATAACGGTTTCTTTATCTACCTTGTTTGATGAAGGAGATCCGGCTGCAACAGATCCGATAGACCGCGTGTCCTGCCGCCCCAATGTGCAGATTCCCTGCTATCCGGCCGTGACCATTCTGCACAGGGAATTCCACGAGGATACCAGTGATGAATGGCGGCGCTATGTCAGAACCTTGCTGGGTGAAGGAGCAGACGATGCAATGATACGGTCCTATTCTCCGGAAGCCAATGTTAAAGAGAACACGCCGCCAGCCTTCCTTTGGGGCACCTGTGATGATTTCCTTTACCAGCATTGGCCACTGTATATTCAGGCGCTTAAAGAGAAAAACATTCCTTTTGAACAGCACATCTTCTCGAGCGGGCCGCACGGTATGGGCATGGCCAAAGAACATCCGACCGCAAAAGTGTGGACAGTGCTGTGCATGCAGTGGTTAAAAGAAGTGATTGGGTTTTAAGTCTTATGAGCGCAAACCGGGCATATAGGGTAAATAAGCCGCCAGCAGTTTCAGGGTATTTTCTACGCCCTTTCCTGCTTTCATAGGGTTCTCCTTTTTTTAATTAATAGTTCCTCATCCTTTTCCAAACATCCAATATCATCTGATATCGTTCTACGGGCATGCCTTTAAACGGAATGTTGCTGGTGCAGAAGAAGTAACCGCCACCCGGTTTGGCGTGGGTCAGGCAGTACTCAGCACTGTCGATGACTTCCTGATCTGTGCCGGTTTGCAGGGCTGCACAGTGTACGTTTCCACACAAGGCTACTTTGTCCCCGACCAGGCGTTTCACTTCTTTAATATCCACACCGGCCATCGGGTCAATGGAATGCAGGGCATGGGGCTTACATTCCACAAGCTGATCCAATATGGGCATAATGTTGCCATCCGTGTGTTTGATGGTATATAGTCCGTCTTTTTTAGCCGCATCAATGATGCGGTAGAGGTAGGGCTGAACAAATTCGCTGAACATTTCCGGGGAGATGAAAGGGCCGGTATTATAGCAGTAATCCGAGCAGAGGAAGAGGCAGTCGATGCCGCTTTCCTGTAGTTTTTTGTTGCGTTCTATGGCCATGTTGGCCATCTTATCCGCCGTGGCTTTGACACCGTCCGGATCATCTGCAATCGCATACACAAATTCGTACATATGGTCGCCATCTGGAATGGCAAAGGTACCATCGCCATGGTAACCGAGCATCACGGTGTCTCCGACCATTTCACGCAAATATTTGTGCAGCAGTAGGTGTTCCACCGGAAGGGGGCCTCCTTCATCAAAAAAATTACCCATGGCGCTCCCGGAACTTGGACCATAGGCAGGAATAATGGCGTATTCAAGCTTTGTGTATACTTCAACCATGAACGCCGCATAACGGTAAATTTTTTCTTCTTTTTCTTTTAAGCTCATGGTGTCAATGGTTTCCCAGTGTTCTTCCGGCAGGTAGAAGGGGCGGCCGAACATTTCATTTTCAATCTGAAACTCCAGCTCAAAGGTGGGAACATAATCTGGAATCTGTCGATTCAAGGCCATAATGGCGCGTTCTTTTTGTGTCATAATGTTTCCTTTCGACACCAGCATATATTTTTAAAGTAAATTGACCATATAAATTGTATCACGCGTACAGTCCGTTTGTACACTTCAAGCTGCCTGGCGCATTGCAAAAAACTGCACCAAGCGGTATGCTAGTAACAAAAGTGAACGATTGGGGATATTCTTCTATTCAGAACCATGACATCTGAAATTGAAAGGAAAAAACTTATGCAAAAAATACGTTTAGGGAAAACAAATCTGATGGTGACCAAGACAGCTTTTGGTGCTTTGCCCATACAACGGCTTTCTGTGAAAGATGCTGGTGCATTGTTGCGGCAGGCTTATGAGGCGGGTGTTAACTTTTTTGATACGGCACGTGGCTACTCGGACAGTGAAGAAAAGATTGGCTACGCACTTTCTGATGTGCGTAAAGATGTTATCATCGCCACCAAAACGGGTGCCAGTGATAAAAAAACATTGCGGGAACACCTCCAAACAAGCCTTAAAAATATGAAGACAGATTATATCGATATTTATCAGCTGCACAATCCGGCAAGCTTGCCAGACCCAAAAGACCCGGATGGTCTATATCAGGCACTTTTGGATGCAAAGAAAGAAGGCTTGATTCGTCATATCGGCATTACCAACCACCGGCCGAACCTGGCACGCGAAGCGGTTGCTTCCGGTTTATATGAAACGATGCAGTTTCCGTTTTCATATTTGTCATCGGAAGAAGATTTGGCATTGGTGCAAAGCTGTAAAGAAGCGGATGTCGGCTTTATTGCCATGAAGGCCATGTCTGGCGGGCTGATTACAAACGCTGCCGCGTCATTCGCTTTTATGCGACAGTATGAAAACGTGGTGCCCATTTGGGGCGTGCAGCGCAAAGAAGAGCTGGACGAATTCCTGCGCTATGAAGAAGCCCCACCGGTTTTTGATGAAAGTTTGCAGGCTGTGATTGTAAAGGATAAGAAAGAACTCACCGGTTCATTCTGCCGTGGCTGTGGCTATTGCCTGCCCTGTCCGGCCGGAATCCCCATTCCAATAGCCGCCAGAATGTCTTTGCTGCTGCGACGTGCTCCGTATGAGGGTTTTTTAACACCGGAATGGCGTGAACAAATGGAGAGCATAGAAGGCTGCATTCATTGCGGCCACTGCATTGACCATTGCCCTTATGGTCTGGATACACCGGAACTCCTAAAGACCATGCTGGCCGATTACAGGGAGTTTGTGGTGGTGCACAAATAAAGGAGAACCTATGGGAAAACTATTTCAGGAGTATCAACTCAAGGACATGACACTGAAGAACCGTGTCGTCATGGCACCGATGTGCATGTATAGTGCGGAAGACGGAATTGCGAACCGCTGGCACCTGGTGCATTATGCCAGCCGCG
>JBBRWP010000091.1:0-11190 GCA_038249175.1 Acetivibrionales bacterium
GATAATTTGAATCATTAAGAAACCACCCTGCATCACCACCTGCTCGAACATGGCCGGCAACCCTACGTTGCCGATGCGGCTCAGCAGGGATAAATCCAGATGAAAGCCTTTTAGGATGGGTGTTCTAAGCGGACCTTCCGCTGTGCGAATCCATAGCACAGAAAGGATGCCGCCAAATATGCGGGAGATGGAAATGGCCCACGCAGCACCCAACACGCCATAGGCGGGGATACGCAGGCCCAGCAGCGGTGCGTCCACGCCAAAGATTAAAATAATGCCAAGGCTCAGGTTAAATATGTTTACCAGACCGGCGATAAACATAGGGGCTTTCATATTACCGGCGCCACGCATATTGCCACTGATAATGGTATTCATCAGCAGAAAAGGCAGGCTGAACATGGAAATGCGAAAATAGAGGGTTGCCAGGTCCAATACGGCACCATCAGCTTTTCCAAAGAACCCATGGATAATAGCCGATGAAAAGATATAGCAGATCAGTGCGACCAAAACAAAAGCAACCGTGCCTAAAATTATCGTTTGTCGCATGGCTGATCGGGCCAAATCCCGCCGCCCTTCCCCAATAAGACGGGCAACAAGAACTGTGCTGCCAGTAGATAGGGCAACGGAAAGCACCAGAATAAAAGCAATGGTCTGATTGGCAATGCCCACAGCCGAAAGCGCTTCTTTACCAATACGCCCCACCAGCATGGTGGAAACCACACCCACCACCATCACAAGAACCTGCTCCATAACAGCGGGTATGGCCAGGTTGAGGACACTTTTCTTTAGATTATTTTCATCGATGAGCATAATTCGCAAATCTCCTGAAAAATCAATAGCACAAGATATTGTACCACAGAATTAGAGGATTGTTGCGTTGAAAAAAAGGACACCGTCAAGACGGTGCCCTTTTTTGTTCATATGCTATATGGCTAACAATTGGACACGCAGCACGGCAAAATCCCCTGATATACTGTCCCAAACAAGTCTTAGGTTCACGTCTTCATAGTCGTGGACGATTAATTTCAGGTATTCACCTTCAATGAAAACGGTTCAGCCGGTAAGCAAAGCCGTCTTTATCCCCTTGAATGGTCATTTGATAAGGGCCGCCGGCTGCGATAGCCGGAAGTGACAAACGCCATGTACCCGACTCGTCCACCACGGCGACGGCTTCAATGGGCATCGGTGCATCAGGTTATGCCGCACTTCATTTATTAAGAGCCTTCTAAGTGCTCTTCCTTTTTCTGCACTTCCTTTTTCTTCCGTTTCGAAGCCATCATGCGATCGTCTGCTTGCCTTAAGCAGTCATCAAAATCATCAAATCGTGTTACCGGAATAAATCCCCACGAAAAATCGATGAGATATGGCTTTCCCAGTGTTTCATTGGCGTTGCGCAGATTGTTGGCAAACCGTTTTTCCATATATGGAATAACACTCTTGCCGGCCTCTCTGATAAACAGAAGGAACTCATCCCCACTTTGTCGACAAACCAGATCCCCCTCCCGTACAGATTCACTTAACACCTGTGCAACCGTCCGAATAGCAAAATCACCTTCTTCGTGTCCGTATAAATCATTGATGGTCTTTAAGTGGTCCATATCAATATAGGCAATGATGTGGCTGTCTTTGGATGTACATCCGAAACATTTTCTTGATTCACCAAAAAAGCCGCGACGATTAAGAAGACCTGTCAAATCATCCCGATGCGATAGAAGACTTAGCCGTTGATTCACCGCCTGAAGTTCTGCAAGGGTGTCATTGAGCTTTTGTTCCATTTCAACATGGGCATTCAGCAGCAAGGATCCCTGAATGTGGTCAGACAGGAATAAACGGATTTCTGACAAAATATGACCACTGATGTTTTTATAGGAAGACACAAAATAACCAAACACACTATCTGAAAAGTATAAAGGCTTTAAGATTAATGGACTCTTATCCATTCTTTCTTTTATCTCGGGCGGAAGTATATCGGATGTGCTGAATCTCATTTTTTCGTTACAGGGTTTTCCACCAACAACACAAAAAAGAACCTCGGCTTCCAACGGCAGCGTATACGTTTCAAAAGTGGTGAAGGGACTAGGCGTTGGAAAATGGACAATGATAAAATTTTGAATTTCATGATAGGCAATGGTTCCATAAAGCCTTTGCAGCAGCAGATCCAAATTGAATGTCTGAAAATGCTCTGATACCGACATGTTATTCTGATTAACCAAAGTCAGTCCTTCGTTTATAAAAGTCTCTACATTCTCAAGGCATCCGCAGGAGGCACGAACCACCAAATCCACAGCCACTTTTTCTTCCATGGCTACTGCACCTGCAACAAAAGCATTGAAGGCGGTCGTTTCACCAGTGGAACGTTCAGATGCTTGAAAACTCTGCTTAACCGATATCTGCCCAAGTAAAATACGCCATGCAGCCGCTGCCATTTTAAAGTAGTTTTGCGAAACAGTTGTCAGCGGTGGGTCTGTTAAGGCGCTCCAGGATACATTGTCATACCCGGTAAGCAAAACATCTTCTGGACAACATATGCCCAATGCTTGAAAGGCAGTAAGTGCACCGCTGGCCATATCGTCGTTGGAAAAAATAATGGTGTCTATTTCATTGTTTTTTATAAAAGGCGCAAAATGCAGGGCAGCGTCTCTGCCCGACCGCTTTGAAAAAGCGCCTTCGTAAACGAACCCGGGGTTATATGCCAGGTTGTTTTCCTGCAACAGACTCTTATAGGTTTCATAGCGTTCAATGGCATCTTTTTGCTCCATTAGACCGGTAACAAAAGCAATTTTTCGTTTCCCATGACCGTATAAATGTCCAAACACTTTTCTGATGCCACTTTCATTGTCGGAATGCACATAGGGAAAATCCCCGATTTTCCGGCCTATCGTCACAACAGGGATGTGTATGCTCTTCAGATAAGCATCCATTTTTTGAATATTATCTGTATCCACAAGACTCGATGCAATAAGAATAAGCCCATCTATTCTTTTCTCGGACAAGATATGGTAAATTGAGTTGTACGGCCGAATCATTGGCTCAACATCATTAATGCTGCGTCCTTCAAATATATAAAGCTGATGCCCGAATTTTTCGCATGCCTGTTCAAGATACTCTATAATTTGCATAGAAGAAATATTGAAATAATAGTCTACGAACAAACCAATATTCATTTTCCCCACATCTCCCTTTATTTCATACGGATTGCTCAAAAAAAACCGGTGTATTTGCAAAACATATCTTGCTAATATATTCGTGATCCTTGTTTCTTGATCATAATTAAACATTTGTGTCTATATTATCATGCAATGCCATGGAAATACACAACAAAATGCACATAAATATTTCTTTTTCATAGTTGATGTGATAACGTTACATCTGACCTGATATTTATTTTGTATAATGAGATTGTTGTATACTTTAATGGATTTGCAATTTATATATACGAAAAACATTAAGTTTTCGGAACCGGGATTTTATAAGATACGTTGAATTTGTAATTTATGTATACGAAAAACATTAAGTTTTCAGAACCGGGATTTTATAAGATGTGTTGAATTTTTAATTTATGTATACGAAAAACATTAAGTTTTCGGAACCGGGATTTTATAAAATGCGTTGAATTTGTAATTTATGTATACGAAAAACATTAAGTTTTCAGAACCGGGATTTTATAAGATGCGTTGAATTTGTAATTTATGTATACAAAAACATTCGGAATCTTTGTTTATATTGAAATAGAATGCTGTACGGAAGTTGAGGTAAGAAAAATGGGAGATAAGGGTACTTTGTTCAATAAACTGAATTTACTTTGGAGATCTCTTTGGAACCCCTTGATGCAGACGAATCATAGAAAACAACCTCACCGTTTTGTCACTTCTGCGCTGTTGCTTTTATTGGTGGTGTCCATGACAGCCGGCTGCGGTCAAAACATTCCGGCGGGCAATGCTACGACCGCATCGACCAGCGCCGCCGTTTCGACAGACGGTTCATCAGCGGTTACAGATGGTTCAAGCGATAATCAAGACGCCGAACCGTCTGCCACAACATCAGCTGCTACTGCTGACCCGACTGCCACAACATCGGCTGCTACTGCTGACCCGGCTGTCACAACATCAGCTGCTACTGCCGAACCAGACACTACCACATCGGCTGCTACTGCCGAACCATCTGCCAGCGAACGCTCCGGTACCAGATTTCCGGATTTTGAAATGACGACTTTGACTGGGGAAAAAGTAGATCAGTCCATTTTTGCCGAAAAAGATTTGACCATGGTAAATATTTGGGCGACATCCTGCCCTCCTTGTATCAATGAAATGCCTGATCTTGGCAAGTTGTCAGAAGTCATGCAATCCGATTACAACGCCCAACTCATTGGTATTGTGGTGGATGTGCGGGATGAGGATACACTAAACCTAGCCTCTGAAATACTTTCACAGTCCGAAGCCAAGCACATGAATCTGCTGCCGGATGAAGGGGTTTTTAACTTTTTGTCGCAATATGAATACGTTCCAACCACATTGTTTATTGACAAAGAGGGTTATCTTTTAACAAAACCTGTTGTTGGCGGCCATTCTTACGGCGACTATCTGGTGATGGTGAAGGATTTGGTTAAGCAGATGAAGTAGAGAAAAATCAGGGAGTTTTCATGAGCGGCTATGATCATCTGGAGTGGATAATATCTTGAACAATTGTTTTATTTTGAGCCATTAACCCAATTAGTCGACGCGCTGCACCCTCGGGCTTGTTTCGGCCATTTTCCCAAGCCTCCACGGTTTTTTTGCTTACCCCAACAACGTCTGCAAAAACCTTCTGAGAAAGGTTCATTGAAAGACGTATTGTTTGGACTTCGTCTTTCCCTATTTCAGGAACTGGTTCAACCACCACATCAGACACACGCACAACTCTGCATGCGTTCTCATCCCCTTTTTCATAGGCTAATGCTTCTTGTAAACCACTCATAATTCCTTCAAAAACAGATGTATCTTTTATCTTGGACATTCACCCACGTCCTTTCTCATTGCTTGCCTTTAAAATTTCCCTGACAACCTGGTTCAACTGATGCTTTTCTTTTGCGTGATATTCACTTGCTTGTTTTTTGGGTAGCAATATAGGAAAAATATTTCTTTAGTTGATATAATGTCAATATAAATGGTTCTTGACCCGCCGCGCTTGCCCCTGCCAACAGCATCCCATCGTATCTTTCTAATCCCCTCAGTGCCAGAGATAATGTTTTTTGCATCCAGATGGCTTAAAATGAAGTTTTGCATTTCTCTCAGATCCTCATCTGACAAACCAATGGATGCCCATTGTTTTGAAAAAGTTGGTGTTTCAATGAATGTTTTCTTCATTCTTGCTCCTTTATATTACCCTACTTGATAGGGCAAGTCAATAATCTTCAGTTTTGTTTTTTCTCTTTTCTTACCTGATGTGTCAATCAATGATATGATTATTATACCTTAATTTTATCTGTCACTTTTGAGGAGTTCGTGATGAAAAAAACACATTTTCTACGGCCATTATTGATTCTGACAATCTCTTTGCTGGCGGTTCTGTTCATGGCATACGGTATTTCTCGCGGAGAAAATATCGTTATTTTTGAAAAAGCCATCCGTGTCTGTCTGGAATGTATTGGGATTGGTTAATGCAATAGGGCGAACCAGAAACAGGCATGACAATTTGCATACACGGTTTGACCTGTTCAACTGTGAATGCCTATGTCGACTGGAGATGAGCATGACAAATGCAAATGACTTCCCTGGCTTTACTGGTTTCTTACAGCAGGTCCAGAGACAGGTATGACAACATGTAAACAGGAGATGCAATGAGAATATACAAACGGGAGATGCAATGACAATTTGCATACAGGAGAAACCATGAAAATAAAAAAACACAGCCGTTTTCGCACCTTCATCCTGGCCTTTTCCGCACTGTTTTTTAATGCCAATGTCAAGGGCTTTTTCACAGGCACCCTTTTTACCGGTGCATCCAAGAACGTCTGCGTGCCAGTTTTCAACTGCTATTCCTGTCCCGGCGCCATTGGTTCCTGCCCCATTGGGGCTCTGCAAGCGGTAGCCAACAGTCGGAAGTTCAACGTCTCTTTTTATGTGGTTGGCTTTCTGACCCTCGTCGGTGTAAGTGTGGGGCGCTTATTTTGCGGCTGGGCCTGTCCCTTTGGCTGGTTTCAGGACCTGATTTATAAAATCCCGGTAAAAAAACGGCCCATTATCGGAAAAATTGGTCGCATACTCAGCTATTTGAAATATGTTATTCTGGCCGTTTTTGTTCTTTTCCTGCCCTTCGCTGTTACGAATAACCTTGGCCTGGGGGAACCGTTGTATTGCAAGTGGCTATGCCCGGCCGGAACTTTTCAGGCAAGCTTTCCCTTATTGTTGACAAACCCTTCACTGCGCGAAATACTGGGTTGGCTGTACAGTTGGAAAGTGCTTGTATTAGTCGGGATTGCTGCATTATCTACGGTAACCTCCCGACCATTTTGCCGCTTCTTTTGCCCTTTGGGCGCTTTTTATGCGGTATTTCAGCGGTTCAGCCTGTATCGCTTAACCGTGAACCCGGGATCCTGCACAAACTGCGGTGCCTGCGACCGTGCTTGCAAGCTGGATTTGACCCCGCAAACCGAACCGAATTCTCCGGATTGCATCCGTTGCCTGGACTGCGTGGCCGCCTGCCCGACAAAAGCGCTGACAGCGGGTTTTCGATTTGTGGAGAAGCCGAAATCCGTTAGCTGTCAAACTGAAAAATAATTGATTCCGGTGTAAGAACTCCAATTTCGGTTCCGAAGGGACTGGAATCGATTGAAAATGCCCAATTTCAGGCCAATATCGCGGTCTACCAGTACAATGTGGCGCATTGTACTGCCGATAACGCCGCGATTTGGCATCAAATTGTATCATTTTCGAGTTATTACGGTAGAATCATAATTGAAACTGTTGGCACATCCCTTAAAGGAATGATAGAATAAAAACACCGCATGCACCGTTGCGCCAGCATCCTCTGTTTTTCATCCGGTTTCCAAGGTTCACCTGCGGAAAAAGCACAGTGAGGTGCCCTATGAAAAACATTCCACTTTACGACGTCCGTGAAATTAAAGACCTGAAGGACATGATTAACAGCAGTTGTGAACAGTTCGCCGACAGAACCGCTTTTTTGGTGAAAACCGAAGAAGGCGGTGCCTACCAGCCCGTCACGTACAAAAAGTTTAAAGAAGACATCGACGCTTTTGGTACAGCCCTCATGTCTATCGGACTTTTGGGCGGTCGCATTGCCATTGTCGGCGAAAACCGCTATGAATGGGCTGTTTCTTACCTTGCTGTGGTGAACGGCACTGGTATTGTGGTGCCCATGGACAAAGATATCCCCCAGATTGAATTGAAAAATTTGATGCTTCGCGCCCATGTAGACGCCATCATTTTTACAAACACAAAGGCTGCGGACATCGCTGCTATCAAGTCAGAAATGCCGATGGGTTGCCGCCTCATATCCATGGACTTGACCGAAGATAAAGACGGTATCCTCTCTTACTCTGCACTATTGGAACAGGGAAAAGAACGCATAGCCAAAGGTGATAAAACCTTTATTGATGCGGTGATTGATGCCGAAGCCTTGAGTATTCTCCTTTTCACCTCCGGTACCACAGACAAATCCAAGGCCGTAATGCTTTCCCATAGAAATATCGCCACCGACTTGATGGGCATGTGCTCCATGCTTTACATCGGACCGGAAGACGTTTTCCTCTCAGTCTTGCCCTTGCACCACACTTACGAGTGTACGTGCGGCTTCTTATGCCAAATGTACCGCGGTTCATCCATTGCCTACTGCGAGGGGCTGCGACACATTTTAAAGAACCTGAAAGAAGCACAAGTGACCATTATGAACTGTGTGCCGCTGATCATAGAATCCATACACCGCCGTATTTGGGACCAGGCAGCCAAAGACCCCGCCCTGCTGAAAAAACTGAAAACCGGCATTATGCTAAGCAATGCCCTGCGGAAAGTTGGCATTGATCTGCGAAAAAAACTCTTTGCACCTGTGCATGAAAATTTTGGCGGCCATTTACGCTTGCTGATTAGCGGTGGTGCAGCGGTAGATCCGCTGGTTTTGAAAGGCCTGCAGGACTTGGGCATTGGCGGTGTACAGGGCTACGGCTTAACAGAGTGTTCACCGATTATTGCCCTAAACCGTAACTGTGACTTTAAAAATGATGCCGCCGGGTTACCCCTTCCAGCGTGCCAAATTAAGATAAAGGATCCCGATGACAGCGGTGTTGGCGAAATTATCGCCAAAGGTCCTAACATTATGCTAGGTTACTATGAAAATCAGGAAGCGACAGATGCCTGTTTGATCGATGGCTGGTTCCACACAGGCGACCTCGGAAAGATAGACAAAGACGGCTTTGTCCATATTACAGGACGAAAGAAGAACGTGATTGTCACCAAAAACGGGAAAAACATTTATCCGGAAGACATTGAGTACATGCTCAACAGCTCCCCGCTGATTAAAGAGTGTGTAGTTTATGGCCGTGTTGCTGAATCGGATGGAGATTTGGAAGTGGCTGCTGAAATATTCCCGGATCCGGAGCGTATGGCTGCCCACCTTGGCGAAGAGAAACCGGCTGCCGATAAAATTTACAGCGCCATTGATGAAGTGGTGCGTTCGGTGAACAAGTCATTGACCCTTTATAAGTACATCCGATACTTTCACGTTCGGGATGAGGAATTTGTGAAGACGACCACGAAGAAGATTATCCGGAGCAAGGTGGCGAAGTAAGCGTGTCACGGGGACGTGTTTATTGACACAACCAGAGTATGCATGTGTCACGAGGACACACTAAAGAAATCATTTACTCCTGGCTAGACCAATCCGGGCTGACAGAGGAAAAGCGGCTGACTCTGGAAAGCACATCCGCGCGGAAATGGTCGGCCGTCTGAGCCACAAAGTCCTCCACCTTCATTTTCGGATTCAATACCAAGGGTGTTAAGTCTACGGCAAAGGAGATTTCATGCTCTGCGCCTATCATTCTGGCTTCTTCGTAGGTTGCATTGATCACCCGACGACTGCGAGCCGCCAGGTCAAATTCCTTTTCCGCCATCATCTGCGACTTGTAAACTTGTATCAGTTTGTCTGATAAATGCTCTGTATCCCTCACAGGCAAAATAGCCCTGTCGTAGTGTACCAGCCAGTCCAAACTTCGCCAGCCTTCCGCACCATAGACATGCTTCGGTTTCCAGCTGGTCGCAGCCGACGCTTTCCGAAGGGCGGAAATACAACGCAGTGAAACTGCCACATGGGTATCATGACGGTCAAAAGGGTGATGGATATAAACTGTATCCGGCTGAACCGCTTCAAAAATGGCCTGTAAATCTGCATCCGGATCCGTTAACATAGGATCCTTGATTTCATTGCTTTCATATTGAAGAAAAAGGAGACCGGCATATTTTCCGATATCGGCCGCTTCTTTTTGTTCACGGGAACGGGCGGCGCGCATCTCCCGGTAGGTTCGCCCGGCATAATCGCCAGAACGCATGGTTCCACCGCCACTGGTTGTAACAACACCAAAAAAACGGTGACCGCCATCGTGATAGGCGTTGACAATGCCGGGGATAGCGATGATTTCCAGATCGTCCGGATGCGCACCAACGCCAAGGATCGTTGTTCGCTCTGCTGCCTCTTCAAAAGACACGCCATCCGGTGCATAAAACTCAGTATCCACTTTTCCAAACTTCATAGGTACCTCCAGGAAGATTGTTCTCAGTCCCTTAATATCTTTCCCATTAATAGAAGAATAATAACAGCCAAATGCGCAGAACAGAAAACCGCCAGAACAAGCCTCATAATATGTCACGGGGACACAGAAAACCTGTGCAGTCGTAGAGCCTACAAGAAACCCAACTTTTCACAAGTCAAAACCCCTGAGTTCATTCATGAAAGTATGAACTCAGGGCTTTGTGTCAAAAAACACGTCCCCCTGACACAGTCCCTGACACACTGCGTCCCCGTGACACACGTGACACATATCTGACTCCTTCTTCACTTTGAGGATGGAAAAGGAGCCATTAACCCTCAAATCTGTGAAGAAAAACTAAGGCATCATATGCCAGACTATAACAAAAATTAGACAGCAGGTTAATGACTGTCTTGCGAATGCAAGATGCAATCCGGAGAGCAAAAGAAAAAGACGCCCCACCGTGTGAGGATTGGCCTCATAGGGTCGGGACGACGGTCTATCGGCTTGTCGAAAATATTCTTAAAGAAAGGGATGATTCCAATCCCGCAATCCTACCTTAATACCATCATGACGCTCAGCCGCGTGGCGCGGCTGGCGGAAAAGAAGCTGGAATACAGGCATCTGCGACGCCTGGGTTTCAAAGGTATTGTACGTTGTTGTATCGCTGATGTATTGTACATTGTTTTAACGCTGATGTATTCTCTTCCATTGGGTGAATTCATTATTCCAACAACGCAGCCATCGAGAACGTAAGTCCTTCAAACGCATGGGAATTGTATGATTCATCCCCTCTCAGCACTCCCTGGTCGCATATTTCACCGTTTTCAAAATGCCAGTAGAAGATATGCTCCTTGCTTGGATCAATAAGAACATACTCCTTAACCCCTTCACGCCAGTAGAGGTTCAACTTTGTAATGGCATCTTTGGCCCTTGACATTGGCGATGTAATTTCGACAACCAGCGTTGGAATGCCATAGTATTTGCCATCGCGGATATTTTTCAGATCACAGATAACAAGGGCATCCGGTTGAACACAGGCTTTGTTGTCCGTGTTCTCAAAATGAACGTCGAGCGGTGCAAAGTAGGATTGGCATTTTTTACCCTTAAAATAGTTGTAAAGCAGCACAGAGATTTCCTGTAATATCCTCTGGTGTTTTACACTTGGCGAACCCACGGCATAAACCACGCCATCGATGTACTCTAGCGTGACTTTCCTACAATATGCGTTGCAATAACGAATAAAAACCACGAAAATACGCACGGCGACGGCATTTCAGTGGTTTTTATTTTACTCAAATTTGTATAGTTAACTATTTATCCCTGTAATCCTTTATTGACAATGGTTATATAAAGGTGTATAGTTAATTATAAGAAGAATTGAGGTGATGATATGGCAAGTTTGCAGAAAAAGCACATCAAAGGTCACGATTACTGGTACATTGTCGAATCCAAGC
>JBBRWP010000092.1:0-11130 GCA_038249175.1 Acetivibrionales bacterium
TATGGTGGAGCGCAAGGTGCTTTGGTCAGAGGTCTATCGTGCTGCCATTGCCTCCCATTCCGCTATAGCCGGCACCTACAGGATGGGGGACCGTTACTACGTCGGCATTCTCAACCTGGTGTTTTTGGATGCTGCCGTGAAGGCTGTAAAAGTGCCCGACAGCACTCACATTGACATTGTCGATAAAGCCGGGAAGTACATCGTCGGCCACACACCCGCAGAGGTGATGCAACAGACGTTTGCAGAACACGTTCCTAGGGGGATCCAAACCGACACCTTCATTAAAAAAGCAGTACACACAGCAGAAGGCAATTTTTACGGTTTCTATCACGTTATTCCGCAAACCGGTTGGACCATTGCAGTTATGACCGACACATCCACGATGTTTCAACAAGCCGTTATTGTTGTGGGAGTGACAGTGGCAGCTGCTTTGCTTTTTTTCATTTTGCTGCTGTGGGTCATCTTTCGAGGGAACAAGAAGTGGATGGCCGATTTTACCCGCCTGAGGGAGGGTATGCACCGTTCCGTGACGGTCTATGAACAGGCACGCTCAAAGGCAATAGCCAACGGGGAGAATACAACTGAACAAAAGCAAGACAACGCAAAAGAGAAAAAACAAGAGAAAGCAGAGACACTGCTGGTTGCACCCGCCGAATTCATCGAATTCGAAGAGGTGACCCGTGACTTTTTGACGGCTTTAGACAATGCTTTTGCGGCAGAAGAGGAAGCCCACAGCAAGGCGGAAGAAGCGGAAAAAGCAAACCATGCAAAAGTGCAGTTTTTAAGGAAGATGGGCCAGCAAATTCGTAACCCGATGAATGGTATTTTGGGTGCGTTGGATCTTTTGCTGTTTGATGAAACTGACCCCAACAAGCTACTGCGCCTGCAACTCCTGCAACAAAGCGCCAAAGTTCTGAACCGCACCATGGAAGACGTTCTGGCCATTACGGAGATGGATACTGAACAATACGTTTTTATCCAAGAGGTTTTCAGTATCCCCACCCTTTTGAAAGAAGAAATTTTACGATTTGAACCACTTGCCCGCAGCAAAAACATCGATTTGACGATGAAATGGGACAAGAACCTGCCAGCAGAAGTGCTTGGTGATGAAACCCGGATACGCCAGGTATTGAATCACCTTCTGGACAATGCCGTGCGCTTTTCGAACGAGGGTCTTATCCGTTTTTCTGCCACATTGGAAAGAGAAGCGGGTGAAACGGTTTGGGTGGCCTTTCATGTCCGTGATACAGGCGTTGGCCTGACCGAAGAGGACAAAGCCCATGCGTTTGAAGACTTTTACCAGGGGGTTTCCTCCAAATCACTCAAACGCAAAGGTGCCGGTCTGGGGCTTCCCCTGTGTAAGCGTATTGTTTTGGCCATGGCAGGAGAACTATGGGTGGAGAGCGAATCTGGCAAAGGTTGTACATTTACTTTTGAAGTTCCCTTAAGAAAAAACGAAGAGAAATCATCCGGTACTGAAACCCTGGAAGTTCCTTTATGAAAAAACGGGGAAAAATCATCCGGGACTGAAACACTGGAAGTTCCTTTATGAAAAAACGAGGAGAAATCATCCGGGACTGAAACACTGGAAGTTCCCTTAAGAAAAAACGAGGAGAAATCATCCGGTACTGAAACCCTGGAAGTTCCTTTATGAAAAAACGGGGAGAACCAATCCATGGCTGAATATACAGAAAATGAACATGAAATAAGGATGAACAGTGCAAAAAATCAGCATAATGCTGCTCAGGCCTGGATGCAGCCGATGTCAGAAGAAGCACGGACATGGATGCAGACCCTCTTGTGCAGCAGTCGCGGCTGCTGCTTTGTCTTTAGTGTGAAGGATCACTTTTTCCATCACCTCATCAACTTGCCCACAGCTCTGCAACCGGCTGAAAACGATGATATCATTGGCCGCTGGCGTTGGGAAGACTGGGTACATCCGGATGATCTTGTGGAAATGAACCATGAATTGGCGATGCTGAAGAATGGCGTAGAGGGGCCTTTTGTGATTGAAGTACGCATGGGTCGACCGGAAATCGGATATACATGGTACATGAACCGCGGTGAAGTTGGCTGGCGTCCAGACGGTTCTGCGGTATTGTTCGGCATGTTGTCGGAAATTTCCGAACAAAAAGCCTTGCAGGAAAACTATTTGGAAAGCATTCATGAATACAACAGCATGGACAGGATGAAGGCAGTTTTCCTGGCCAATATGACCCATGAACTCCGTACACCGCTGAACGGTATTGTCGGCAGCTCAAAGCTCCTGCAAATGACACACTTAAGTGAAGATCAAAAAGAATTGACGGCTGCCATAGACCACTCTTCCCGCCGCATGATGCGTCTTGTCGAAAATGTTCTGTTAATGACGGAGCTTGAATCGGGCTCGGTTCGCTCCCGACAGGAAAGTTTTATGCCGAAACCGTTTTTTTCCGGTGTTTTGGACAGTGCGAAGAAAGCCTACGAACACAAAGACGTGGTCGGCAAACTTTTACTGGATGAAGATGTGCCGGAATGGGTTTCCGCAGACAAAAACAACCTGACGGTTGTGTTGGGGGAGCTGCTGGACAATGCCTATAAGCACACCGCGAAAGGTCAGGTTTGCCTGGCGGTTTCTTTTTTGAAGATGGAACAGAGTCCCGGCGCCGTCAAGAAAACCGATGCGGGAACCCTGCGCATTGTCGTATCCGACACGGGCATTGGTGTTGAAGCGGATGTGCTAAAAACCATTTTAGAACCCTTTCAGCTCACAGACGATTCCTTTACCCGTCAGTATCAAGGTGCCGGCCTTGGACTGAGTATCTGCAAAAAGCTGGCCAAGCTGATGAAAGCAACATTTGCCGTCGAAAGTAAAAAGAATGAAGGCAGCACCTTTCGTGTGTCATTGCCGGTGAACCTCCCCTTGGAAGAACAAAAAAGCGAAGGTTTTGCATCCCGGCGTATTCTTGTGATGGATGAGGATGATATTGGCCGGACGCTCCTGGGTTTATTCTGCGAGCACCGTGGTTATCGTCCGGACACGGCTAAAAATGCTTATGAAGCCATTGCATTGGTGCAAAAAGAGCCTTATGAGCTCATTTTGATAGAAGTACAGGGTTCAGATTTCAATGGTTTTGACACAGTGAACGCGCTTCGTTTGCTGGGTTACGACGGCACCCCCCCGGTCATTATCGCCGTGACATCCTACCTGACCCGCAAGCGGGATGGTTTCTTTGAGAAAAACGGTGTTGATGACTACCTCCAAAAACCGATATCGCTGCAGCTGTTCGAGGAAGTCATGAAAAAACACGATTTTTAGACCCTCTTCTCATTGTCCATTGCCATGAAAGCGTTTATAATGAATCGTACATACAAAGACAGTGTTCGGAATCAGAACCTTCTTCGCCGGACCAATGCGGACGGACTGAAGGTTTTTTTATGGGGTTTGTGCCCGGTACAGAATTATGGGTGGAACTTCGGTCTGTAAACGCTTGAGAGGGACCTTGCAAAGCAAGCCTTATCTCGGAAATTGAAAGGAAATCATGAATAAAGAAATATGGCAAAAACCAATCAAAGCTTGTGATGTGGGCGGGGAAGCCCTCATTGAGGGCGTGATGATGCGTGGCAACGGGAAAATGGCTGTGGCTGTCCGCATGACCGACGGCAGCATTGATTTGGAGGTTTCGGATTACATACCAGCCAACAAACGGAGCCGGTGGTTTCGCACCCCCTTCATTCGTGGTGCGGTATCCTTTGTGGAATCCATGATAGTCGGCGTGCAGGTTTTGTTAAGCTCCGCTGAAAAACTGGAGGAACTGCCATCCGAGGCTGAAGTGTCTCCGGTATCCTATGAAACAAATGATACGCAAAACGCACATATAAAAGAAAAGGTAGAAAAAAGCCCGGCGACGGAAGACAAGTTCGACCGCTTTATGCGTAAAGTGCTTGGCGAGAACTACTTCCAGTACATGCTCTATTTCTCTGTTGCCATTGCGCTTGTGTTGGGTATTGGTCTTTTTATGCTCTTGCCCAACTTTTTAACCGATCTCCTGCACTTTGACAAAAGTGGCGCACAGGGTTCATTCTTTGCCAACCTTATTGAAGGTGGTCTCCGTCTGGTTCTCTTTATTTCTTATATATTCCTTGTTTCACGCAACAAAGAGATCAAGCGCGTATTCCAGTACCATGGAGCGGAGCACAAGAGTATTTATACCCTGGAAAGCAATGAAGAATTGACCGTGGAAAATGCCCGCCGCCATACCACCCTGCACCCCCGCTGCGGTACCACATTTTTGTTTGTGGTTATGATTATTTCCATCATTGTGTTTATGTTTGCCGGCTGGCATTCCCGCCTCGTAAATATGGCCATACGCCTTGTTCTCCTCCCGTTTATTGCCGGTGTTTCCTATGAAATCTTCAAACTGGCTGCCAAAACCGACTTCAAACCCTTACGGGCGCTGAGCATGCCCGGTTTGATGCTGCAAAAAATTACCACGCAGGAACCGGATGACAGCATGCTCGAAGTTGCCCTGACGGCACTAAAAGCGGTGGTCGAAGTACCAGTCCCGGTGGATTCTGCAGCAGCAGAGAATGGCAGAGAAATGGACAGTGCACTAAAAGATGCGGATTTTGTCGTGGACGTAGATATTTCAACTGTAAAGGCTGAGAAATTTGCAGAGGATATCGGAGGTACGGTCGAGAAGCCAGGCAATTCAGCAGCGGACTTAGGTGTTGCGGCTGTTAAACCAGGGATTTCAGCAGCGGACTTAGGTGTTGCGGCTGTTAAACCAGGGATTTCAGCAGCGGATATAAGCGTTGCGGCTGCGAACCTGACAGATACCCTTTGAAAGGACGGGGAGAACAACTGTTGACCTGGCAGGAGCTTTTAAATACAGGCAAAAAAAAATTACAGGAAACGCATTTGCCTGCAGCCATCGAAGAAGCCAGAACCGTGCAGGAAACGCAGGGTTCTGTTGCCATCGAGGAAGCAAAAACCGTTCAGAAAACGCAGGGTTCTGTTGCCATCGAGGAAGCAAAAACCTTAAAGGAAACGCATTTGTCTGCAGCCATCGAAGAAGCCAGGATCCTGCTTTTGTGGGCCAGCGGGCAGTCGCTTTCCTGGCTGTACGCACATCTACTTGAATTTTGCACCGATGTGGCCTGTATCTTGACATATCAAAACGCCTTAGTGCGACGCGCACAGCATGAACCCATCGCCTACATCACAGAAACAGTGTGTTTTTGCGGCTATATGTTTTATGTCAATCCTGCGGTTCTCATTCCACGCCCGGAAACCGAAATGCTTGTGGCTGGCGTATTAGAAGCCTTGCCACAAAGAGGGTCGCATGTGCTCGAAATTGGTACCGGTTCAGGTTGTATTGCCTGTGCCGTTGCATTGCAAGATGTGCGTGCGCAAATTATCAGTGTCGATATTTCTGCTACCGCTCTGGCCGTTGCCAGAAAAAACATAGAAATGCACCACCTGGAAAAACAGGTAGACTGTGTGGAAGCAGATTTTTTATCAGACGGGATATCGGACGTTTTTGGTGACAAATACAACATCATCGTATCGAATCCACCCTATGTCCCACACGCTGCGCTGGCAACCCTGATGCCAGATGTACGGGACTATGAACCGAATTTGGCTTTGGATGGTGGGACAGATGGACTTGACTTTTACAGAAAACTGGCTTGTTTTGGTATAGAGCATTTGGCAGAGGGTGGCCTGATGCTGATTGAAATCGGATATGACCAGGGAGTGACAGTGCCACAGCTCTTTACTGCATCCGGCTACCAGGCCATGGTTCAGAAGGATTTTCAGGGCCTTGACCGGGTGGTGCTTGCAGAGCGCGGATAAAAAATTAACCATAACCATTCAGCAAGTTTTGTGCCTACTCAAAGTGAAAGGAAAAGAATTAGTATGAAAAACAGAAAACCGGGTTCAGGCAAAAAGATTTCTTCAGGGCTCTTTTCAAAAGCAGGCAGACCATCGATGGAAGGTCCGGGTGTCTTGAAAAAAAACAGAAAACCGTCTTTTTTGATGAAACTGCCGCTCCTCAGAAAGATCAACAGCAGTATCCGTGCCAAACTCATTGCGTCCTTTCTGTTGCCGGTCGGCCTTATCATTGTTTTGGGCGTAGTTTCTTACACCATGGCGGCCAATGCTCTGGAAAACAGTGCGCGCGAGTCATCCAAACTGATGCTCAAAAGCAAGTCTGAATATTTGGATCTTGTTTTAACCAAAGTGGACAAGACCACTATGCAGTTGCTTACCAATAAAGACATACAAACCATGTTCAGCGCAACAGATAACGTGGAACGTATGCTGGCATCCACTGATGTGAATACGTTTTTAACCGGTTTGACCAGTGCAGAACCCATGCTAAAAAATGTAACAATACTGGGGGAAAGCTTTTCGCAGAATTCGCCCTTCATGGACAATGACATGAAAAAGTTCAATACCTTTAAAATTGTACATTTGGCCAATGAAGCGAAGGGCAGAGGTGTCTGGGTAACAGACCACGCCATAATAGAGGATTACCTGAAAACGGCAGACAGCAAATCGGGGCTGGCCTTTTACAACCCGAAAGAGCCGCAAATATTTTATACCCGTTCTCTACGCAGCACAATGACAGGACTATCGATGGGCATCCTGATTATTGCGCTTGATGCCAAAGTAATCAATGAATTCATCGGCGGGATGACCCTTGGTGAGAATGCAGAAACCCACCTCATCGGTCCGGATGGTTACGATGTGGCGGTCCGTTATTCAGCAAACAAAGAAGACAAAGAAAAAATTGACCCGGCAGCTCCGACAGCCTATGCTTTTGCACAAACAGATTTTTTTAAAAAATATAAAGAGCAAAAGAAAATCTTCTCTTTTACAGAAGATGTGACCTATAAGGGTGAGCGTTACCTGGCCATTACAGAAAAAATGGAAAAATACGACATATACCTCTCCGGCATGCTGCCCTATCGGTCACTCCTGCAAGGGGCAAATTCTATCCTTCTGTTAACAATCCTCTTCGTTTTATTAGCCGGCGCTATTTCTGTCGGCGTGGGCATTTATATGGCTGGTGGTATGGGCCGCACCATCAACCACATTGTGCGTATGTCTGAACAGGCGGCAGCGGGGGACTTAACCGTTGACCCGACAAGTAGACGGGCTGATGAATTGGGGGAACTCACAAAAGCCATCAGTGCCATGATTCGGGCCATGCGCGGGCTTATTGAAAAGACAGCAATTTCTGCCAACAGTGTCTCCGAATCTGCTGTGGTTGTTTCAGGTGCAACCGTGCAGGTTGCCCAGGTTTCTCAGGAAATCGGGAAGGCCATCTCAGAAATTGCCCAGGGAGCAACGTCTCAGGCGCAGGATGCCGAACAGGGTGTTACCAAGATGAGTCAACTTTCCTCCAGCATGGCAACCGTGGAAACCAATGCAGAAAACATACAACACGTTACCGACGACACGGTTATTCTGGCAAAAAACGGCCTGGCTTCCATTGCAGAACTGGATGCGAAATCCAAAGAAACAGGAACGGTTATCCGTGAAATTGTGGATGATATCGGCGCACTGCGCGTCAGTTCCGGTTCTATCGGGAATATCGTCAAAGTGATTAACGGTATTGCAGACCAAACCAACCTCCTGGCGTTGAATGCAGCCATTGAAGCCGCCCGCGCCGGGGATATGGGTCGTGGCTTTGCAGTTGTCGCCGAAGAAGTGCGTAAGTTGGCTGAACAGTCGATGAAGGCAACCAAAGAAATTGGCGCTATTGTGGTTCAGACACAAAAACAGACAGATGCCACGGCCAAAAAAGCGGAAACAACAGGAGCCATCCTCCATTCCCAAGACATGGCCATGGAAAAAGCCCTGAAGGCATTCACAGACATCAAAACGTCTATGGACAGCCTTGCTGTACAGGTTCAGCGGATTACGCGGGATGTGGGTGTGATGGATCAGGTGAAGCAGGATACCTTGCTGGCGATTCAGAATATTTCCGCTGTTTCGGAAGAAACGGCCGCGTCCACAGAAGAAGTGATGGCATCCAGCGACCAGCAGCTTGGCAGTATTGAACAGATGGCGGAGTATGCCAAAGCCCTGGGTGCGGAAGCGCAAAAATTGCAGGAAACCGTTGCACAGTTTAAGGTGTAGCACCGCAAACGCAGCTGAAGCAGGGATCCCGCCGAAACCAATGTGTACACACATTGTGCGAGAATGACGAGCTTACTGATTACCCATTTGATGCCAGTATGTGATTTTACGATGGTATACAATTCTTCATGACGAGCGTACTGATTGCCCAACCCATGGTATCACAGAAAGAAAGAATATCTTCGATAGAAACAAAGAGGGTTTGCCGTTTGGCAAACCCTCTTTAAATACAACCGATAGGATGGACTAAAACAAGCCTTCAATGACCCCGTCGGCATCAATATCCATACGGTTGGCCGAAGGCACCCTGGGCAGTCCCGGCATGGTCATGACATCGCCTGTTAATACAACCACAAACCCGGCACCGGCAGAGAGTTTTACCTCTTTGACCGTCAGGTCGAAACCCTTCGGGCTACCCAGCAGTTTCGGGTTATCCGAGAGTGAATACTGGGTTTTTGCCATGCAGACGGGCAGATGGCCGTAACCAAGGGCTTCAATGGCCTGCAGTTCCTTCTCTGCTTTGTCTGCATATACCACATTGACACCGCCATAGATTTCCCTGTTGATGGTGGCAATTTTCTCTTTCAAGGGCTGATCCAACGCATAGAGGGGAGAAAAGGAGGCTTTTTCTGCATCCATCAAAGCACATAATTTTTCTGCCAGCTCTACCCCGCCGGCACCGCCTTTGGCGAAGACTTCTGAAAAGGCTACCGGTACATGCCAATCCCGACACTTGTTTTGAATGATATCGATTTCGGCCGTTGTGTCTGTTGCAAAGCTATTGATGGCCACAATCACGGGTACACCGAATTTCCTTATGTTTTCGATATGCCGTTCCAGGTTCACAATACCGGCTTCCAGGGCTTGAGTGTTCTCAATGGTGGTATCTTCCTTTTTTACGCCACCGTTGTATTTTAGTGCGCGCACTGTTGCCACCAGCACCACAGCATCCGGGGAAAAATTGGCATAACGGCATTTGATGTCAAAGAATTTTTCGGCACCGAGGTCTGCACCAAAACCAGCCTCCGTGATGACATAGTCGGAAAGTTTGAGTGCCAGGCGTGTGGCGGAAACACTGTTGCAGCCGTGGGCTATGTTGGCAAAGGGTCCGCCATGCATGAAGGCCGGCGTGTTTTCCAGCGTTTGCACCAGATTCGGCTTGATTGCGTCCTTTAAAAGCAACGTCATGGCACCGGCAACAGACAAATCGTCTGCGCTGATGGGCTTGTTGTCCAGTGAGTACGCCACTAGAATACGTTTCAGGCGCTCCTTTAGATCCATTAAATCTGTCGCAAGACAGAGAATCGCCATGACTTCGGAAGCCACGGTAATCTGAAAACCGTCTTCCCGGGGAAAGCCGTTCGCCTTGCCGCCCAAACCGACAACAATGTCGCGCAAAGCCCTGTCGTTCATATCCATGCAACGCTTCCATAAAACACGCCGGATATCAATTTGCAGTGCGTTGCCCTGATGAATATGATTGTCAATGGCAGCAGAGAGCAGGTTGTTTGCTGCTGTAATCGCATGCATATCGCCAGTAAAATGCAGGTTGATGTCTTCCATGGGAACCACCTGAGCGTATCCGCCGCCGGCAGCGCCGCCCTTAATGCCCATAACAGGACCAAGAGAAGGTTCTCGCAGGGCAATGCTGGCCTTCTTGCCAATCTTCGCCATAGCCTGACCCAAACCGACGGTGGTCGTTGTTTTCCCTTCTCCGGCAGGAGTGGGGTTGATGGCTGTGACCAGAATCAGCTTCCCGTCTTTTCGGTCTTTTGCCTTTTCCCAGAGACTGGCTTTCATTTTGGCCTTATAGTCCCCGTAAAATTCCAGATCTTCGCGACCAATGCCAAGGGATGCGGCCACCGTTTCAATGGGGGCGATATTGGCTTCCTGGGCAATCTGTATATCTGTTTTCATGTTTCACTCCCTTAGCTCTTTAAATGTCTGCTTTTTGCTCCATGCTCTGAATAATGGTCTCCATCTGATGGCGTATGTGGTGGTCTGCCCGGTTGGAAGCCTCAGTGTTCTTCCCTTCCCGCAAAGCGTCCAGGATACCTGCGTGTTCGGCCTCCACGTCCACCGCTTTGGAAATATCCCGCAGGTAAATAACACGAAAGCGATAGATGTGCTCTTTTAAACTGCCTGCGGCAGCCACCAGACGTGGATTTCCGGAGGCAGCATAAATAATGTCGTGAAATTCAATATCCCGACGTATTGCGCCTTCAATGTTCTCCTTCTGTACATGGCTGGCATACTGTTTATGAACCGCTTCCAGCTGTTTTATCTGCGCCGGTTGTATCCGTGTTGCCGCAAGTCCTGTGGCCAGGCGGTCCAGTGCAGAACGTACTTCCAACACATCCACAATGTCTTTGACAGATATTTCGGCCACGCGTGTGCCGCGGCGGGGTTCCATCATCACAAGCCCGTCCGCTTCCAGTTTTCGAATGGCCTCACGCACCGGTGTGCGGCTGACACCCATCTCTTCTGCTAAATAAACCTCCATCAGGCGTTCCCCCGGTTTCAAATCGCCATTAACAATGGCATTGCGCAGGGTGTCAAAAATGACCTCGCGCAGGGGCTGATAATTGTCCAGCTTAATCTTTGGTATTTTTGCCATGTGCTTGCCTCCTTTATTGCGGCGGTTTAGCCCGCTGTACTAATTGTTTGTAAAACCCAGCAATGATGTCCTTTTTCTTTCAGTATCTGTTGTGCATGGTTTGCTTCGTCCTTATGTGCAAACATTGCAGCGGTTTAGCCCGCTGTACTAATTGTTTGTAAAACCCAGCAAAGATGGCCCTTTTCTTTCAGTATCTGTTGTGCATGGTTTGCTTCGTCCTTATGTGCAAACATTGCGGCGGTTTAGCCCGCTGTACTAATTGTTTGTAAAACCCAGCAAAGGTGCCCTTTTCTTTCAGTATCTGTTGTGCATGGTTTGCTTCGTCCTTATGTGCAAACATTGCGGCGGTTTAGCCCGCTGTACTAATTGTTTGTAAAACCCA
>JBBRWP010000093.1:0-11090 GCA_038249175.1 Acetivibrionales bacterium
AAGTCAGCCAAACGACGAATTATTTCAGGATATTCTAAGGTATTCATTGCCGGTTTGTTCATACATTCCTCCATGATTCTAGTGTATTAACGCCATGATCTTGTTTACAGGGATATCATCAATGTTGTGAATTTTTGAAAAAAGTCGGCTGAAAACTGACGGTAGAATCAGGTGAAGAGAACGAAGCATGGTCGGTTTGTTGCAAGAACATCTGGTGAAAAGGCAGCAAAAAAACCGTGCGCACGACGCACGGTCTCCAATCTTGGATAGCCGTCATCCTGACCATCAGTCATAAAAAGAAGCAATCCTGTGAAGGAACACAAGAATAACACTGATTCAGAACAATGAAACGCGGCACAATCAATGAGCAGTTTCTTAAAGTTCCCCAAAAAAATTCTCCGCCGGTCTTAAGAGGACCCTATTATGTCCTGTCGAAAAGTTCTGGCGGGAAAACCATCAGTAAACGAATTAAGAAAGAAGATTTGGAGACTGTTAAAAAGGACATTGAAAAGTACAATACATTTGTGCAATTGACAGAGGAATTTGTTGTGGTAACAGAAAAAATAACAGAGATCGTTAGATCATCTGATGAAAAAAAAGATGAGATGTTAAAAAAAAATAACACATTTAATTGCGAGTACACATCTGAACTAACGAAATTTTCAGCATTTGTACATAAAAGTATTCGCGCAGGAGAACCTATTGATATTGCTGAAATTGAAATTGGCGTTTGTCCTTGTTCCGCCAGGATATGAAGGGCATGCGATGAGCATCGCAGCGTATTTCAACAGCCTGTCCCAGGATCGCCGTTCGCCTATTCATGAATGAACCAGTGTCAGTGTGATGAAAATATTGGTCAACGCTTTGAAAGGAATGGTTTCCAAGATTTTGGCGTACCGGTCATAGTAAGTCTGTCATCCAGCCAGGATGACAGGCTTACTATGCTTAAGAGAAACCAAAATTTTCACAGGCCTTATTGGTGCTCCACAGGTTACTGTATAATGGTGCGAACCGTGTTACATCAATATTGGAGTTGGCGAACACTTACCAGGTTATCTGACGATAACCTGCACCAAAAAGTCACTTAGTGACTTTTTGGATATAATCATCATGTCAAATACATATCACTAAAACCCTGCAATATTTGCCGGCATCCCGTCAAGTATTTTCTTGAAATATTTATACAGTGATTCTGCTTCAAAAACCCTTTATGGTAAATATAATTAGGATAAAATTAGGTGAAAACAACCTATTTCAGGCATAAAATTCGGGATATACGCTGATTTTATGCCTGAAATAGGATTGTTTTCGGGTTTTTGAAGTAGAATTATACAGTGCATCATACAATGACATTGTGATGTTTATTTGTCTCCGGAGTGGGTAAATTACTTCAATTAGTCCCAATAAAATTCGGTTCATAAAATGAAAGGGAATTTATTATGTGGGGGCAGTCATGTTGAAGAATCCACAGAAATTCACATCACTACGCATTAAAACAATAACAGCATTGCTCCTGTTATTCCTGTTTCTGGTCTTCATCATATATATGGTGATCGGTTCTGTTTCCAAAAAGCAAATACTAGAAATAGAAAATCGGGATGTGACTCAGAAAGTCTCCATGGCCATTGATGCATTAGAAGGGTATGGGGCATCCTTAGCTACAAGTGTAGCGGATTGGGGCCCCTGGGATGAGGCATATCAATTTGCTGAAGACGGGAATGAAAAATTTATTACTAACAATTTGCAGCCTGTTACATTGTTGAACTTCAATCTGGATATGATTGCTTTTGTCAATCGCTCATGTGGCTATACCTTTGCAAAAGCATTTGACCGCCAAACAGAAGAATTCAGACCCTTTCCAACTGAACTGACAGGAATTTTTGAAAAAAGCAAAATCCTGAACAACACCGATCCCAAGACCGTCATCCAGGGAATCGCAGCGCTGCCTGAAGGTCCAATGCTGATAGCGTCATATCCCATACTAACCAGTACCTTTGAGGGTCCGGTCCGGGGTCAGGTCGTTATGGGTCGTTATATTGATGAAGAGATGGTGAGAGAGATATCAGCCCGTTTGAAAATGACGGTTAATCTGGAAGGAGTCAATCAGGAGGTGCTGAAATCACCTGAAAACATGGGACCAGACAATCCACAGCATCCTACAGAAATCACCATCATCAGTGGCGAGAAAGTTGCCGGCCGCAGAGTCGTCAATGATATGTTCGGACAACCCGTACTTCAACTTGGGATAGAAACAAATCGTGATTATAATACAATCGGATCAAGCGGCCTCGTGACGACACCCATCTGGCCTATCATGATCATTTAACCGGACTTCCAAACCGGATGTTATTGACAGATCGTCTTAACCAGGCAATTCCACTTGCCCGACGGCTTGCGAAACAAGTCGGCGTTGTTTTTATTGACCTGGATGGTTTTAAAATGATTAATGACACCATGGGACACTCCCTGGGCGATGAACTTCTGAAAGAAGTGGCCGCACGTCTGATAGAAACGGTACGTAAGGATGACACCGTATCCCGGCTCGGCGGAGATGAATTCATTCTTATGGTACAGAATCTTGCGGATTTGGATGATGCCGTCATCATTTCAGGGAAGATTTTGGGGTGTTTCAAACGTCCCTTCGTATTGATGGGTCAAGAATTTCAAGTGAACGCCAGTATCGGGGTAGCCCTGTATCCGACTGATGGGGAAGATGTGGAAAGTCTCATAAAGAATGCGGACCTGGCCATGTATGAGGCGAAGAACACAGGGAAGAACCAGTTCGTCATCTGCACCCCGTCAATGAAAACCAAGGTTGTTGAAACGATGATATTAACAAACTACTTATACCGAGCGCTGGAACGGAATGAACTGATGATATACTACCAGCCGCAAATCAATGGGGCGACTGAATGTATTACAGGTCTGGAAGCCTTGCTGCGATGGAAGCATCCTGAGCTGGGTTTCATACCGCCATCTCAGTTCATACCCATCGCTGAACAAACGGGGCTGATCCTCCCCATCGGGAACTGGGTGCTTCGCAATGCCTGCAGGCAAAACAAGGCATGGCAGGATGCGGGCTACCCACCGGTGCGTATGGCTGTCAATCTTTCGCTCTATCAATTTCAAAATCAAGACCTGGTCAGACTGGTTGATGATATTCTGATTGAAACCGGTTTAAATCCGGAACTTTTAGAGCTTGAAATCACAGAAAGTGTAGCCATGGCTGAAAAAAATAATGTCATTGAGATTTTAAGTGATTTGAAAGCACTGGGTCTTACCATATCCATCGATGATTTTGGAACAGAATATTCTTCGTTGAGCCGTCTGAAATTGATGCCGATTGACAGGATCAAAATTGATATGGCATTTGTGCATGGGATTGCCGTTAGTGATAAGGATGAGGCGATCACCAAAGCCATTATCGTGCTGGCAAAAAACCTGGGTCTTCAAACCATCGCAGAGGGTGTAGAAACAAAGCAGCAGCTTGCATTTCTGAACCATCGGATGTGTGATGAAATCCAGGGATACTATTACCATAAACCGTTGCCAGCCAATGAAATTGAAGCGTTGTTGGGCATTGAGCTCAGCCGGGCAAACGAACGCATCAATCTGGCAAGGGAACCGGAACCCGACGAAAGCTCCGAAATGGAGTGACTTTGTTAGGAAGTAAGCAGCCGAATGGGTATTGCCTGGTGCTGGAAACCATGAAATCCATGGAGGTTGCCAGTGATTAACAGGTATTCATCATTGATCAACGTTAATTATGACTTTGGAGGAATAAGAATGAAAATAAGAGCGAAACTGATCCTGACGGTTTTAATACTTATTGTTTCTGTTGTTGCCATTAATCTGTTCATGTCCTTCAACCAAATACAAAAAGGGATGAAGACCTCAGCCATAAAAAAAGGAGCAAAGGTCAGCGCATATCTGACGTCCAGAGATGAATTGAAAGATGTCGAACGGATTGGAGACACGAAGATAAACATATCTGAACAAGATTATGGAAAGCTGAAATATCTCTTGGAAGACACCTTATTTATCGGTGGGTTAAAGTTCCTCTATATTATTAAACAGGATAGTAGCGGAAATTTTTATTATATAGTGGATGGTACGGATGATAACGTCAAAGATAACGCATCTTTCGGTGAAGTCGTTGAACCTGACTATAAAGATATATACAGTAATATTTGGTCGTCCGGGAAAATCATTGAAGGGTTGTTTGAAAACCTTGAATATGGTGTGTTAATGACCAATTATTATCCGCTCAGGAATTCGTCTGGAGATATATATGCGGTCATTGGAATGGATTACGATGTATCTGCGGAATTCGAGATGCTCTATAAAAGCACTTTGTATTCCATTGTCCTGGGAATCTTTTCTGTTCTGTTAGCAGTTGGTGTTTTCTGGCTATTTGCTGGCTCAATCACACAACCTCTCAATGCGCTGGTGCTTCATTTCAACAACATGGCAGATGGTAATTTTAAAGAGCATGTTCCTCAGAACATCCAAAAGAGACGGGATGAACTCGGTGAAGTCGCTTTGGCGGCGTCCCAGATGCAAATGGGAATTGGAACCATGATTGAGAGCTTGAAGAACCAATACCATGAGCTGCAGGAATCAGGGATGACCTTGAATGAGTCGGCTGAAGGTACAGGCCGTTCAGCGGCAGAAGTGGCCTCGATTATGCATCATTTGGCTGAAGATGCAATCAAAGCGGCATCGTCTCTTCAACGAATCGATAATGTATTTGACAGCGTCCGGGAAACGGTGGAGGATGTAGCATCCGGTGCTGCAGCATCGCTAAGTGCAGCGCAGTACAGCCTGCAGCGGACAGAAGATGGAGAAATTTCACTGAATAAAGCTGCTGTTCACCTGCGAGAACTGACCACATCTATTGAAGGTGCCTCAGAAATAACGGAAAGACTCAGCCAACGTTCGAAGGAAATCGGAAACATTACCAAGACAGTTATGACCATCGCAAATCAGACAAACCTGCTGGCACTCAATGCTTCCATTGAGGCGGCACGAGCAGGAGAACATGGCCGTGGCTTTGCCGTCGTATCCACTGAAATCACCAAGCTGGCTGCTGAATCAGCCCTGGCAGCAACGAATATTGCCGGGATCATTAAAAAGATTATATCTGACACGCTGGAGTCAGAGTGCGCAATGAATATTTGCAAAGACAGCGCTGGAGACCAGACATATTTGATGGGAGAGCTCAATCAAGTAATCAGTAACCTGGCTGAAAAATCTAACACAACAAAGGATGCAGCGATGGCCATGAGCACCTTAAGTGGCACGCTGCGGGAGATATTGCCTACACTTTCAGCTTCAATCATCACCCTGCGCGACATAATCGAAGCGAATGCGGCAGCCAGCGAAGAAGTGCTCGCAGCCACAGAGGAACAACAGGCCAAGGTGGATGAGATCGTTTCGCTCTCAAGTGATGTGAATCGGTTTGCTGAAGAGCTGAATTTGATTTTGATGAAATTTAAAACAACGGCAACAGTTTCGGAGATGAGAACGTCAAAAGTCTTCCTGTGAGTCGTCGATGCCGGCCATCCGTTCCGGCTTCATGTATTTTCGCCATTTTACCGCACCAATGGCCAAACCATGCTGCATGCCAAGGTCGTCTCCGACGGTGATAATCCAAGAGTCGGGGTTTTGACAGGCAATGTCCATCTGCCGCACGTTATATGTGCAGACAATGTCAATGAGCTGCTGCAATTCATCACATTCTTCTGCAAAATCCATCATGGCTTCTTCAAAACCACGTAAATCCAGCAGACGTAAATACATAAAACCGTGGGGAAGTCCCATGTCCGTTTCCGGTGCCTTCAACGTCAGGATGTCTGAGCGGTTTGGAATGGGATGTCCTGTCACATAAGCTTCCATACCTTCCTGCAGGTTTTCCCAGACACAGCCCCAGGGATCTATATGATGCCCGGCATAATAGGTGATGGCCATGGATGTGACACCTTTTTGCACGGCATCTTTATCGAAAAAATCCGGGTAGTTGAAGAGAATTTCATCCAAATCTTTTCCATATTTTTTTCTTGCGGCGGGGAGGATGCCAATAAAAAAAGGTAATTCGGAGGGTCTGTCATAAAGGATAGCCTTCTTCAGCAGCGCTTGTGTATTTTGCCTGAGGAACCTCCTGTTGGGTTTTTACGGTAGAATCATGAGTTTTTTTCTGTCGACAGAAGTCAAATCATTGAGAATGGTAATAATTTGTGTCACTAAAAGCATCAATAATCGTGACCAGTTGAAAGTGCTGTTGTTCAAAAACCGGTAAACTGTATTCTGTTTGAACGATAGGTCATTAGGATTCATTTGTAAAGTTCTGTACAGATTTTTTCCAGAAAAGACTAATCCGAATACTTCCTTTAGGATGATAGTACATTGGATGCCACCGGATTTATAGAAATTGGATTTCTTCAGAAGCTTCGATATTGAAAAATCAGTAAAAAAGCGATCAGTTTTGGATATTAACTCATGGTCAGTGCTTGAATTATGTGTTATAATAGAATTCATAAAAGTTCCTCTTTCTATTGGTATCATTGGGTTTCGTTAATTCTATTATACCATAAATTGAGGAATTTTTATATATTTTTTTACATAAATGTATTAATTTTCAATGTTCGATACACATTTTCAGGTGGGAAAGTTGAGACACTTATTATAAGTATAAAATAAATACAAACTCAATATAAATTAAAATTTGTTCAGTGTCAAGTTTGATTTCACTGCAATGTAGGTGAAGCACTAATATCGGGTTTTCGGCTTATCAAGGGAATTCGTGAGAACTCATCCGGTTCAACCGGCAAAACGCACCGGGCTTCCCCTTGTGAGTGCTCATTAATTCTGTTGAACAACCATATTGTAAGTCATTGCGGGAAAAACATCCACGACAAATAGGCCTTTCCGGCCTTTTTGGTTCATCTTGTGGATATTTAATGTTGATAATCCCGGTACAACTTTTGTGTGCCATATACAAACAGATGACTTTTGATATAATGATGATTGATTCTAGTGCAAGAACACCGATTTCGACTCCGACGGAGGCAAAATCGATTGAAAATGGCCTATTTCAGGCCGAAATGCGCTATGTGCGGCGCACTTTTGGCATCAAATCGGATCATTTTCGGGTTGCTACGGTAGAATCATGATTGCTATTTATAAATTTATAAAGCAACGGTTCATGAACTCAAAATATTATGTCCGCTAACGAAGGAACAACGTGAACTGTTTCGGCAACTCGAGATTGATGAACCTGCAGGTTAAAAATCTGAAGGAATTAAGGAATTATGACTGGAATGTATGGGCACGAAAAATAAGTCCGCAGTCCTTTTGAAAGGTGGAAATTCATGTCACGACCCTTCTTCAAGTCTCCCTTCACAGCCTTGTATCAGGAGGCGGGAATTCTACCGGAAATTCGACGCAGCATTGGCTTCATGATTCTTGCCAACCTGTTCGGAACCTTCTTTGGAACCATAGCAGGGGGATCCGCACTGACAGGTCTTGCCGGCGCTCTGGGTGCCAATGACTTTCTTTTCGGTGTACTTACCGCCATTCCTTTGTTCGGTACTTTGCTCCAGATTCCAGCAGCCCTTCTGGTCAGCCGAACGAAGAAGCGAAAAGCTTATATGCTCACATTCGGAATTGTCTCACGGGCACTTTGGCTTTTTGTGGGCCTCATTCCCTTCTTCATCCCTGTACAGCCCGGTTGGCTTCGCATATGGACCCTCATCTTCCTGATCGGAATTTCCTCCCTGAGCGGATCGTTCATCAATGTCTGTTTTATCCCGTGGATGGCGGATATCATCCCTATTGACATCAGAGGGCGCTGGCTGTCACTGCGCGACAAGGTTCTCAACATTCTCTCGGTTGCGTTCGGCCTTCTTGTCGCCAGATTGCTTGACGTTATGCCAGGCTTCACCGGGTACGCTGTCGTGTTTATCATGGGCGGCGCCTTTGGCGTTTTTGACATGCTCTGTTTTATTGGCGTGAAAGATGTCACGATGCACACGGGACCCAGTGTGAAGATCCGTTTGGTATTTCGTGGTATGTTTGAAAATCGGCCCTTCTTCCGTTTCCTTCTGTTTTGGACAGTTTGGTCATTTACCGCGAACATTGCCGGTCCCTATTTCATTCGCTATGCACTGGGTCCGCTGAAGCTCTCCTTCCTCATGGTCACACTGGGCAGTCAGGTCACCGGCGCAGTCTTCGCAGTCATGGTTCTTTCCCATTGGGGCCGGCTGATGGATCGATATGGAAACAAGCCTGTTCTATGGATTTCCTGCCTTGTCGCAGCCATCAACCCTGTCGTATGGCTCTTCTCCACCGCAGGCAGTCCGTTGTCGCTGTTTATCTTCAATGCGGTCGGTGGACTTGTGTGGGGCGCCTCCGGGCTTGCAGTCATGAATATCCTGCTTCGGATTTCTCCCACAGCGCAACGACCTTCGTATGTGGCTGTTTTCACCGCGATCACCTCGATTGCCGGTGCCTTTCTGGGAGTTCTGACCGGCGGCGCGCTGCTGCAAGGAATTCAGGACACGGTGGCTGCCAGGGACATTACCGTCTTCGGGATCGTCCCGAATCATTATTTGATTGTCTTTATGATTTCAGCCGTGCTCCGTCTCGCCACGATATTTCTGTTTCTGCCGAAGTTGGAGAATGAAAAGCCGTTCACCACAATGGAGATGCTCCGCGACATCCGGAAACGGATGCGATGAATGCGGGACAGCAGAATACGGAATTCGGCTGCCTAAATCGAAAGTGGAGGTATCCATCCTTTCCCTCACTCGCCAGGTGAATGTGTACTTTCTCCTCCCTCAACCAAATATTCTCCAAATCATTTTAAATTCCTTGCGCCATATGTCGTTTGTGTAGTATTGGAACGAAACCCGTCCTTAAGGATGTTATAATCGAACTAGTTATTCCAATCCTGCCCAAAAGGGAACCTTGATTTCACTGCAACAACTCGAAAACAATCCCATTTCAGCCATAAAATATGGCTCACATCCCATTTTTATGGTTGAAAAGGGTTGTTTTCACCACATTTATTTATGTTTTTTATTCAATAAAGAGTTGTTGCAGTGAAATCAAACTTAGGTTAGGATATCTTATTCTGCCCACCTTCAGGGAATACCAGGAGATTCAGTCCTGCCGTTTTCTTAACATTAACGTTGCGGTACCAATGAGTCAGCAGCAGCTCTAAACATTGAACGAAATAAATTATATTCCAAAATTGTATGCAGATACTTTAAAGAACACTACAAATAAATCATTATAGCCCCCATTACATATTGCACGGAAATTTTATTCGTGCAATGTGTGATATAAGTTTAAAGTTAACAATTAAAAATAGTATTGGTTTTTCATTCCACCGCGCCTCAAATCCTGTTCTCAACTCGCTAAACACCCGTTGGAATTGATTAGTCATTCCAGTTCTAAGAACAAGGACTTCACGTTGTCTCATTACATCGAGTTCATGAAGTCCTTTTTTAATCAGAATGATCGCTTTTAAAGAACAGCTTGACGGTGGTGCCTCTTCCTTCTTCACTGTCGATTTCAATTCTTCCATGGTTCAGTCCGACAAATTCCTTGACAATGTTGAAGCCTAGTCCTGTACCTCTTTCATTGGCAGTACCGGGGGTGGATTCGTTGATGTTTGACATAACAAGTTTTTTAGCCTGATCAGGTGTCATACCTAGCCCCTGGTCTTCTATATGAATGGAAATTTCCTTTTGAAGGTCAAAGATTCTGATAGAAATGGTATCTCCGGAATGAGAATACTTAATGGCATTTGATAATAGGTTGCGAATGATTGCGTCTAGGCTGTTGGCATCAGCTTGCATGGTCAGTTGAGGGTCTCCGAATATGTTAAGATGAAGTGATTTTTTATCCAGGATTACTTTTAGACCGGTTACAACAGTGTTGATGGCTGTGATCGGTCTGATGTTCTCCATCTTTATTTTTATGTTGTCCATATTGACTGAAGCCCATTCAAGCAGGTTGCTCATTAGATTGTAGGTTTCTTTGGTGGATTCATTCAAAGCAATATAGAGTTCATTTTGTTCCGCAGGTTCGAAAGCATCAGGATCTTTAGACAACAGTTCCAGCACGCCAAGAAGACTGTTAAAAGGGGTTTTTAGGTCATGACCGATGATAGAAAAAAGCTTCATCTTTGTTTCATTGGCTTGCGCAAGTTGCTCCCTCTTTTTTCAAGGTTGCGGAAAATAATGTCGTAGGGCTCCTTGATGCTCTTTTCCACAATCGATTTATAGATCAAATAGAAGGAAATAATTTTGAAGTAGTGACCCATGATATTAGAGATCCCGTAATTGCTGATATAAAAGGTGAAAAACAGCTCTGAGAGGATAGTCATGACCACCGACAGACTGATAAGCCGCAGCAGTTGCGGGCCAAAGTGTTCCTGAAAATTTTTAAGGCCCACTAGCACTAGCACCAGAATGCCCATGATGATGTATTCACTGATAATTTTAAAGGGGGTTTGACCAATACCTCCCACGAAAGCAATCGGAAATATTTTCCACACGAAAATTGAAAAAATGCCGATGGCGGAAATAATCGTGTAGACAACCAACACCAGATAATCGTTGCAGCTCTTTTGTTTATAAAGAAAATAAAGACCAACCAGCAAGGTCAAACTTTCCATGTAGCGGGCAAGTACCCACAACTGGTTGGCATAGTAATCGTAGCCGGCAAACACATTCATGCCTACATAGCCCAGTATATGGAGAAAATCAATGTTAGCCACAAACAAATAACCCAGCCCTATAAAACGCAGGTATGGGTTGTCGATGTATTGGCGGGAGTTCCAAGTGAGCACAAACATAAGTGCCGCGATGACGATACTAAAGCCTTCAGCATAGGCATGGAATAGCAGGTAATTGCTTGTCATCAGGTACAAAATCACCAGTAAAGCGACATACATAAAAGTAGAGAGTAGCTTCTTGTTGTTTTTCACCCAGACCATGTTTTCCTCCTATTAGCTCACATTATTAGATCGTTTTTCTATATTGGGGTAATACCAGCCTACCGAGTGTCAAGACAGGCGGATG
>JBBRWP010000094.1:0-11012 GCA_038249175.1 Acetivibrionales bacterium
AGTATGAAACAGAAGACAGAACAGTCAGAACAGACAGAACAGACAGAACAGACAAAACAGACAAAACAGACAAAACAGACAAAACAGACAAAACAGACAAAACAGACAAAACAGACAGAACAGTCCCAAACACAGGCAACAAAATACCGGGCGAACCAGCCCATTGCAATTATTGGGACTGGTGCCTGCGGTCTCTCTGCCGCACTGGCCCTTTCAGATGAGGGTTACACAGTTCACCTTTATGAAAAAGATGGGCAGATTGGCGGTTTGTCTCAAAACAGCACAAGCAGCGACGATGGACGCTTCCCCATCAAAACACCGCTTGAAAAAATATATCATCACATCTTTACGTCCGATCGTAATGTCATCAATTTATTCCATCGTTTTAATCTTCTACAAGAACTGAAATGGTACAAACCCAAAAATGCCATTTACCAGGCAGGCCGCATCTACCCCTTTACAACACCATTAGACTTATTGCGTTTTGAAGTGCTCCCCTTTTCTGCAAGGATTCGTACCGGTATCCTGGTTTTGCTGGCCCGCCTATGGAAAAATCCAGAAAGACTGGACAAAACAACGGCAAAAGCCTGGCTCATTCGTTTCGGTGGCCTGGCCGCCTATCAAAAATTGTGGGAACCATTACTAATTTCGAAATTTGACGCCGATGCCGGAAGCATTTCAGGTACCTGGATATGGAATAAGTTTAAGTTGCGCGGCGCATCTCGAAAAGGCGGCCAATCCAAAGAAGCTTTGGGTTATCCTCAGGGTGGTTTTGATGGTTTGCTAACGGCAATGTTTCGAGAAATCCTCCGAAATCATCAAAACAAAGCCTTCCTTCATACAGAAGTGCGTCGGATTGAAAAAGGAGACAAAGGGCTACTGGTTCACACAGCCAGGAGCAACCATGCCCACCGCCAGGCTTACACCTACGCACAGGTCCTTTATACCGGTCCACACGAAACCCTGATGCCCCTGCTGACAGAAAAATCGCAGCAGTTCCTTCTCCATACACCGGAAACAAAAACTGCTTTTGGCACTGCCGGACTGAGGCACAAAGCCAACCTTTGCGTGAAACTGCTGCTCAAGCATAGTGTATCGTCCTGGTACTGGCTGACGGTTGCCGACCCGGCCATTCCCTTTGTGGTGATGGTTGAACATAGCAACCTGACCGGTCCTGAAGCCTACGGCGCGCACATTGTTTACCTGTCCCGCTATTTGGATGCCCGTTCTGAACTGTATCAGGAAAATGATGCCCGGATTCTGGAGAATTTTCTGAAAGGCCTTGAAATAATCTTCCCGAACTTTCAGCGTTCTGAACTATTAGAAACAGAAATCACACGCACCGCCTATGCACAGCCTGTCGTTTCACAAGGCAGCGGTGCACGGCGGGCACCTGTTGCTTTACCGCTAGCCGGTCTTTACCTGGCTGGCATGGAACAGATATGGCCTGAAGACAGGGGTTTGAACTACGCAATAAAACAAGGTTTTGACGCGGCACATCTAATGATGGCTGATAAATCGTCTTAAAAGCAACCCTTGTAAAAACCAAGTTTCTTTTTTTAAAAAGGCTTCAGGTTCAAAAGCAATCATGATGAAGACCCTTTGGCGGGGTAATACTTTGAGCAAAAAAGTAGCTGCCAAAGTGTTAATACGTCATCCAATTGAAATGTCACCACAGAATTTATAAGTAGCCATCCACGTACATATCAAAGCATTTACCTTGTCAATCAACGTTCCATAACGAAAGCCGCCGAAACAAAGGAGAAAACCATGCAAGACATTTTATGTTCTGTCATCGTCCCCATGTATAACGAAGAAGAAGTACTTACGGAGACCTGCAAACGTTTACGAACAGTGATGGATGGCTTGCATGAAACCTATGAAATTATTTTCATCAATGATGGCAGCCGGGATAAAACAGCAGAGATGTTGAAGACCCTGTGTCAGGAAGATGCACAATTAAAGTTGATCAATTTTTCCCGTAATTTCGGTCACCAAACCGCCATTACTGCCGGTATGGATTTTGCTGCCGGGCGCTGCATGGTTATTATCGATGGCGACCTGCAAGATCCGCCGGAACTGATCCCGGATTTGATTCAAAAATGGCAGGAAGGCTTTGATATTGTGTACGGAAAACGAATATCCAGAGAAGGTGACAGCTTTTTTAAAAAACTGACTGCCAAAATGTTTTATCGGTTCCTTCGTGCCGTAACAGATGTGGAAATTCCCGTGGATACGGGTGATTTTCGTCTCATTGATGCCGCCGTGGCTGATGCACTCAAACAAGTACCGGAAAGAAACCGCTATGTCCGCGGCCTCATGTCCTGGGTCGGCTTTAAACAAACGGCCCTTACATTTGAACGCTCGGAACGTTTTGCCGGCACCACAAAGTACCCGCTAAAAAAAATGTTGAAACTGGCAACCGACGGTATTATGTCGTTTTCTTTAAAACCCTTAAAAATCGCGACCTGGTTAGGCACCTTTATCTCCCTTGGCAGCTTCCTTTATTTGATTGTTGTGCTGGTGCAAAAGCTCTTTTCCTTGGGCAGCGTACAGTCTGGCTGGGCATCCGGCATTGCGGCCACCCTTTTCCTGAACGGCATTACCTTATTAATTCTGGGCATTATGGGGGAATACATCGGACGCATTTATGATGAAGTGAAAAACCGGCCCTTGTATATTTTCAAAGAAACCGTGAATCTCGAAGACAGGGAAAGCCCAAGGTTTCAGAAGTCGAAATAATCCCTACGCCATATCATTCCATTCAGGTTCCAGTTTCGTCGCAAGCACACTGCTTTTCATCACAAGCTTTCTAAGAAAAGGCGTGTACATAAAGGCTTTTTTCATGTTTTTCATGGCAATATTGCGTTTCAGTTTCTTTGTTTTCTTTGCATAGCGTTGTCCAATACCATAAAAACCGCTTTCCATGCTTTCAGCAAGTATAGACGCACTTTCCATGGCATAACTGATACCCTCGCCCGAAGAGGGGCTGATAAAGCCAGCGGCTTCCCCAATCAGCAGCACCTTATCATTGCCGGTAACAATTTCTTTTGTACTACCAGGACGGCACAGCCACGAGCCTTCCCGGCGTATGGGTGTCTCCAATACATAACCGGACTGCTGCAGTTTTTCTTTGAATAAGTCGAACTTACGGTGAATGTCTGCCCCTTCTTTTAAGGCAACACCCACCAGCAGTTGATCGTCTTTCGTAATGGTCCAGCCATAAAAATCGGTCACTTCCTGATCAAACAAAACGCCATAGTGTGGTACCGCATTTATGGCAGGGTACCATTCCTGAATAGCGACATAACGCTTGACAGGACTGTCTGGAAAAGCCTGATTTCTGACTTTTGACAAAGCACCATCTGCACCAACTAGAATGCGTGCTTTGACTGTATGCACATGGCCATCATGCACCAGCGAAAACGTAACGCCATCTTTATCCTCCAAAAAACCTGTGAATTTACAACCAAAAGCCAAATCCACAGAATCAGGGATCAGAGAAACCAGCCACGCATCGAATTTTTTCCTATCCATATTGAAATAAAAACGCTGATAATACCGCTCAATGTGGTTGTCGATATCCACCGTGCGCACCAGAAAGAGCTGCGGATCCACCAAAATACTTTTGGGTATGGCCAGCCCCATTTTTCCTATCATTTTCTGCGCATCCGGTGCCAGGAGACCCCCACAGCATTTACCACGCTCAGACGGCTGAGGTACGGACAGGTCCCTGCGATCCAATAGCAATACAGAATAATTCGGATGTAATTTACGGGCCAACGTGGCACCGGCCGGACCGGCACCAATGATGGCAATGTCATACGTCATGTTTTCCTCCAATAGACTATCCTCTACCCACTATAAGCAAAAAGAATGATGCAAAAAACCACCATAAGAGATACAAAATATATCCCTTAAGGTGGTTTTTATGGTGGGAGATGGTGGATTCGAACCACCGAAGTCGAAGACAACAGATTTACAGTCTGCCCCCATTGGCCGCTCGGGAAATCTCCCATGTCTTTTACCATGCGGGTTTTCAGCGTTTCCACATTCGTGAAATTACTGAACCGCAAAAACTATGATACAGGACAAGGCCGTCTTTGTCAACCGTATAGCAAAAAATATTTCCAGACCGACACCATGGTCATGGCATCAACTTTTCCTGAACCGCCTTCAAAGAAAAGATTTCACCGTTTTTCAATGAAAATACATCCGGCGTATCCATGTAAGGCATAACATAACTTTGCCCATCTGTTTCCCAGCAAATCCAGAACCCCAAGCCGTTATCCACATCAATAATAATGAACGTATCGATAGACTTTATACCCGTCCGCTCTATGACATTGGTACGAAGGCTGTCATCCGACAGCTTATCTACCCAATCGTCCTTTAATGCCGTAAGCGGTTCACCCAAAGTCGTTGTACCGTCCGTTTGCATTGCAAACGGATACAGCAATAATGTGTTTTCAGCACGGACAGGTAAATACCACAATCCTCTTTCACTTATCAAATCCTGATATGACTGAACGCTCTCTAGTTCTGCCATCGTGAAATCATTTTTGAGCTGATAGGCAAAGAACAAGCCATCACGTTCCACCATCTGATCCGGATGCTGCTCTTCTATGTTCCTGGCAAAGTCATTCAGTATTTTTGTAGAAGGTTTATTGTCCCGGCGGCTTTCATTCACAGTCAAAGGCACCTTATAGGATGACAGCATCAGAATCGTGCTTTTTGTCCCGGTCACGGCCACAATCAAAGGAGCTTCCTGCGCTATCTCTCCGGCAGGTGCAACTGCTGTACCGTCGCCCATTTCTTCACGATTTTCAGATTTTTCCAATTCATGGTAATCCGAATCTTCTGAAAAACAGATGGGGTCGCTTTCTGATGGGGCTGCATTTCCCGGCTCTTGCGGTGATTGCGCTGCAGCCATGGCCATCTCAGATTCCGTGCCGCCAAAAGCAGCCTCTTCATCTTCAGACCCTGCAGACGCTGGCATATTTTTCTCTGTGCCTCTTCTCATTACAGAATTATCCGCATCCTCCATCATAGAAAAATCGGCTGTTTGTGAACTTCCCATTTTAGGCATATAGTCCCATACCATCAAAACCACAAGAATGCAGGCAGCGACCCCTGCCACAATGCGCAGCTTTATGGCGTGCCGTCCTGCAAAAGACAGAATACCATGCGTGTTGTGACCGTTTTCAACAACCTGTATCTGCACACCGGCAGCCTCGGTCTGTGTCTTCGCATCGGGGACCTCTGTTGAAAGCAAAAGATCCCGGCAGGCCTGTAATGTTTTCTCATGCAAGGCTTCAGAAACATTCACTTCTTCCAAAGATGCTTTCAGCTGCATGCGAAAATGGTCATCATTGAATAAGCTCTTTTTACCCATGCAGCTCACCTCCCAACAGGGTTGCCAATTTCCCACGTGCTTTGAAAAGGCGGCTCTTCACCGTTCCTTCCGGCACTTTTTGTAACTGTGCAATTTCTTTCACGTCAATATCCTGATAATAAAACAACACCACAGCTTCTCGCTGTTCCTTTGAAAGTTTTGCCAACGCTTCCGATAAAATGCTATGGTCCATGCGTCTATCCATTTCCTTGTTCGAAAACGTATCCGGCATGGCCGCGATCATCTCGTCCGAAACTGTGACCCGGCGTTTCCATGCACTGCGCATCATATCGCGACAAACATTTACCGCAATCCCGATCAGCCAGGTTTTCTCACTGGCATCACCACGAAAGCCCTCCCACGCCTTACACACGCGCAAAAAAGTCTCCTGATGTACATCCTCCGCAAGTTCACGCGAATTGAGAATGGACGTAGCCAAACGCAATACATCGTTGCCATATTCAGTTGCCAGCCTTTCAACGGCGGCCATGGTATCGGATACCGGCAAGGTTTTTACCTGCTTTCATAGAATTGGACGAAGTCCATCTTATTTTGGTTCATTTTATAATGACAAAATAAAATCATACATAATACTACAGTAGCATACCATAAACAGTGACAAATTGAATAGTTCTCGTGGACCGCGAATTTCTCTCTCGGGCCGTAGTTCCCATCATTGAAACAATGCTCCCCATCTGATAAAATGAGACAAACTGAACACTACAATCAAGATGACAAATCCCCACAAGACAGGAGAAACTTATGGCACAGGAAGTACGTACACGGTATGCTCCCAGCCCCACCGGCTACATCCATATTGGCAATCTGCGCTCCGCGCTCTACGAATACCTCATCGCCCGTGTCTACGGCGGTAAGTTTATCCTGCGCATCGAAGACACGGATCAGGAAAGACTTGTGGCTGGTGCCGTGGATGTTATCTATCGCACTTTAAAGCTTTGTGGCATTCACCACGATGAAGGCCCGGATATTGGGGGACCCTATGCACCCTATGTACAGAGCGAACGCAAAAGTTCCTACCGTCCTTTTGCTGAAGAGTTAATAGAAAAAGGCGAAGCCTATCCCTGTTTCTGCACCAAAGAACGTTTAGATAGTCTACGGGAAGTCAGCGAAAAAGAAAGCCGTACCTTTCAGTATGACAGATACTGCCTTTCTTTATCCCAGACAGAAGTACAGGCACGAATTTCAGCGGGTGAACCGCACGTCATTCGCCAAAAAATGCCGCGCGAAGGGTTCACCACCTTTAGCGACACGGTTTATGGCGACATTACGGTTGAAAACAGTGACCTGGAAGACCAGATTCTAATAAAGTCAGACGGCTTCCCCACGTACAACTTTGCCAATGTGGTGGATGACCACCTCATGCACATTACCCATGTGGTGCGTGGCAGTGAGTACCTGTCTTCCACACCGAAGTATAATCTCCTTTATCAGGCCTTCGGCTGGGAAACACCTGTGTACGTTCACCTGCCACTCATTGTGAAGCCGGATGGATCTAAAATTTCCAAACGCAAAGGAGATGCCACCTTTGAAGATTTGTTAAAAGAAGGCTACCTGGTTGAAGCCATATTGAATTACCTTTCCCTCCTGGGCTGGTCGCCGGATTCAAATCAGGAAATTTTCTCCCTGGCTGAGCTGGAAAAATCTTTTTCGATTAATCGCATCAGCAAATCGCCCTCTGCCTTTGACACAGACAAGTTGCGCTGGTTCAACGCAGCGTATCTGCGGGCCATGACACCGGAAGCCTTCCATTCTGTTGCCCTGCCCTGGCTGCAAAAGAGTATCACTGCCAATGTATCGCTGGAGGCAATCAGCCGCATCTTGCAGCAACGCACAGAGGTTCTGAGCGAAATTGGAGACAAAGTTGGATTCATAAATGCTCTGGAAGACTACAGTCTGGACATTTACGTGCATAAAAAAATGAAAACCACCCTGGAAAATTCACTCCTTAGCCTGAAAGCTGCGTTGCCGGTCTTGGAGAACCTGCCGGAATGGACCGTGCAAGCCATGCACGACAATCTTCTGGGTCTGGCCGCTGCCATGGAAATAAAAAATGGCCAAATGCTTTGGCCTATCCGCACGGCACTTTCCGGTTGGGAAGTGACACCCGGCGGCGCCATAGAAATAGCAGAAATTCTGGGTCGGGAAGAGTCCCTCCGACGCATGCAAGTCGGTATTGATCGTTTGACAGCTGCTGTTAATGCTTAGGCTTTGTAAAAAAAACGTCAAATATAAACAACAGTTTCAACGTGAATCTTATCAGCTGGACATTTAAAAACGCTCATTTGATAAAGTCCCAACCCATTGGGTTCGGGGCTCCGGGCGTATTCGCTGCGCCCTTCATATTGTCCTTCATCCCTTTGGCCAGTTCCACAACGCCATCTTTTACATACTCTGTCGCCGGGATACCGGTTTGCTCCAGTGCAACGGTGGCCAGATAATCGACGCCCATTTCCGACAACTCATCAAAATTGGGCAATGAGGGCGGGATTCCGATGCAATGTCACGTACTCCCCGCAAACCATGAAACCAAGTTTTTCATACATCCGTGCTGCTGCCGTACTCTTACAGAAAAGGCAGGGAATTTTCCCTTCTTTCAGCAAAGAACGGCATAAACTCGAAACCAGACAGGCCGCATATCCTTTTCTTTGCTGACCTACCGCGGTTACAATGCCGGTCAGCAGAGCATAACGGTCGGTTTCTGCAGACGTGGCTGCATGACAGACAAGTTCATCGTTCACCTTGAGCACTAAGTGCCGTATACCCCCTTTTTGCAGACGCACACGAATACCTTCTGTGATTTCTCCCGCTGAATGATAGTGGATGCGAAAGGCTTCCGTGGCAAAAATAAGACAACCAATCATGGGCACATCTGCATCCCTAGCATCCGTTACCCTTGTAATCTTAAAAGGACAAGGTTCATCTGCTACAGAAGGCACATAGGCAGGCTGCAACGCATGGTCACCTGCCAAAGACATCTGCTGAACCAGGGTAGGTTTCAACCCATCCAAAAAAGGTCGCAGTGCCTCCACGATGAATGCCGGACCGGATACGGTTACAGGTGCCGAAAGGCGCAGGAACCACCCCAGTTCCTCCGTTTCGTCCTCTGCATCATCCATTTCCTGCTGTGTCATCAGATTTCGTTTTGGAGCAAACACCGTATAGTGTTCAAAAAAACGGCGAATGACCACCAGCCACTGCCCCGCCTCATCTACCTGTACCCAAAAGTTCTGAAAATCTTTACTGAAACCATGTCGCTGCAAATCGCCAATGATGGGCAGGTTCATGGCCTCATCCATCTCCAGAAAAGTTAGCAGTTTTTCTGTTTCATCTGCCGTTAATACCTGTATCATCTTCTCCTATCCCTACGCTTCCATCAGTAAAACATGATGAAGCGTACAACACCCGTTCCTCTGTTCAGGAACGGGTGTTGATGTGCTGCTGCATAGATATCACATAAGTCTTTCCGTTACTCGGTCTTATCACAATTGACGCAATAAATGCTCCATGTGGCTCGCGTAATGAGAAAAAACCACACCGGGTTCTTCCAAATCCGGGTTCCAGCGTTTTACCCATTCCAGCGAAACAAAGCCTTTATATCCTATAGCATCCATTTCTTTTAAAGATTTCAGCACCGGAACATCACCATATCCCATCATGCGGTATCGCACCTGTCCATCCTTCATGACAGAATCCTTAACATGCATATACTGAATGTACCTTCCAATTTTTTTAACTGTTTCTTCAGGTTTTTCACCAAAAAAACGCCATGGGTGATGCACGTCCCACAAAACACCGGCATTCGGATGGTTCACTCCCTCCATAAAAGAAGACATGACACCGGAGTCTGCAAAAACACCATTCGTTTCCAACAACAAATGGACATTCGTGTTCACGGCATACTCACACAATTCTAAATAGGTGGTCTTCACCAAAGAAAGGTCAACAAAACCTGCAGGTGCCGGATTCGAGTCTCCGAGTATGCGCACAAAAGATGCACCCACCGTCACCGCTAAGTCAACATATCCCTTCCCTTCCGCCAGGTTTCTGCCAATATTCTCGCGATCTGAAAGGTTCGTCCCGGAGGTGAGCATAGGGATGGATAAGCCACCATCCGTCAGCATTTTTATCGTTTTCTCCAAATTTTCAGGTCGAAAAGGCTTCGCTTCCGGTGCATACATTTCATTTTCCAGACCTCTAATTTCAATGCCGCCAAAATGTAAATCTTTCGCCGTTGCATAGATTTCATCCCAGGACCAACCCGGACAACCCAATGTTGAAAATGCCAATTTCATCTTTTAACCTCCTGCGTCTTCGCCTAGTTCGCATAAAACCTGCTGAAAATGCTGCGCATTTTCAGATTACTACCCCATGCATCCTCCATCGCGTTTGCATAAAACCTGCTGAAAATGCTGCGCATTTTCAGATTACTACCCCATGCATCCTCCATCGCGTTTGCATGAAACCTGCTGAAAATGCTACTCATTTTCAGATTTATTCCAAACATTTCAGTCATATCATCAGCTTATTTCCAATAACAGCAATAGCTCACATGTAAACTGTGCATCAACGCATTTACGCTGTTTCAATCGCAGCCGCATCTTTGAGCTGATACAAATCGATGGCCATTTCGCGCATTTTATACTTCTGAATTTTACCGGAAGCCGTCATTGGAAAAGACTCCATAAAGTAAACATATTTGGGTGTTTTATGGCGCGCCATATTGGCACGGACAAATTCTTTAACGCTTTCTTCATCCAACGTTGCGTTATCTCTGATGATGATACAAGCCATCACCACTTCACCATAGGCCTTGTCGGGCACGCCAATCACCTGTACATCCTTCACGGCCGGGTGGGTATAGAGGAATTCTTCAATTTCTTTTGGGTAAATGTTTTCACCGCCGCGAATAATCATATCCTTGATACGTCCAGTAATTTTGTAATAGCCGTTTTCATCCACCGTCGCCAGATCCCCAGTATGCAGCCAGCCATCCGTATCAATTGCCTGCGCGGTGGCTTCCGGCATTTTGTAATAGCCACTCATGACATGGTAGCCTTTTGTGCAGAACTCGCCTTGAACATGGGGTTCACAGGGCAGGCCTGTTTCCGGGTCCACCACTTTCGCTTCCACGTGCGGTAAAACACGACCGACGGTGGATACCCGCAGTTCAATTCTGTCATCGGTCGTTGTTTGCGTGCAGACCGGCGAAGCCTCTGTCTGCCCATAGGCAATGGTAATATCACGCATGTTCATCAGGTCCACAACCAGCTCCATCACCTTTATAGGACAGGGTGAACCGGCCATAATCCCGGTTCTGAGCTTTGGAAAACGAAAGTTTTTAAACTCGGCGTGTTCCAACATGGTAATAAACATCGTTGGAACCCCGTGAACCGCCGTGCATTCTTCATCTTGAAGGGCTTTTAGCACCTTGACAGGTGAAAATACATCAATGGGCACCATGGACGTACCATGGGTCACACTGGCCAATATGGCCAACACAAGGCCAAAGCAGTGGAAGAACGGCACAGGGATGCAAAGACGGTCTTCTTCTGTAAATTTCATGCAATCGCCGATACACTTGCCATTGTTTACAATG
>JBBRWP010000095.1:0-10991 GCA_038249175.1 Acetivibrionales bacterium
CTTCCATACCGGCGGTGTTGCCGGTGATGACATCACACAGGGTCTTCCCCGTGTGGAAGAATTGTTTGAGGCACGTAAACCGAAGGGTTTGGCCATTATCTCCGATATTGCCGGTACCGTGCAGTTTAAAGAAACAAAGAAAAAACGCGAAATTATTGTCACAGACAATGAAAACGGGGATGCCCATGCCTACGTTATTCCATACGGTTCAACCATTAAAGTATCCGATGGGGATGCACTGGAAGCCGGTGATGAGATTACCGAAGGGTCCATTAACCCGCATGATATTCTAAAGATCAAGGGTATTTTGGCTGTGCAGAACTACCTCCTGCAGGAGGTGCAAAAGGTGTACCGTTTGCAGGGCGTTGACATCAACGATAAACACATCGAAGTGATTGTCCGTCAAATGCTTCGTAAGGTAAAGATTGACGAAGCCCGCGACAGCGACATGCTGCCTGGTTCTCTAGTCGATATGTTTGAATTTGAAGAGAGGAACATTGCAACCGAAAACAAGGGCTTGGAACCGGCTACCGGAAAACGTATCCTCCTGGGTATTACAAAAGCCTCCCTGGCAACGGAATCCTTCCTCTCGGCTGCATCTTTCCAGGAAACCACACGTGTCTTGACAGATGCCGCCATCAAAGGCAAAATAGATCCATTGCTGGGTCTGAAGGAAAACATTATTATCGGGAAACTTATCCCTGCCGGCACCGGCATGCCAAAGTATCGTGACATTGAGTTGGACATTGAGGGCGGGGTACAATACAATAAACCGGCGCCAATACCGGCAAAAATTTACGATCTTGACGACGAGGATGAAGAAGCATAAATCTGAAAATGGCAAAATTTCAGCAGGTTTTGTGCCAGCTCGAAGTGAATGAGATGGCTATAAATCCTGAATAATCAAAGCATGGCAAGACGGTTCTGTGTAAACAGAACCGTCTTTTTTTGAAACGATGTGGTGGCGGAGTTGTTTTGAGGGTGTGTATTCAGTATAATGGAGGTAATCCTCATAAATCATCCCGTCTTGAGGATCAATCTTTTTAACTTTTGGAATTGAGGTAGTTATGCCCAAAATCTATCGCATTCGCTATATCCCGAACGAAACTGTCGATATTTCATCGGACACTTTGTTGTTTCGGGATGACCATTTACTCATAACGGAGTGGAAACCTATACATCCACGCCATGATATTGCGCAGGGAACGTCCTGCGTTTTTTTTGATGCCGGGTATAAAGTGAGTCAATTTATGGATCCAAGTGGAAACCTCTTATATTGGTACATCGATCTCATTGATATCGAATATGAAAAAGAGATGGACACCTACCGTCTGAAGGATTTGCTGGCCGATGTGAAAATATATCCGGATGGCCGTTTGGAAATTGTGGATTTGGATGAGTTGGCCGATGCGCTGGAGCAGCAGCTCATTTTCCCGGAACAGGGAATAAAGTGTTTGCGCATTCTGCACCGGCTGCTTGCTGAAATTCAGTCCGGTGTGCAGCCAGGGTTGGCGGGTCAAAAAATTGCAGAGGCCGTAGCCACGAAACAGAGAATGTAGGAGGTTTCCAATGCCAGGAGATTATACAGATTATATTGCCGCGAAACGGATTGGACAGAGAGAGTATGCCTCCTATATTTCACAGGGGCGCAATGGATACCTTCCGTTTTTAGATGGTGTGCTAAAAAACATTGATATTGTTTCAGAAGTAAATCTGGGTACCGTTGAGATTCCGCTGGATAAGGTCAAGGGTACCTATACCTACCTGCGCAGCATCAGCTTCGCCCGAAATTTTGCGCCGCTAATGTCCGTTAACACGGAGTTTGCAGGAAAATGGCAGCAGGTGTATGACATTCAGCAGGCAGAAGGCTTGCGTGATGCCATAAAAGTTTATGAATATTTGAATTGGTTTTATGTGGTCGAAGGGAACAAACGCGTTTCTGTACTGCGTTACAGCGGTGTTGAGTATTATTCTGCCGATATCACCCGCCTCATCCCCAAATTTGACGAGAATGATAAAAACATTCGCCTCTACTATGCCTTCCTGGATTTCTATAAGCTGACCGGCCTCAATGAAATTTGGCTAACACGTGAAGACCGCTTTGCTGCTTTTTGGGAACTCATCAAAGATTACCAGCCAATAAGCAAACTGGCAGATCCAAATGCCCGCTTTCGGTATTTTGTTACCGGGGTGTATCGCATTTTCAGAAAAGTCTATCAGGAGCTGGGTGGTGATGACCTGCCGTTATCGACCGGAGATGCATTACTTGATTTTATGAAAATTAACGGTGTTCCGGATTCTTACGATATGGATACGCTACGACCCAACCTGAAGCGTTTTATTATAGAAATAGATTCGAAAACATCATCGGAACCCATTGTGCAAACAGCGCCGGCACCCAAACAGGAAATTGGTCTTTTCGGTCGTCTGACGCAAAGGGCACGGGTGGACCATCTCAGCGTCGGTTTTGCCTATGTGAACGACAACAAAACCTCCAGTTGGGCCTATTCCCATGAACTTGGCAGAATGCATGTGGAAAGTGTTCTGAGCGATAACATTGAAACGCATTCCGTCTTTGGGTTGCCGGAAAATGCGGACGCAGCCGTTCAGCTCAAAGAACTGGTGGCTGCCGGTTGCAGGGTTATTTTTACAACCAGCCCGCCATTGTTGAACGCAACACTGAAAGTAGCCATGGAATACCCGTACATTACGTTTATGAACTGTTCCGGTTGGCATTCTTTCAAGCATGTGAACACCTACTTTGGCCGCATCCATGAACCGCGTTTTTTGTGTGGCATCGTTGCTGGGGTCATGTCGAAGAGCAGCCTTCTGGGCTACATCGCCACCTATCCGACGCCGGATGTGCTTTGTGGCATCAACGCCTATGTTCTGGGTGCCCGCATGGTTCGTCCGGCGGCCATGGTGCAAGTGGAATGGACCATGAAGTGGGATGCGTCAAAAGGTGTTTCAGATGCTGCGATGACCCGCCTGGCGGAGTTGGGGGTGGATGTTATTTCCCACCACAACACCTTGGCAAACCGTAATTTTGCGCCGGAGTACGGCGTCTATACGGTTGCAAGAAATGGGGATGGTCATGTTGTTCCGGAAAAATATCTGGCAGTACCGGTATGGAATTGGGGGGTGTTTTACGAGAAAGTGCTTCGGGGTATTTTATCCGGCACCGTTCGCACCGGAGCAGATCTTTCTGGCGGAAAAAGTATCCGCAATTACTGGTGGGGGATGGATTCCGGCCTGCTCGATTTCTTCTACTCCCGCAACATCATCCCCAGAGACACGCAAAAACTGCTGGAAGTCATTAAAAATGCCATCATTTCCAATGCTTTTTCCCCATTTACCGGACCCATCTACGACGAAACCGGTAAACTTCGTATTGAAGACGGTGAGCAGGCAAGTCATGATCAGATAGTTTCTATGGATTGGCTGGCAGAGGGGGTTGTCGGGGATATGCCGGATGTGGGAGAGTATCGCAGTATATCTGATTTAATAACGGGGAAAATGGGATAACGCCGGCGTAGCTATGCATTGCAGCTTGTATGCTGGGTATGATAAAATGTTCTCCTGTGCGGACATGTGTTCGCCTATAAAAGACAAAACAGGAGGAAACCTTTTTTGGATAAATCGCAGCGGTACTTGCTGGTTGCTTCATCCGCTTTGCCGGAAGTGTTTGAAAAAGTAATCTCAGTCAAAAAAACCTTGAGTATACACCCGGAAATGGCTGTGAATGAAGCAGCACGGCTTGCTGGCATCAGTCGAAGTGCCTATTATAAATATAAGGATATGGTGTTTCCTTTTTATGAGACTTCTCGTGGAAAGGTGATGACACTCCTGTTTGTGGTGGAAGATTTTTCCGGAATACTATCGAACATCATTCAGGAAATCGCCGCAGCCCAGGCCAACATTCTCACAATTAATCAGAACATCCCCATCAATGGATTGGCGGACATTACGATTTCTATTGAAACAGACCACATGACAAAGCCGCTACAAACGATGATGCAAAATATCTCGCGCATCGATGGTGTCAGGCGCCAGGAATTGTTGGCCAGGGAATAATAGACCAATAATGAAGGGGCTGCATTATTCACCGATAAGCAGAAGAGGATAGAAAGCATAAAACAAACTAGTGTAGGGTATCACTGACATATAAGTTATTGTAAAGCTACTGCATTAGACGAAGCTTCACACATAAACCCACATGAAGGAAATCAAAAAGCGGATGAGTCTAAATGTCAGTGATACACTACACGAGGCAGTTTGTAGATATCGAAGTTCCAGCCAATTTTAAGGAGAACAAAAACAACGAATCTTTGCTGAATGCTATGGACAGGGAATATTTTCTTTTGGCGGGTAGTCAAGAATATAGTATTCGTATGCATCGAATACGGTGGTTTTATCGTTCTGGACGCAACGTTTTCCCTTACCAAAACCCATATGCATGTGTCCATGCAGCAGATATTTTGGTTTCCACCGTTCCATGAGGTCCAGCAGGCAGTGGAAGCCTTTATGGCAAAGGTCTTTACCGTCACAAACTCCTTCGGCCGGTGAATGGGTCACCAGAATATCAAAGCCTTTGTTCCGCCATAATTTGTACCGCAGACGCTGAATTCTTTTTCTCATTGCCTTTTCGGTGTATTGAAACGGTGGTGCGCTGGAAGTTTTATCCCCGCCATAGAGCATGGATCCGCCAAGACCCAGAATGCGAACCCCCTGAAACTCAATAATTCTGTCTTCAATGGATTCACAACCCTCCGGGGGGTTTTTTAAATAGGCAACGTCATGGTTTCCATGCACATAGAACAAAGGTTTATTGATCATGGTCACCAGAAAAGAAAGATACTCGTTTTTCAGGTCACCACAAGAAATGATGCAGTCGATATCAGAAAATCGGGAGGCATCAAAATGTTCCCAAATAAATTTATTTTCATGGTCGGCTACGATCAGTATTTTCAAAAGAACCTCCAGAATTGTTCTTTGTTAAGCAAGCACATACGGTCATTATACTGGATATATGCTGAATCATCAATGATGACGGGTTGAATAAACACAACACGTACGGGAACATTCCATGATTCTAGTGAAATAACCCGAAAATGCTCCAATTTGATGCCAAATCGCAGCGCACAGACCCCGATATTGACCTGAAATTGGTCGTTTTCAATCAATTTCAGCCCCTACGGGTCCGAAATCGGGGTTCTTACACCAGAATCATTCCATGCAACGTGTATATTTTGTCAAAAAGAATCATTGTTTGAATAAATGCAGATGAAATGGCGGCATGAAATATGGTAAAATGCTAAGACGGACGGGGGGACTGGCATGGCGGAGATCAATTATCAAGCATTGATGGATAAAATTCGCTGGAATGACAGGGGTTTGGTGCCTGTGCTGGCCCAGGATGCTGAAAACGGCGAAGTGCTAATGCTGGCCTGGATGAATGCCGAGGCTTTGCGATTGACCTTGGAAGAAAAACGCGGGGTTTATTTTAGCCGAAGCAGAAATGAAATATGGCGAAAAGGTGACGGTTCCGGCCATGTGCAAGATCTCGTTTCGCTGCATATCGATTGTGATGAAGATTGTTTACTCATGAAAGTCAAGCAAACGGGAGCAGCCTGCCATACCGGAAGTCGCAGCTGTTTTTATAGAGAAATAACATCGGAGGGAGTAGTAAAATGAGCGAGGCTATTGTACATAATCAGAACACGCAGGATAAAAGCAAAGTCCTGGAGGCTGTGTATGCCGTAATTACCGACCGCAAACAAAACCCGAAGGAAGGCTCTTATACCAATTATCTTTTTGATAAAGGGATCGATAAAATATGCAAAAAGGTTGGGGAAGAGGCGGCCGAGGTTATCATTGCAGCCAAAAATGCATCTGGCAGTGAAATTCGCTATGAAGTATCGGATTTACTGTATCATTTAATGGTTCTTATGGTGGATCAGGGTGTTACCTGGGACCAGGTTTTCACAGAACTTGAAACGAGGCGTTAGTGTAGCAATAAAAAGAACCGTTGATAGTTTTCATCAACGGTTCTTTCATTATACGACAGGCTGTTTTTATCCTCTTCCGCCAACAACACCGAAAGGCCAACCCATTATGCCACCCATATCATTCACATCGGTGTATCCCAACTGTGTCAACAAGCGTGCCGCTTGTCCGCTTCGTGCACCGCTTTGGCAATAAACAACAATTTTTTTATTCTTGTCCGCTACCGTTTTTTCCGCACGACTGACCAATTGGTCCAATGGCAGCAGGATGCTGCCATTGATGTGTGCACCGCTATATTCCCCGGGTGTCCGTACATCCATCAGTATAAAATCTTCTCTGTTGGCTAACATGTCCTGTACTTCAGCGGGTTTCACTCTTCCCTTTGCTGCAACTCTTCCAAAAAACATAGGTGCCTCCGTTAATTTTTATTAAGATCCATATGCTGTTCCATTTGTGTGTTTTGTTCTTTCATACACATTATATAAACAATGCGGCATTTACTCTGTGATGCTGTTACAATAATAGGTAACCATGCACATTTCAGAACAGTGATCGTCACAGGGTAGAATGGAGCAAACGGACAATCTTCGTTTACGGTCTTGTGTATCCTATAGAAATAAAAGTATCACAGGTCAGAATTGTGACAAATAGACAGGGTAAAGGGGTTGTTGCATGTCGTGCACCGGAAAACAGAAGAATTCTTATTGACAGCCGTTATCAATTGGGTTACAATACAAGTAGATTTTAATAATTGATAATTAATATCAATTATTAAAATAAATCTTTTCTTTTTTTGTCCAAATCGAAACATCCCCGAAAAAATCATTTTGTCTGCAAAAGATGGTGATTCAAAAGTGTTCCCGATGATTGGAGGCCTTATGTGTGCACTGGATTCTTACGGCGAATGCCGTATTGAGAAAATAGAAGCAAACCCGGATGTGATGCAAAATATTGAAACCTTGGGCTTGGTGCCAGGCACACGCTTAAAAATTCTGTCTAGTAGTAAAAATGGCTGCATTATTGAAGTTAAGGGAAGCCGTCTGGCCATTGACGCATCCCTTGCCAAGGACATTAAAGTGGTATCTGTTGAACCCTACTGTCATCGCCTGCGCCCCGCGTTTTCATGAGGGGACAAAGACGCACGCGTGGCTCGTGCTCGAACAAAGGCATAAATACATTTCATCAACTCCTTGGGGACCAATTATCTGCTGCAAAAGTTGGCATTATCGGAAATCCTAACTGTGGTAAAACCACCCTTTTCAACCGATTAACCGGCAGCATGCACCATACCGGCAACTGGCCTGGTGTTACAGTAGAGGTGCGTTCCGGGTTCCTTAAGGTATCGCCCCAAATAGAACTCATCGACTTACCCGGGCTTTATTCTTTGAACCCCGCCACACCGGAACAACGTGTTGCCGGAGATTTTATCCAAAAAAATCAGGCGGATGTCTATGTGAACGTCGTAGATGCGACAAATCTGGAAAGAAATCTATTCCTGACCCTGCAAATCATCGAAACAGGCGCTCCTTTAATTTTGGTGGTCAATATGGTTGATGAAGCCGTGAAGAATGGCTTCGTTATCGATTATGATGGACTTTCAGAGCGCCTGAATGTGCCCGTGGTTCCTGTTAGCGCATCATCAGGACATGGAATTCCTCTTTTTTACAAAACACTGTTTCACTACTTGCATGCCATGCGGTTTGGTGCGGAGGATGCGATGGTGTCTGAACCCGTCGTGCGCGACTTGACCGATTTGGCGGAGGTGCAAAACCACCCGGATATACCGGATAATTCCAAATACAGGGATGGCGGCAGCCGGCATCCCTTTGTTATGCGTACTGGCATCGAAAAAAGTCAAATCCCCTGGTTGCCGGCCACGGATCGCCTCAGACATAATCCTTTTTCCATAACAGCAGACACGGCATTGTCCCAAAAAAGATATGTCTGGATTGAGCAGTTGTGCAGCGACCTTATATATACAACCGATAAAGGCATGAATAAGGTTGCCAGGATTGACCGCTTTTTTTTACATCCGCGCTTTGGCATTCCTATTTTTCTTGGAATGATGCTCTTTCTCTTCTTTCTTGTTTTTGGCCCCTTTGGTGCCTTTTTCTCCGGATTGGCAGAAAATGGTCTTGTTTTGTTGCAGGAAGGAACTGAAAACCTCCTTGTGAAAATGAATGCCCTGCCATGGCTTGTACGGCTCACAGTGGATGGCATTTTGGGGGGCGTAGGCAGCGTACTTATTTTTGTACCTCAGTTTGCTTTGTTGTTTTTGGGGCTTGCTATACTCGAAGACAGCGGCTATATGTCTCGCGCAGCGTTTATGATGAACCGCAGTATGCAAAAATTCGGATTGAGCGGGAAAGCCTTTATTCCTATGTTGGTGGGGTTCGGGTGCAATGTCCCGGCCATTATGGCCACAAGAACACTGTCTTCTGAGAGAGAGCGCAAGCTGACGGTCTTTCTGCTGCCATTTATGTCCTGCGGCGCAAGAATGCCGGTGTATGCCGTGTTGACTGCGGCTTTTTTTGGGGAAACGGCTGGTGTTGTGGTGTTTGCACTGTATGCAGGGGGCATTGCCGCAGCCATGCTAACCGGATTTTTACTGCGAAAAACAATTTTGCGTGGCAATCCGCCACCCTTTGTCATTGAACTGCCGCCCTACCGCAGACCGACCCTGCGTAGCTTGTGGGCACACATTGCAGAAAGGGTAGGGGATTACATTAAAAAAGCGGGGACTCTCTTATTTGCCGCCTCGGTTATTGTTTGGTTTTTGCAAGCCTTTACACCCCAATTCATGCTGACCCAAGACCCTGCAGTCAGCATTTTTGCGTTTATCGGAAAAGCCCTGGCTCCAGTCTTCCAGTGGGCAGGATTTGCAGATTGGCGCATCTCGGTTTCCTTACTCGCTGGTTTGGCAGCCAAAGAGGCCGTTTTGTCTAGCTTGGGGGTGCTCATGGGATCTGCTGAAGGAGCACTTTCGCTGACAGCAGCCCTCCAGCAGGTGTTGACCAGTGCATCAGCACTCGCCCTGCTTGTCTTTTTCCTCTTATACACCCCTTGCATGGCCACCATTGCAGCCATGCAACGCGAGTTTCGGTCCTGGAAATGGACACTGGGGGCGATGGCATGGCAGATTATTCTGGCTTGGGTGAGCGCCGTGCTTGTGTATCAGCTGGCAAAGTTATTTTTGGGTTGAATTGGAGACTTTCATTTACAATTCCATAGTAGATTTCTCTGGCCTGGGTGAGTGTATGTATATCCGCTTTCAAAGCAATTATTAGGTTGAACTTCACCTTCATACATGATACCGTAACTCATAATATGTAAACTGATCAATCGTTTTAGTTTAAGCATTTGCCACAATTGCTTTTGGGTATAATGAAAGGAGTTTTATGGTGAATTTGAAAAAAATGCTTTCTGAAAAAGGTTTTCGAATGACATCCCAGCGCGAATCGGTTATCAAGACCGTGCAAGACTGCGAAGGAGAACATTTAACAGTTGAAGAAATCTATGCGCATGTAAAGGCAGACTGCCCGGATATTGGTATTGCAACGGTTTATCGTACCATTCAATTGCTTTCTGACATCGGTTATATGACCGGTGACTACCTTGGCGACCATACCGTTCGCTATGAAATCAACCATGAAGAGGAGAGCCACAACCACCATCATCTGGTTTGCCTCTCCTGCGGCGCAATTATTGAAACAAAAAATGATTTGATGAATGCCATCGAAACCCTCATTCAGGACCAGTACGGATTCGATATTGTGGACCATCGCATTCAATTCCTAGGCTATTGCAAGAAATGCAATGGCAAGAATAATAAGGAAATGTGAACGCCCAGAAAAGAAGGCGGATAACCCGGTGTTTATTTTAGAAAAGAAAGCAAGACAAGCCCCCGCGGTCGTTTTCATTGTGGTAGAATAAAAAAGGAATTTTTACTTGTTTCCGATTTGTATGTCTGCCGCTTTTGCCCAATCGAAGGGAGAAGAACTGATGACGACTGCAATGAAGCTGACACGGACCGAAAAAAGCTGGGTAACCTATGATGCTGGAAACTCAGCCTTTACAATGCTTGTTTCATCCATTATCCCCATCTATTTTAACAGCTTAACCGCACAGAGTGGTGTTTCCGGTACGCAGTCCGCTGTTTACTGGGGGCTGATTACGTCTGTTTCCACCCTCATTCTGGCCATTATTTCACCACTATTGGGTCCGATTGCCGACTTTAAGGGGATGAAAATAAAACTCTTTGGTGGTTCTCTGGCGGTTGGCATCCTGGCCGGTCTTTCTCTGGGCATTGTGAACGGGTGGGTAGCATTTGCGATGATGTTTGTCATTGCAAAGATCGGGTACAACAGCACCCTGGTTTTTTACGACGGCATGTTGACCGATATCAGCACAGATGAGCGCATGGATACGGTTTCTTCCATTGGTTTTGCCGTGGGGTACATTTCCAGTTGCATTCCTTTTATTGTTTGTATCGGGCTCATTCTTTTTTCAGATAAAATTGGCATGGATAAAGGACTTGCCACCCGTCTGGCTTTCGTCATTACCTGTGTTTGGTGGGGATTGCTAACGATCCCGCTTTTTCGGGATTACAAGCAACTTTGGTTTGTGGAAAGACGGGCAAGGGTCATCAGAGAATCTTTCAAACAACTGGGCAAGACACTCAAAGATTTAGGCAATCAAAAGCCAATCCTGTTTTTCATGATTGCCTTTTTCTTTTATATTGACGGTGTGTACACCATCATCGGCATGGCTGCATCCTATGGCAATGCTGTGGGCATCGACAGCACACAGATGATACTGGCACTGCTGCTGACGCAGATTGTCGCCTTCCCCTTTGCCCTGATTTTTGGCCGCCTTGCAAGGCGTTTTCCAACAAGGAAACTGATTGAAATTTGCATTATCGGCTATTTTGGCATCACACTTTTTGCCCTGCAATTGGACAGAGCCTGGGAATTTTGGTTTTTGGC
>JBBRWP010000096.1:0-10866 GCA_038249175.1 Acetivibrionales bacterium
TAAGGGAGATTACCTCTGAGAGACGGAGCCCGCACTCATAAAGTATCATCACAAGCAACTGATCTCTTAGTGTGTTTTGGGGCTTGTTCCGGAGGTATTCGATGATATTACGGAACTCCGTATCCTCAATAATTTCAATCATTGCCCGTTTTGCACGGGGTAATTTGATTTGAGTGACAGAGATGTCGTGGATACACTCTTCCTGATACATCCATGTCAGCCAAATTTTAATTGCCCGAACGTATGTCTGTAGGCTTTTTGATGAGATGCCATCTTCCGACTCCTGGGCAAGACCGCTCCACTTCTTGATGTCGCGCAAGTGCATGATATAGCGTTGTATGTGCACTTTTGTCAATTCCGAGGCATCTTCAACGCCTTGCTCCTGCAAGAACACAATTAATCGGTTAATATTTTCGGTATAGTAGATGATGGTCTTCTTTGAATTGTTGCGACACGCCTGCTCCAGTAAGAAGCCTTCCCTGAGTTTTTCCAATGACATAACGTGTTTAGTAGAATGTGACATTTTGTTACCATTGGGTGTTGAATCTTGAATTCTTGCCATGACTTTCCTCCGTTGAAGGAAATTATTTAGAATCAGGGTGTCTAAGAGTCAGGGTGCCAATTTCGAATCAGGGTGTCTACTCCCAAAAAATAGAAAACGCCTGTAACTATTTCGTTACAGGCGTTTCATACGATTCTGGTGATCCATCGGAGGCTCGAACTCCGGACACCTTGATTAAAAGTCAAGTGCTCTACCAGCTGAGCTAATGAATCGCACTTCCAAACGAATTTCCCTTTTATTCCTCTGATTCTTAAAATCCTGATCTTTTGAAATCCTGATTCTTTGAAACCTTGAAGTTCGTCCGGGATGTTTCGTCGGCTTATGTATTATAGCATCGATTCCGGGATGATGCAACCGGTTTTTTACGAGATTTCAGGATGAACATAAATTGGTAATTTTGCCTGTAAAGCAGTGGCTTTCTCAGTTCTGCTGACTTTTATTATGACATAACTGAGTAATGCACGGGTTACCTAAGAATAACACACGGGTTGCCTAAGAGTAACTCACGGGTTGCCGAAGAGTAACTCACGGGTTGCCGAAGAATAACATGCGGATTGACTAAAAATAACACAGGACGGTTTCCGCCAATCGAAAACCGTCCCGAATACTGTTATTAAAACCTACTTGTAAACTTCCATCACAAGCAATTTCATATCCTTGTCAGAGTCGTTAACAATGCCATGAGATCCGAATGGCGGGTTCACAATGACATCCCCGGATGTAACCCGTTGGGTTTCCCCGTTTACGGTCATTACACCGTCGCCTTCCAAAACCATGTACAGTTCCTCATCTTCGCCGTGCGGGTGCAAACCGATTGTAACGCCGGCCGGCAACACGGTGTAGTTCAGGAAGCGGATATTGGTTTTAAAGTCTTCTCTTGTAAACAGGCTGACATGCTGTGCTGTGCCAATGCCGTCATGTATCTTGTCTACGTCTTCAAGTGGGGTTGTTAAGTAATTTCGTACCATCATTTTTATCACTTCTCCATCTGTTTTCATGAAGGTTTGCTTCTCCGTCCGTTTTCACGGGAAATTATGTGTCGCTTTTTCACAAAAAGTTCAACCTTCAACGTCAACCTTCAACCTTCAACCGTCAACTTTCGACTGCTTTGTGTGCGACAACCCATCAGTTCTCCATCTTTTTTGGATGGTCCATGGTTCAACCTAAACTGAACCCTTCAAAATCACATCGATCCGGTTTAACTCATCCTCAGAGAACGCCAAATTTTCAATCGTCCTCACATTTTCTTCAACCTGTTCCACCTTGCTGGCACCAATCAGGGCCGAAGTGACCAAGCCTTTACGAAGCACCCAGGCCAAGGCCATCTGTGCCATGCTTTGGCCACGGTCTGCAGCGATTTTTGCCAGCAATATCACCTTGTCCACTTTTTCTTTTGTGATATTGTTTGCCTTCAAAAATCCTGTGGCACTGGCAGCACGGGAATCTTCGGGAATGCCCTTCAGATATTTATTGGTCAGTAAGCCTTGGGCCAGCGGACAGAATGCGATACTGCCTATGCCTTCTTCAGTCAGGAAGTTTTGCAAATCGCCTTCTATCCAGCGTTCAAACAGGGAATAAGAGGGTTGGTGAATGAAGCAGGGTGTGCCAAGTTTTTTTAAGATGGCAGCGGCTTCTTTTGTTTTTTCAGCACTGTAGCTGGAAATGCCCACATAAAGTGCTTTCCCCTGACGAACGATGCTGTCCAGGGCACCCATCGTCTCTTCTAAGGGGGTTTCGGGATCCATGCGGTGTGAATAGAAGATGTCCACATAATCCAGCCCCATACGTTGCAGGCTTTGGTCCAGACTGGATATCAGGTACTTTCTGGATCCGAAATCTCCATAAGGACCCGGCCACATATAATAGCCGGCTTTGGAGGAAATAATCAGTTCATCGCGATAGCCTTTAAAGTCTGTTTTGAAAATTCTTCCAAAGTTTTCCTCGGCTGAACCGGGTGGTGGGCCATAATTGTTGGCGAGGTCGAAATGGGTAATACCCAGATCAAACGCTCTTCGTAAAATAGCGCGCTGGTTTTCCATTTTGTCCACGCCGCCAAAATTGTGCCACAAGCCCAATGAGATGGCAGGCAATTTCAGTCCACTCTTACCGCAACGGTTGTATTGCATCGTTTCATACCTTTTCTCACTTGCTAAATAAGCCATATTAATACTCCTCTCGTTCATAAAGACATATTTTCAGACAAGCCCTAAAACAGACTGTCTATGCCATTATCTTACCACTTTTCAACGGTCAAAGCTGTTTTTTGATGGTATTCAGTTTTCCAATCCATTATAATGTACCCAGTGGGCTGAACACATGGTACACCTATTGATTGAAGCCGTTATTCTAGTGTTATAAGATGAACCCGTTAAAGAAAGGGGATCCCAATGGATATTCAATACAAAAACCCTGCCCTGTCCGCCGAAGAACGTACCGAAAACCTCTTAGCGCAGATGACACTGGAAGAAAAGATTGGCCAGATGACACAGGTGGCTTTCAGCACGGTGCCTAAAGATGAGGCGGAAATGTGGGCCGGCACCAAATTTGCAGGTTCTTTTTTGCACGTCTTAGGCGATGACGCCCGTCACTTGCAAGACCTGGCCATGCAAACCCGCTTGCAAATTCCCCTCATCTTCGGTATTGATGCTATCCATGGCCATGGTTTGCACAAAGGGGCCACCATCTTTCCGACGCAGCTGGCGGCCGCCTGTTCTTTCAATGCAGACCTGGTGGAGCAGATGGGGCGGGCCACCGCAAAAGAAGTGGCGGCAGATGGCCTGCACTGGACTTTTTCTCCGGTCTTGTGCAATGGCAGAGACCTGCGTTGGGGACGCATTAACGAAACGTTTGGCGAAGACCCCTACCTCATTGGCGTGATGGCGTCAGCCATTATTCGCGGCTATCAGGGCAAGAGCCTAAAAGACGACGACACAATCCTGGCCTGTGCAAAGCATTATATCGCCTATGGTGAATCGGTTGGCGGCCGCGATGCTTATGATACCGCTATCAGCTTGCGTAAGGTCAAAGAAACCTTTTTGCCCCCTTTTGCAAAAGCTGTGGAAGCCGGCTGTGCTACCTTTATGACCGGATACCTGCCGGTAGATGGTGTGCCTATCACGGCCAGCAAGGTCACAGTACGTGGTCTTTTAAAAGATGAACTCGGCTTCAACGGTTTTGTTGTGACCGATTGGAACAATGTTGGCAATCTGTGCGGCATGCAGCAGGTGGCCAGGAATATAGAAGAAGCCGCAACGATGGCTGTGGCCGCCGGCAACGACATGATGATGACCACCAATGAATTCTGGGCAGCAGCCATTGCATGTGTGCAGGCTGGCACCATTCCAATTTCCTGGATTGATGATGCGGTGTGCCGTATTCTCTATATCAAGTTTTCCATGGGTTTATTTGAAAAAGTGCTGAAAAAAACAATACCGGATCCGTCAATTTTTTCCTGCCCGGAACACCTGGCGTTGAACTTGAAACTGGCCAGAGAATCTGTTGTGCTGCTGGAAAACAAGGGCGTATTGCCGCTGAGAAAAACAACGAAGTTGATAAGCGTTGTCGGACCGAATGCAGATGATATCTTTGCCCAGTACGGCGATTGGACCTACTTTACCCATCCAGACCCGAATTTCGCAACCGAGCCGGCCATGCCATACAAAACCATGCTGACCGGTATCAAAGAATTGGCAGAGGCACATAACGTCGCTGTAACGCACTATCAGGGCTGCACCGTTATGGACACGGTAGACCTGACAAACTTCCCGCCTTTCATACAGGAAGTCCTAGCGACCCGTTCCGATTACATGACGGGCGACAACGATGCCTTAATAGAAGAAGCCGTCTGTGGCGCAGCCGATGCGGATATTATTGTGGCCGTGATGGGCGATTGTATCTTCCAAAACGGTGAATTTAAGGATCGCGGTAATCTGGACCTGCCGGTTGTGCAACAGCGCCTGTTGGAAGGTTTGAAAGCCACCGGTAAGCCGTTGGTGGTTATTCTGGTAAACGGTAAGCCGCTGACAGTGCCGTGGATCAAAGAAAATGTGGATGCTCTCCTGGAAACCTTTAATTCCGGTATGTTTGGCGGTCAGGCGGCAGCAGAAGTATTGTTTGGCGACGTGAATCCCTCAGGACGTCTCCCAATTTCCTTTGCCCACCACGTGGGTCAGCTGCCGGTCTACTACAACCAAATGCCCGGCTGGCATGGTGGGAAATACATGGATTTGCCGCTGGAGCCCTTATACACCTTTGGTTATGGCCTGGGCTATTCGCTGTTTTTTTATGGTGAACCAATGCTTTCACACAAAACATGCACCAAAGAAGACACTGTGACAGTTTCCGTTGATGTGACCAATACCGGAAAAATGGATGGCTTCGAAGTTGTGCAGGCGTACATTCGGGATGATGTCGCCAGCCGTGTCACGCCGGTGCTGCAGTTCAAAGGCTTCCAAAAAGTGTGGATAAAGGCAGGGGAGACAAGGAAAATTGACATTGCTCTGCCTGTGAAGGAGTGGACACTGGTAGATGAAGATTTGAAGTATGTGGTAGAACCAGGTCTGTTCAAGATTTTTGTAGGACCGGATGCCAGAATGTCTTCTCTACAGATGACGGAGGTTGTTTGTGAGTAGGTGAAGGACTGTTTCAAAAAAAGCTTGAAGAGTCATACCACTACAGCGTGAGTTTGAATAATTCATTTTTATGATCCTTTATTTGTGCGGACTTACAACAAGTCAGAATCCTCAAAAATGATGCTAGATTTGGCGTAAATATCGAAGTCACGCTGTAGTGATACTTAATAAACGATTTATACAGACATAGACAAACCCTTGTTGTCAGGTTTAAAGCGGACAACAAGGGCTTTATCATTTTATTTTCTAATTGTGCTTTGTCCAGTGTTTTAGTTTTCGTTTCAGATTGTGGTAAAGCTTTGGGGTTTTTCTAGCGGGTTATTTATTTTGTATTATGCTTGTGGCTTTCCGCAAAAGCCACAGAATCTTGAAGTGGCGTCTATCAGCTGGCCGCAATGAATGCAGAATACTGGTTTTGCTGAGGGAGGGGCTTGGTGTGGTTGCTGCAACGGCTGGAAAGGGGCTTGCGATGGCTGCTGCAACGGCCGGAAAGGGGCTTGCGATGGCTGCTGCAACGGCTGGAAAGGGGCTTGATGTGGTTGCTGCAACGGCTGGAAAGGGGCTTGCGATGGCTGCTGCAACGGCTGGAAGGAGGCTTGAAGGGGTTGTTGTTGTGCCTGCTGTGGTGCGGATGCTAGCGGTGCTGCCTGGCCGTTGTTTGTGTGAACAAATGCGGCTGTTCCCGTCGGGAAAGAACCAGAAGGGGCCGGGTTTGATTCAGGCAACGTTGACGAAAAACCATGATCCAGCAAATCAGCCATATTTGAGATCAGCTGTTCGGGGGTGTAGGTTTGGTGGTTGGCCCAGGCGCGTCCATCGGGGGTTATTTCAAGCCGTACAAAGTGATTGGCCATGGCTGTGGGTGCAACAAAGAAATGGTCCATCCCCACTTTTCCATTCGCATTGGCCACAGCTACTTCAAAGCCGGCTGCAAACATCCATGTTCTCGTAAATTCAACACCTAAGGCAGTTCCAGCTTCGGCAAACAAGGCGACATCTGTGTTGTTGCCAGCTGTCTGGCCGTTTTCAATGAGACCCATACGTGTCAGCACGTCCATGTCTTGCTGAGCCATATCCAAGGGGTATTGGGACAGGCCGGGCATCAACAACAAAAAGGATGGGAGCAGCCAACGGATATCCCGTGCAGCAATGGCATTTTTAAAAGAATCAAACAATTCGGGATAGGAAATAAAAGCGCGATTTCGCGGTTGATACTGCAAAAGGCTGGTGTAGGAAGCCCGCCGAAACGCATCTATGGTATGCAATACAAACAAAAATTCGGAAAGCGATACTTTCGGGGGAATATAGTTCGGCGAAGGCAGAGGTTCTTTGGTACCAAAGGAAGTACTCCACCAGGTGGCGTAGGCTTCTGTGTTCGGGAACAAGGTAATGAGGCAAAGACCTTCATCTTCCAGGTGAAGGGCAACGAAATCTGCGCACACCTGCCGGTTTTGGCAAAGGGTCGATTCTTCGAAGGCGAGCATACCGCCGCCCAGTCGCTGTGTCAGCACGTGTTCCGGTGCGGCGAGAACCCGCACAGCCGCCAGCAATGCAGCATCGCCAAGCATCTCTGCACTGTCTTTTCCGTCAAGGGGCACACTTGCATCAGCCAGTCTGCAAATCTCCTGCAACGGCGACGAAGCACTGAGAGACAGTTTCAGGTTGCCGACGATCAGCTTTGCCAGGTCTCCACGCGTCAGTTCATATCCTCTATATCCTTCAATTCTACTCATCCCCGGCTCCTTCCTGCAAACGTGTCACAAGTTCCTGTAACTCTGTTTCCGATAAGGCATCATCTGCCATTGTTTCATAGGTCTCTTCGTTCGTCCAAACTTGACCATCTTGCACATATTGCAGTTGTTCTGTCCCTTGCAGGTTCAGATAGGGGCATTTTTCTAAATCGCTGCGCAAGGTTTTGTGTGCATCTTCCGGGGCTATCCACAACAGCTTACCGCTTTGTATCCACGGTGCCAGGTCAAAGTCAAAATCGTCCGGGTCTGCATCGGCTGTTTCACAAATCCAGTCACCGTTTTCTGTGGCATGGAAGCAGACATCCAGTCCCCATTCATTCACAAGAACTTCATTGCCTTGTAGCGGGTCTGCGAAATAAGCAATGACCCACGCAGTGTGTGGTCCGACCGACAGTGCCATTACGACGGCTTTAACCTGTGGCTGCAATAGCACACTGGGATGTACATAAGGTTTGCCTGGTCCTGGCATGGCGATAAATGGCATGGCAGAAAGTTTTCCGGTTAAATGCATTGCGCCAGTCAGCACAAGAAATGTATCCGGCAGTTTCACATCCGGTCGAACCGGCTCATCGCTGTCCCACCATAAACCGTCAATTCCGAAAGAATCAAAAGGCAATATGTACAATTCTCCAGTAAAAGGGCATCTGGACAAGGTGACTTCCGGCAACAAATCTGTATACAGGTCACAATACGTCATATACGCTTCATCTGCTGCAAACAGATCCTCTTGCAGCTTCTCATATTCAGGGGAAACCTCTGCCTCTTGTAATTCTCCGTTTTCTATTATCTGATATTTCAAATCTAATCTTTTGAATTGCAGCGTTTCAATCAATTTCATCGTTTCCCCGCAGGATTTCAGCAGGGCTGTTCTTTCTTCACTTTTATTCGACTGTGTCATAGTCCCCGCCTCACTTTCCCAGGTTGATGGTTCTGCCGCCCATATAAGTATGTGTCGGATCATTATGCGGATTAAAAGTATTCAGTCCTTTTCCGCCTTCTTTGGCATCGTTAATGATATTTAACTTGCCTTTACGTTCCGTTCCACCCTTGGTTTTCCAGCTCGTATCCAGATGATGATTATGCTCGACTTCTGCGCCATACTTTTGCAGTTTTTTGATTGCCTGTTTATTGACCGCATCAGGAACTGGCGTTCCGTCAAAATTGGAAAAGCCTAAAACATCATTATCGGAAGCGTATGGCAAGTTGGTTTTCTTGTCGATAATTAAACCATTTTTCCATTCGCAAGTGCTTGGGATATTGTTTTTATATTTTTTATATTCATTTGCTCGCTCAATAAAACGCTTATTAATTTTATCTTGCAAATCTTTACTCAAATTTTTCATCACATTCTTTGGCGGTCGTTGTGGCCTAAACATACCCACCAGTCCTTCTTTGTTTTGAGGTCCACCAATCAGTGAATCAATTGTGTCAAGGGACTTCATCTTCACAGGCATGGGTTTAGGTATCGCTTTGCCATTTTCCAGCCACCCTTTTGCATACTGCGATGTAGGTCTGACATGTGTCTGAAGGCCCATTTCATCAGCAACTGCCTGAAATGCCTTTTTCGATTTATTTGTCATGCCACTGGTAGTGGGAACTTTACCACTCGGCTTATACTGAGCACCATATTTCACAGGTAATTTATTTGGATTGGCTCGCGGGAAGTTTTTGCCTGCATTGGCCAGTGCACCGGCACCTTTGGCACCGGCTGCTTTACCACCACCAAAGATCAAATTTTTTGCAGCGCCAAGAGCTACTTTGGCTTGCCCAAGTGTGGCCAACGTTGCGCCGAGTTTCAATGTACCTGCACCCACATGACCAATACGCTGCAAAAGAGACTTATTCGGATCCATCGCATGGCTGAAGTCTGTGGCACCAATGGACTCTTTAACTGCTTTCCAGGCTTCTTTTGGGTCAGTGATGGTTTTCCAGATGCCTTTGGCAATGCCCGTACCAACTTCTTTCGTTGTTTCCCAACTGCCTTTCAAAGTGTCTGTGATAATCTCCGGATGGTTCCAAATATCCTCAATACCACCCTTTAAATCAGTCCAACTGTCGGCGATTGTTTTAGACATAATTTCGGGGTTCACCAAGTCTTTCGCCACTGAAATAACTTCTTTTCCAAATTCTTTGATGCCTTGGCCGGCTTGTTTAAAATCATTCACCACATTTTTTACAAAGTTCTTCATCACTTCCGGCTTAAACATATCTTCGACAACGCCAGGGATCTCTTTTGCCGTATCAACAATAGCACCACCAACATACTTCGCCCCATCCACAACAGCGCCGCCGACTGTTTTTACACCGCTAACAACCGCACCACCTACATAGATTGTTGCATCCACAGCAGCCCCGGCTACACCTTTCACGACAACGGCAACACCGCTGACCACTTGTCCAGCTGCACCCCAAATCCACGATGCCCCGGAACCAATTAAACTGCCCACCACACCCAGAACCCCAGGCATAACGCCACTCTTAACGACCATACTCCCCGCAGGGTCATTAATATAGGTAATGATATTCCCGCCAATTTCATCTTCGCCACCATCGTCAGCCCAAATACGTCCAAACAGGCGGAAGAACAACAGCTGTATAAAAGTGAAAAACAGAATGCCGGCAACCACTTCAGGTCGTACTTTTTTACTGACCAGCAGGATACCGAGTGTCAGAAAAACAACCATCAGGATGATAGAAAACAAACGCAGTTGTGCAACTGGCATGATGATGAGAAAGATAGCTCCTAGAAAGGCACCGAGGGATAACAAACCGGCAACACCCGGGTTCACTTCCTGCAGAGGCTGCTTCCCCTTGAACACGCGTTGGAAATCAAACCAGCCACAGCGTGCAAAGAGGAAAGTGAGGTTGCGGTTTTGTGAAATATAGCCAAAAAATGAACCGAAAGCAATGGTGATGAATAGCGGCGTGTTCTGCGTAAAAATACCGAAAAGCATCATCGTTGCCGCAGTAAAAAGGAGTGTTGGCAAGGTGCGGTACCCGGCGGTAGAAATACAATAACCGGTCCAATTAAATGTATGAAAAAGATTCCTGAAAAACCCTTTAAAGCCATTGGTCCGAATTTGTCCGATAAGGAGGGATAGAAAGGTTCCAGCCAGAAAAGCCAGGAGGCTGAAAGCCGCTTTATTTGAACCGACATTAAAAAAGCCATAGAGCGGATTCTTTGGATCTGACATGGGTCCGCTACCATAACCCTGATTTTTCACGGCGATGATCCAATAGTTGAAGAGCATAACGCCGAAGAAAATAAGCGCGGACCGCAACAGGACAAGTGGCAGGTTTTTCGGGATGCTCTTGACCAAGCCTTTAATGAGCATCCAGACTAGCTTTATAAGAGAATCTGGTGTCTGTTCGGGTACTCTTCCAGTGGTTTTGACTGTTTTGATTACATTATTTGCCACAATCTATTCCCCCTTGTCCGGTGACTAATAGAATTATGGAACCTGTGAGATGTCCTTCGCAACGATGTGGTTATCATATAAAAGAAAGTAGTACATGCATATCATATCAAAACATTTCCCGGAAGTCATGTAAATTGTCCATTTTTTTATCGAAATAATTGCCGCAACCACCGCCGCATTTGTTGAAGTGGACTCAAGGCGTTTCAGCGAATTCATTTGTTTATTTCTGAAAACATGGGCTATCCCTTCGAGCACTTGCCTATTGCCACAGAACACTTTCAAGCCAGGTTGCAGGAATAAAGACAATACCCCTGCGGCCGAGCAGCCACAAATTACCTTTGTCTGGCTGTACCTGCTTCACCTCATTGTCTGTCAAACCCTCTTCTTTCGTCAGGATGCCGATGCGTTCCATGGCAGGGTCAAATATGGCAATACCGTCATATTCCGAACAGAACCAATGGTAGCCGTTCGCGTCTTCGTAAATGGTCCTTACTTTTTCACCA
>JBBRWP010000097.1:0-10837 GCA_038249175.1 Acetivibrionales bacterium
CATTTTTTTCATGATGTCCCGGCCGACGGGATGCATGTAGAGTTCTTTGATACGGCTGTTGGGTGTCAGCATAGCTTACTCTCCTGTTTTATCTCATCTTGTGACACGGGGACTGTTCTACTGTCACACTTGTGACAGCAGAACAGTCCCCGTGTCACAGTCCCTGTCACAGTCCCCGTGTCACAGTCCCCGTGTCACCGTCCCCGTGTCACAGTGTCACATTACGTTGTTTGCTTTGATTCCCTTTCAGCAAGTTCAATAACAATTTTATCAAAAAACACCTTATCGATTTTGTATTTGGAACGATAGATAAAATAGCCGGCGACGATTGAAATGAGTGGCATAATCAGCATTGCGGACTTCATCATAAGCAGGCCGCCGCTTGTGACATCGTTTGGTGTTGCGGCAGCATTGATGCCGGAAAGGATTAAGGTGACGCCAACCACACCGCTCGCGATGGCGCCGCCAAATTTGTTGATGAGGGGCTGAATGGAAAACGTGATGCTTTCATTGCGTCTCCCCAGTTTCCACTGTCCGTACTCAACGGTATCGGCCAGGAACATCAGCATGAGCAGTTGAATAAAGGCTTGTCCGATAAAAATGAGGACACCCGCCAGCGCAATCGGGATGATATTCATAGGCGAGACAAAAAAGATGATATAACCAATGATGACCAATAGGGTTGCAAAGGTGTAGAGTTGTTTACGGTTGTATTTTTTTGAGAACAGTGGAAAAGCAATGAGCGCCGAAAGTTGTGATATGCCCAGGACACCGGCGAAGACCGAATACATCCCTTCATTTTTGAAAGCATATTTGAAAAAATATATCCCAAAGCTGGTGGTTGTGCTGTATCCGACCATGAAAAGCATCATTGCAAGGGCTGTGTATAAAAGTTGATCGTTTTTGAAGATGACACCAAACAGTTCTTTGAGTGACGTGTTTTCTTGTTTTTCTGCATAGGTGCGATTCTCTTTGACGCCAAAGAGCGTGAAACACAAGAAAGCCCATGTAATCAAAACGATAGCGGCGGCCAGGGTAAACCAGGCTTTCTTGTCGCCGCCCAGTGCATTTGTGATGGGTAGTATGCCCACGATCATAATGTACATGCCAATATTGGCGCAGATACGGGCAAAGGAACCAATTCTTTCCCGTTCCTTTTGATCAAAGGACAGTGAGGGGAGCATAGACCAGTAAGCGATGTCATTTGCGCCGTAGGTCAGATCCCATGCCAGATAAATGAAGACAAAGGAAACGACATAACCCACACCTGTAAAGCCAAGGTCTGAAAACATGAGGATGGTTAATATGCCACCAATAACGCCGCCAATCGCAATCCAGGGTTTGAATTTGCCAAATCGTGAACGGGTATTATCCACCAGGATGCCCATGATGGGGTCATTGAGGGCATCAAATATCCGCAAAATGGTCAGGGCACCTGTCATATACCACATGGTGCTGTCTGGCAGATTCAGGATTTCTGTCAAGTAAAACAGTAGATACATACTGACGATGGTATAGAGCATATCCCGACCGACGGTACCAAGTCCGAAGAAGTAGCGATTGCGTTTTTGAAGCTTATTCATACATTTTGTTCCTCCCTTTTGTTTTCCGGGCTGTCTCCAAGGCTAGATTCGGTGATGTTTTCAGGGTTATCCAGATTATCTTCTGGATTGCCTTCAGGTTTGTCGGGACTGTCTTTAGACTTATCTACAAAACTATCGTTAAAGTCGTCTACGGGGCCATCTTCAAAATCATCTTCAGAGTTGTTTGCAGGGACATCTTCAGGGCTGTACTCAAAGTTGATTTGCCTTTTGTCTGTCGATAAACCTTCCGCCTCCAATTTTGTTATTATATATATCTCTGAACCGAAGTCGCCCAACATGCGAACTGTATCTTTATACCCAGTTCCGGAGTACTGACTGCGGAGCGGGATGCCTGCAGAAAGCATGGCGTCTGTACAGGTGTATTGCTGCATACAGTCAGTCATTGTATAGTAACGGTTTGCTGTTCGCAACACAATTCCATTGGGGTTGAGGGATACCGGTAAAATGTGTTTCATCAGTCCCCCGAAGCGTTCCAGGTACATGCGTTGCAGGCGGTTCTTGACATAGTACATCCCCGCCGAAAGGCCACTAACATACAAACAATCTTCACCCGCAGCGGCGGGCACAAGCCCCTGAAAAAACCCGCTCAAGGCGATCGTCCTATCTTTGCTGACACATTGCCAGCGTGTTTTGTCCGTTTTGTCTGTATGGATTCTTGAGAATGAACCAAATTGGAACAGACCACGGTACTGTTTGTAGAAAGCAATCTGATCGGCAATGTCCTTTTTTTCTTCAGAGGAAAGATATTTTAGATCCAGCTCATAGCCCAGACAGCCAAAACAGGCAACATGAAACCGTGTTGAAAGTGGTGTCCTGCGCAGCGTCTGCTGATGGGGGATGTCAGATACGTGGGCACCCATTGCCGAAAGCGGATACATCGTTGAAAGACCTGCTTGAATCTTCAGACGCTCTACCGGATCGGTATTGTCGGAACACCAAATTTGCGGGCTGTAACAGAGCATGCCCAAATCGAAACGGTTGCCGCCGCTGGAACAGCTTTCAAGTAGTATTTCAGGCCGTAGTTCAAAGATGCGCGACAGTATGTCATATAGACCAAGAATATACCGATGATAAAACTCGCCTTGATGTTGGATGGCTGTGGAATAACCTTCTGCAATATGCCGATTCATGTCCCATTTCACATAGCTGACTTTTGCGTCATCCAGGATGGCACCCATCTGTTTGACAATATAGTCCCGGACATCTTTTTGACAGAGGTCAAGTACCAGCTGGTTTCTTCCCAAGACAGCTTTCTTCTTTGGATGCGTGAGAGCATATTCGGGATGTGTCCTGTAAAGTTCGCTGTCCGGGTTGACCATTTCCGGTTCAAACCATAGGCCGAAATCCAAACCGAGCGCACGGATTTTCTCTGCAAAGGCAGCCAGACCTTGTGGGAATTTTTTTGGATTGATGGTATAATCTCCAAGTCCGGCTTTATCGCTGTTTCTTTCTCCAAACCAGCCATCGTCCAGCACGAGAAGCTCTATTCCAAGTTTTTTTGCATCTTTGGCCAGATTGAGTAGTTTACCCTGATCAAAATCAAAAAAGTGTGCTTCCCAGTTATTGATTAAAACGGGTCGTTCACGATTTTTCCACGAGCCACGCACGATGTGGTTATTGACGAAACGGTGCAGTTGCTGACTCATGCCGCTAAGCCCGCAAGCAGAAAAAGTGAGAACCGCCTCAGGCGTTTCAAAGGATTCCCCTTTGGCAAGATGCCATTCAAAACAGTGCGGGTTGATGCCGATGGATACACGGAGACTTTCAAAACTGGTCTTTTCAACAGTACCATAATGGTTGCCGCTGTAAACCAGGTTGAAGCCATAGACGTGTCCGGTAGCTTCTGTGGCATCCGATGCAGCGAGCATGAACCCAGGGTTGTGCCGGTTGCTGCTGGAACCTGTTGTGGAAGAATTGATGGTGATGCCAGGAGTCAAGGGTTTTTCGTGCAAATGGGCTTCCTTAATCCAGGCACCGTCCAATGTCAGCATGCGAAAGCCCGTATCGGGCAAGTCAAGCATCATACTCATCAAGCGACGAATGACCAAAGGCTCGTCACTTTGATTCATCAATACAGCCCTGCGAGTGAGAACATCCGTCTGTTCAAAAATTGCATAAACCAGCACGTGAGACACATCGCAAGTGGTGTCCCGCATCGTGATGCAAAGCGTTTGGTCTCCGTCATAGGCAGAGGGCAGGGTTTTCATGGGGTTTGCACCTTCTGTAATGGTATGAGATACGTAGACAAAATCGCTGACATATGAACCATCCGGCATCCGCAGTTCACTGGGACTTTGACGGTAGTCGCCCCGGCCATTGTCAGACCATTCTAAAGGGATTTGATCCAGACAATAGAGATTGTCCGAGCTATCGTAGAGAACACTGCTGCCCACAGCAATGGTCCTTTTTTGTGCCAGAACGGCTGCAAAAGCGGGTAGATCAAAGCGCGTGTCATCGAGTCCTGCACCATAGTAGATATGCTCCAGATGCCCAAACCTGCTTATACGAAAAAGGTAAGTCGTATGCGCTGTATCCAGTTTAAAAACGCCATTTTTTTCAGAGATCATTACTTCTTACTCCACACCACGGGCAGTTGCCGATTTACGTATATTTTGTATTGTAGAAATCATTTATATTCATGATTATAGCATCGTTTTCATGTCGCAAACTGTTACTATTTGACATGAGAATGCATCGTACATATCCGTTAAATGAGGAAACAAGTTTCATAGTGAATGGCATTCATCATCATCCTAATCGTGGTATATTTGATTCTTCACATACTTTTCATATAGTTCTTCGCTTACGCCACTTGCATGGATGACCTCACTGTAAAATGAGCCGGAATGCTTGATTGTACGCTTCTGTGTTTCATAGTTTATATGTACCAGACCAAACCTTGCCTGCTCGCCCTCAATCCATTCAAAATTGTCACAAAAGCACCAGTGATAATAGCGCTCGATGGGTAAATTGGATTCGCTGATGACCTTCAAGTGATCGTAGAGGTAACGGCATCGGAAAGTATCCTCATTGTCACAAGTCCCGTTTTCTGTAATGTATATGGGACGCTTTAACAGTTGATAGAGCTGTTCTGTAACCTGTATGATGCCATCCGGATAGATTTCCCAGTCCAAATCGTTTTTTTTTACCCCTTTTTTAACACCATCCTTGAAGCCGGAAACCGCAGTACGGCTGTAATAATTGATGGCAATAAAATCACAGTATTCCCCGCGTTCAACCGGGGCTGTCTTTTTGAGCGGCCACTCAAATTTGCCCAGGGTCATGGCTTTCGAGACAGCATCCTGAAAGATTTGCCTTATCAGGACTGTGCAAAATCTGTGCCATGGATTGAACCGGTTGGCTGGTTCAAATACGCGCATATGGTTTGCAAAGCTGACCTTTGTGTCCTTGTAACCCATGTCACTTCGCAGTTGATGTATCATTTTATACGCACGTATATGGCATACTGACAGGTTGGACATAACTACCAGCGCCTTTTTCAAGGATCGATCTCCTGGTGGCCAGTCTCCGAAATAGAAAGAACTGGTGGCATAGACGTTGGGTTCGTTGATCGTGATGTATTCGGAAATCAGATCCCCAAAGGATCTGACAACAAGAGCGACAAGGTTCATGTAATATTTGATATTCTCAACATTTGCAAAACCACCGACATTCTCAAACCACATCGGATTGGTAAAGTGATGAATGGTGAGCAGCGGCAGAATCCCTTTTTTCTGGATATACTGTATCTCTTGCCTGTAGTGGGCAATGACCTCCTGATCCACTTGATCCGGCGTTGGACAAAGTCGTGCCCATTCAATGCCGAAACGATAGACCTTCAGATCCATTTTTGACATCAAATCGATGTCTTCACGCCAGCGGTTATAATGTTCATTGGCACGTGCCGGATTGGCGCCGTCTTTGATCTTGCCTTGATGAAACCAATCATTCCAATTGTGCCCGCATTCGCCGCCTTCAATCTGTGTGGCCGCAGTGGCTGCGCCCAACAAAAAATCCTTTTTGATATTGATGAACATGCAAATGCCCCCTCGCCGGTTCGATTAATTGCACGGGATGCATACCCAATTCTAATGTAAGAACTCCGATTTCTGACCCGAAGGGACTGAAATTGAGTGAAAATGACCAATTTCAGGCCAAAATGCGGTAAGTGCGCCGTACTTTTGGCATCAAAATTGAATCGTTTTCGAGTTATTACACTAGAATCATACACGAATGAATATTTCAATATAGTATCGTATCGCAAAATTTTTAGCAATAAAAATTTACATGAATTGGTTGTTTCAGGTCGGGTGAAAGTTCCGAAAAGGTTTGAAAACAGCGGATTATAGATTGTATAGACATGTTTGGAATGATAAAATGATGATGAAAACACAATATATCTCTAAAAGGGAGTTTGTCCGTTGACGCACTGTGTAGTATACTCAAAAATAAATCGTGGTGTTTTCATTTAACAAAAGTAGCGTTATTGCATTAGAATCACGGTTGAATTCGTAAACATTTTTATTCAAATGGAGGGAATTTGTTATGTTGTATCGCGAAATTGGAAAGACAGGAAAAAAAGCCAGCATTGTTGGTTTGGGCTGTGAACACCTGGACAAAAAACCATATGAACAGATCAGGGAGACAATACACACAGCTTTAGATCATGGCATCAATTATATGGACATCTTTATGCCTGGCAAAGAAGTGCGGGAAAATATTGCAAAAGCCTTAGGGAACAGAAGAAAAGATGTTTATATTCAGGGTGCGATTGGTTCTACCGATGTCAATCAACAATATGATATCAGCCGCGATTTGCCGACCGTGAAGCAGTACTTTGAAGACTGCCTGCGCATTTACGGGCATATCGATTTCGGGATGCTCTTCTTTATTGACTCTCAGGAGGACTTTGATAAAGTGTTTCATGGGGGGATAGCCGATTATGCATTGCAGTTAAAACAAAAAGGCGATATCCAGCATATCGGATTCAGTTCGCATAAAACAGACATTGCTATGCAAGCGGTACAAACTGGCATTCCTGAATTTATGATGTTTAGTATTAATTTGGCGTTCGATCTAACCCCCGCTTCAGGAGATGTTTTTAACTCGTTGGAGAAGAATTGGAAGGAAGACGTTTTAAACAAGATGGATCCTGAAAGGGCTGCGCTTTATGCCTTGTGTGAACAAAAAGAAGTCGGGATTAGCGTGATGAAGGCATTGGGTGCCGGAAAGCTCATTTCTCCAGAGCATACGCCTTTTTCTAAACCCATGACGGTGAGTCAGTGTGTCCATTATGCCCTCAGTAGACCGGCTGTCTATTCAACACTATTGGGTTGCCAGAGCGGTGCGCAGGTTCTTGACGGCTTAAAATACCTGGAAGCGAGTGACAGCGAAAAGGACTATGCGCCATTTATAGACGAATTAGACACAGTTTTTACCGGGAAATGCGTCTATTGCAACCATTGCCTGCCTTGCCCATCCGACATTGATATTGCAATGGTGCACAAATACTTAGATATCGCGAAGCTCGATGAGAATAATATACCACCATCTGTGCTTTCGCATTATCATGGGTTGGCCAATGGTGGGGATGCCTGTATCCAATGTGGATCATGTGAAACAAAATGTCCATTTGGCGTTCCTGTCATAGAAAATATGGCTATAGCAGCAAAACTCTTTGGATAACAATCTGCAATCATTCATTGCTGATTCTGGTGCAAGAACTCCAAAAAGAAAAGGCGCACGCAAGGTGAAAACCATGCATGCGCCTTACACAATGCCGAGCAATCTATTTTCCTAAACGGTCACCATAATGCTCCAACACAAAATCCAAATCTTTATCACCACGACCGGAGCAATTGACCAGAATGGAGCCGGTATCCATTTCTTTCGCGAGCTTCATAGCGTAAGCAACCGCATGGGCGCTTTCCAAAGCCGGGATAATCCCTTCCAGCCTTGACAAGAGGAAAAATGCATCAATGGCTTCATCATCGCTTGCTGACTTATAAGTTACCCTGCCCAAATCTCTGAGGTAGGCATGCTCTGGTCCCACGGAAGGATAATCTAAACCGCTGGCGACAGAATATACCGGGTCCGGTTCACCTTTTTCGTTTTGCAGCATAATGGAATTGAAACCATGCATGATGCCTTCGCTGCCATAAGTCAGACTGGCGGCATGTTCCCCGATTTTTGTGCCAATGCCCATGGGTTCGACGCCGTAGAGTGCAACGGGGTCATTGAGGAATGCGGACATGATGCCAGCCGCATTTGAGCCACCGCCAACACAAGCTACAACGGCATCAGGCAGTTCGCCTGTCATTTCCAGGAACTGCTCTCTGGCCTCTACGCCAACAATGGCCTGGAAATCCCTGACCATCATGGGGAAGGGGTGCGGACCCACAACAGAACCAATACAATACATGGATTCCTCAAACTCGCCCATATAGGCTTCAAAAGCGGCATCCACAGCTTCTTTCAGTGTCTTAAGACCATGAGAAACCGGTATAACCTTTGCACCCAGGAGTTTCATCCTGGAAACATTGGGTGCTTGTTTTGCAATATCAACGTCGCCCATATAAATGTCGCATTCCAGTCCGAAGAAAGCTGCGGCTGTGGCCAGGGCAACACCATGCTGCCCGGCACCGGTTTCTGCAATAACCTTCTTTTTGCCCAGATAATTTGCAAGCAAGGCTTCTCCCATGCAATGGTTCAGCTTATGTGCACCGGTATGGTTCAAATCTTCTCTTTTTAAGTAGATTTGACATTTTCCAAGATGGTTGGACAATCTTTCGCAGTGATAAGTGGGGGTTGGACGTCCTTGAAATTCTTTGCGGATTCTTCTGAGTTCACTGATGAATTTTGAACTCTTGCATATTGTTTGATAGGCTTCGGATATTTTTTCAAATTCGGATACGAGCTGGGGTGGAATGAATGCACCCCCGTAAGTACCAAAAAATCCATCTTTTGTCGGTGTGTTTTTCTTATAAATCGCAAAGTCAACATTTTGTTTTAACATGAAAATTCTCCTCTTCATTTGTTTTATTTATTCCAATAACTTAAGTGTTATGTGAATAACGCATTTATGTATAAACCGTCAAGTGTTCGATTCGCATCTTTTTTGTTAGAGACAGAGTATACCTTAACATAGGGCGTGTCAATCATTTGTGGTTAAATCAAACGCGTTATTTGTCAATAGTTCGCATTTCTAGGAATGTCTATCGATTGACTTGTTCCGGATAACCGATTATAACTATAGGCACACAGGCTGCAAAAATGCTGTCGCTTGCGAAAGGACTTTTCTTATGACACAAACACATGTTGCAAGCTATACAATGGATATAATTGCCCTCCTTTTTTTGTTCGTTTTATTGCATAACGATCATTTGTTGGGTAATCATCGTAAAAGAGCCTTTTCATATGGAATCATCATGACCATTCTTGTGATTCTTTCTGAAATGGGGACAAACCTTGTCAATGGGAGCGATGCCAGGTTTCGCAGTTTCCATCTCTTTTGCAATGCGCTTGGCTTTGCACTTGCACCGTTAATTCCAATCATCCTCATCACTATTTTTGATACAAAGATACTGAAAACACATAAACTTTTGTTACTGCCAACCGTCCTCAATGCCGTAGCCTCTTTTTTATCACCCCTGTTTGGATTCCTGTTTTTTGTTGACAAAAACAATCATTACGAAAGAGGAAAGTTCTTTTTTGTTTTTGTGGCTGTATATATAATCAATATTTTGTTTTTTGCGATGGTCATATGGTATACAGGCCAAAAGCATCTCTATCCGATTAAATGGAAAATAGTCGGCCTTTCTTTTTTTACGGTGACTGGCACGTGCGTTCAACTTTTCATGCCAAAAGTATACACATCGTGGCATTGTGTAACGCTGTCCCTCTTTCTTGTTTATATTATCCTGTCCGCATTTGAAGGCAGCTTTGACGTTCTTACCGGGCTGTTCAATCGGGCAGCTTTTGAAAAAGCAAGTCAAAAATTTACAGGCAAAAAGCTGTTTTCTGTCATTGTCATGGATATCAACCATTTCAAAGAAATTAATGATACGTATGGGCACGACTATGGCGATACCGTTTTAAAAGAAGTGGCAGCGATTATCAAAAATTCTTTTGACAGTCACTGTAGTTGCTACCGCATTGGCGGCGATGAGTTTTGTGTAATCCGCAGGGATGCAAATCGGGAGAAATTGGAACATCAACTGAAGTGCATGACAGACAATCTGGGAAAAGAGCGTCAAAACGATAGTTGTTTACCGACGGTGGCTTATGGAACCGGTGTTTTTACCAAAAATGAACCATTGGATTTTCAAAAAATACTGAAAGAGGCTGACAATCAAATGTATTTCCACAAACAGTTGCAAAAAAAGAAGGGTATTTAATCGGCCGGAAGTGGGTAAGCTCTATTCACTAAAGGGCTTCTAAGGGGAAAGAAAAATCCTGGCAGGTTTGTTATTTTCAGTGAAGATTTGCTATGCGTCCATAAGGGTTATTTTTATGGCAAAAAAGAAGGAAAGATAAAACGGTATTCTACCGCTTAGTCTTTCCTCTTTTTGTATACCGTCATCATCAATATGAATTTTCTTATAGACGGGTATTCTTGTCTGTCGGTAAAAAAATTCATGTTAATCTACCCGCAATTGAAGTGTCGATGGATGTTCAGCCAAAAAAACACAGAAGTTTCAAAATTAAAGATATATTCTATTGACGCTAGTAATATTTGTATGATATATTCAGGTCGAAGATAACATTCAATGTGTATCTGTATTGCACAAAAAAACAACAGCAAGTTTAACATCATTGTGACAATTGAACATTTCGTTACGGATACCAAAACAGACATCATCGTATTGAGTATATCAAAGGAGTGTGCTGTTTGAAAAAAAAGAAGAACCGGCTAAATGGGGATGACATCGAATTGACACTGTTGGCGCTACCGACCACCATTTGGTATCTGGTTTTTGCCTATTTACCCATGTTTGGTGTTATTATCGCCTTCAAAAAATTCAAGTATATCCCTGGCTCCACTTTTGTAAACAGTCTGCTAAAGAGCAAATGGGTGGGCATTGACAATTTCAAGTTTCTCTTTGCAACGCCGGATGCAGCCATCATGTTTCGGAACACCCTCGCCTACAATGCGGTGTTTATTGTGTTGGGTATGTTTGTGACCGTTACACTGGCACTCATGATTTCGCAGCTGCATTCTGCAAAACTGGCAA
>JBBRWP010000098.1:0-10823 GCA_038249175.1 Acetivibrionales bacterium
ATGTTATTCATTTCAGTTCACTGCCTCACATGGCATGTTTTTCTTTTCAGGCAATGTTATTGTAAGGCACATGCTATCTTCTTGGCAATGGCATCCTCGTTTTACGCCAGAACAACACAGATCTTTTTCCCGCCTTTGTGATAAAACCATCAGAGAGCATTGTCTTCCTTTTTGATGGTTTCCGGTACTGTCATGCCCTTGGTATCTTCATACATGCGTACAACCAGCCGTTGTTGCACCAGAAGCAGAACCACCTCTGCAAAAACAGAAGCAAATATAGCCAGGAGCGCCTGACCGCTAAAACCGGCCGACAACACAGAAACAAACAAGCCAAGAATATACATGGTAATCATGTTGCCAATGACCTGGCGGCGATTTTTTCCCACCAAGTTCCAAACAATGCGCAGGGTTTTTGTGGGGCGGGTGCCGCCGACCAAAACTGATAAATCACGATAAACAAATAAGGCGTTTGCCACAAAGTACAACACCGGCACCGCACTGGCCAAAAGGATGGCGAAAGATGGCACAATAAGCCCCAATAGAGATAAGAGAATGGACAGAACCACACCGAGCAAAACAATGGCGCCATAAAAGATAAGGTTCACGGCAACCAAAGGAAGGATGCGCTTAAGAAAACCTCTGGTAATATAAGAAAATGGCATACCAGGTGTTACTCTTTTCAAATGCCAGACACAGGCGTAGAAAAGAGACAAAAATGTTACAATTGCTTTTGCTCCCACCATCAGGGCAAGGTACCCGGTAAAAGCCGTCACAATTCTGCCCGTCATTTCCGGGGTTACCAGTTCGCGAATATTGATGTTGCCCGAGGCAACCGTACTTGTTTCAGTGACTTTTGTCATGACAATGTTCGAAATTTTATTGAGTTCCTCTGCATAAGGTAATGCAAAAAGGTAGGCCACAAAAAGAATGCCAAGCATCAGAAGGAATAAGACCTGCACCAGATATGGCACGCCGACATCATAAAACTTAAAAACGTCCTTTGCATAGAAGATGAGGCGTTTCACTTCGCCTTTTTTATAGGTTGGCAACTGCATGCTTTTTCTCCTGTTGTCTAAAAATTGTGCTGTTTCTTTGTGTTAAGAATGCTTTGAAGATCCATAAACCTCGCATTATTAAATTGTTGTCTTATCACCAGTCATCTTCTTGATGTCTTCTTCTGTAGCGATACGCCACTCACCCTCCGGTAAATCTTCCAATGAGAGCTGGCCAATTGCAATACGTTTCAATGCAACGACGACATGCCCCACCGCCTCGCACATGCGGCGCACCTGACGGTTACGGCCCTCATGAATAACAAATTCCAACTCCGACCGACCATCCGGTAAAGCAGTACACCAAACCTCTGCCGGGGCTGTCTTGCGACCATCCAGTAGAACACCCCGACGCAATTCGTTCAGGGTATGACCGGAAGGTGTACCTTCCACCAACGCGATATAGCATTTCGACACTTCATGGCGTGGATGGGTCAGTTGATGTGCCAAATCGCCATCATTCGTAAGCAATAAAATGCCGGATGAATCATAATCCAAGCGACCCACCGGGTAAACACGTTCCTTCATCTCCCCCAGCAAGTCCATCACCGTCGGTCGGCCTTCCGGATCCTTCACGGTACAGACAACCCCACTGGGTTTATGCAGCAGAACATACTGTTTGGTTTCTTCGGGAACAATTTTTATGCCGTCAACCGTCACTTCTGAAGACGCATCCAGCAAAATACCCATAGTGCGAACCACTTCTCCATTCACGGCTACACGACCGGAACGGATGATAATCTCGGCATTCCGACGGGATGCAACACCACAAAGGGCCATATATTTTTGAAGACGTAGTTTTTCCTGGTCCATTATGACCTGCTTTCAATTAAAAATAAGTACCTTTGAATATAATGATTACATCCCAAAAAGTCACTTAGTGACTTTTTGGTGCAAGTTATCGTCCGATAACTTGCACCAGCATTCGCAGAATGCTGGACAATCGTGTTTATTTGTCCCGGATTGCAACTTTGTTGCAATTCCCCACAAGAATACTTGCAGGAAAAATCGCGAAACGACTTTCTGGGGTACAATCATATAATAATTGTTCCTTTAAGTCATTTTCCCACAACGATACAATAAAAAATAATACATAAATGATTCTGGTGTAAAAACCCCAATTTCGGCTCCGGAGGGGCTGAAATTGATTGAAAATGGCCGATTTCAGGCCAATATCGCGGTCTACCAGTACAATGCGGAGCATTGTACTGCCTCTAACGCCGCGATTTGGCATCAAATTGGAGCATTTTCGGGTTCTTACGGTAGAATCATAAATCTTATTATCAATTGTCCGTTAAGGTCATTTCTTTCATAATGATAACAAAATAAAAATAAAATACGGTTCATTATAACATAAGCTGAGAAATTCCTAAATCCCCTCCCGACATTTAGATTCATTTCTTAAAAGATAAAAAACACGAGGGTGCCGTAGGAAACAACATACAAATACCTGCGAACTTCTATCAAAAAAGCTTTCGTGTGAAAGCCTTAACAAAAAGCCATTCATCGTTTATACTATGATTGATTATCAATTCCAGCCTAATTATCAAAAGACATTGCAAGGGTTATAAACGGTGTAATGCCATTTTGAAATCCCTGAACCCTCTGTCTCACAGTAAAACAGAACGGGCGGAAACCGAAAGGAAAAAACATGAAACTTGGAATTGTCGGCTTGCCGAATGTTGGTAAAAGCACCTTATTCAACGCCATTACAAAGGCCGGCGCAGAGAGCGCGAACTATCCTTTTTGCACCATAGACCCCAACATTGGTATTGTAGCGGTACCGGATGAACGTTTGGATGCTTTGGCTGTCATGTACAAACCGAAAAAAATAACACCCACAGCCATTGAGTTCGTGGACATCGCCGGACTCGTTCGCGGTGCCAGCAAAGGCGAAGGTCTTGGCAATAAATTCCTTGCCCATATCCGTGAAGTCGATGCCATTGTCCACGTGGTGCGGTGCTTTGAAGACGGCAATATTGTTCATGTGGAAGGCTCCGTCGACCCAATGCGTGACATCGAAACCATTCATATGGAATTGATTTTCTCGGATATGGATGCCATTGAAAAAAGAATAGACCGCACACGCAAATCCATGAAAGGTGGCGATAAAAAATTTGCTGCTGAATTGGAATTGCAGGAAAAAATCAAAGAAACACTGGATAGTGGCCGACTGGTTCGGTCCATGTCCCTTACGGCAGAAGAAAAAGAGATCGTAGACGGTCTTTTCCTCCTCACTTCAAAGCCGCTGCTGTATTGTGCCAACGTATCGGAAGACAACCTGGCTGATATCGAAAGCAATCCGCATGTGCTGCGCGTTCGAGAAGCCGCAAAGGAAGAAAAAGCGGAAGTTATTGTCATTTGCGCAAGGGTAGAAGAAGAAATCTCCCAACTGGAGGAAGAGGATCGCCTGGTCTTTTTGCAGGAACTCGGGCTGAAAGAATCCGGTCTGCACCAGCTTGTCAAAGCAAGCTACAGCTTATTGGGACTGATCAGCTACCTGACCGCCGGCGAACCGGAAGTACGTGCCTGGACCATACAGAAAGGCACCAAAGCCCCGCAGGCTGCCGGAAAAATACACACAGACTTCGAACGCGGCTTTATTCGTGCGGAAATTGTGGCATACAACGATTTGATGCGCTGCGGCACGTATGCCGCCGCCAGAGATCAGGGATTGGTCCGTTCCGAAGGAAAAGAGTATGTGATGAAAGATGGCGACATTACACTGTTCCGATTTAATGTTTAAACTTCACTGGTCAAGCCTCTGCATTCATGTGTCGCAGAATGCCCCTCATATCGGAATGTCTAGGCTTTACAGAAACGAATACAGGTTTCAACATAAGGAACCGCTATCCTGAATGGGCAGATACGCTATCCTACCGGTCGTAGAATCATACAAAAAATGGTTCCCGTTCATCCGTGCGCTTGACTGCACCATCGAACAGGAACCATTTTTATACTCTTTTTCTAATTGTGCGTTTTGATTGAAGCCCTTCAAGGGCTTCCGGTACAATCTGTAAAACGTAATGCAGCCCAAGTATCTTTTTCGTGGTTATTCCACTTCGTCATCCTTCACGGCCGCCGTATCGTTAAAGATAATATTCACTGGTTTTAGTGGTGAAACCGTTGATATGGCATGTTTGTATACCAATTGCTGCTTACCTTCCGTATCCAAAACAACCGTAAAATTGTCGAATCCTTTGACCATGCCCCGCAATTGAAAGCCATTGGTAAGGAAAATGGTCACCGGCATACGGTCACGGCGTACCTGGTTTAGAAAAACGTCTTGTAGATTGATGTTCTTGTTCATGTCGCTACCTCCAAATAAAATAAAATAAACTGAATTCGCCAGTATCAAGTTGCAAAAACGTTATGTTTTCACCACATGTTTCAGCGATGATATAGCGTGGTTTCAATATTGAAGACTTCTCCAATATCACACCCGCATTGCTTCAACAGGGCATGTTCCATTGTTGATGAACCAACCGGCTTCCAAGCCCTATTTTATCCAAATTCTTTCGATTTTACAAGCCTTTGCTTTATAAACGATAAACACCATTCTTTTTCATCCCACCGCAGCATTTTATTTTCATAATTTATTCCATAATGCGCATAATAAAGTGAAGAAGCCCAACAGAACCCGCGACTTTACAAAAATTAATGCGAAAAATGCATAACACTACAGCGTGACTTCGATATTTACGCCAAGTCTAGCATCATTTTTGAGGATTCTGACTTGTTGTAAGTCCGCATAAATAAAGGATCATAAAAATAAATCATTCAAACTCACGTTTGTAGTGATAAACAGAAGTCAAAAATATACCAGGAAACGTTCCATCCTTATAGAAATCCCCTTGCAATTGTGCAATCCCCATATAAAAAACGTTTACCGCCGTTTTTACGTTCTTCAAGCCTCTTCCTTCAGTGCTCCCTTAATTGTATGTAATTGTTGGTCAAGACTTTGTTCCTGTGGGTTCAGCCATTGTACATCTGCAAGTTTAGAAAACCAGGTCAGTTGTCGTTTGGCATAATTCCGTGAGTTTTGCGCTATGGTTGCAACCGTACTCTCAAAAGAATGAAGACCTTGCAAAAACGGGACAATCTCTTTATATCCGATGCCCTGCATTGCCTGCAAATCCGCTGTGTACCCGGCGCTTAGCAGTTCCTTCACTTCATTTACCAAACCGTCTGCCATCATTTTTTCCACCCGGGCATCAATGTGTTGGTACAAAAGCGTCCGCTCCGGCATCAAGCCGAGCAGCACGAATCGCCAGGGCGAAGGGGTATGCATGGACCGCTTGTGGTGAACCGCCTGCACTTCGCCGGTACAGTGGAAAATTTCTAATGCCCGAATGACACGGACCAGATTGTTCAGATGAATCCCGGCCGCTGCATCCGGGTCAACTTCCTGCAAAAGGGAATAAACAGCTTCTTTTCCTTCTTTTTCTGCAAGGGCTTCCATTTCTTTACGATAGGTGGTATTCGCCGCAGCTTCCGAAAAAGCAATGTTTTTGACCAGACTGTTAATATAGAGACCGGTTCCCCCGGCAACAATGGGTAAAATCCCTTGCAACAGCAAATTTTCTATCTTTTGTTTGGCTTGTGTCTGCCAATCCACCACACTGAAGGATTCATCCGGGTTTACAATATCCAAGAAATGGTGGGGCACGCCCTGCTGTTCTTCCACTGTCGGTTTTGCGGTACCAATATCCATATGGCGGTAGATTTGCATCGAATCCGCTGAAATAATCTCCCCGCCAAAATGCAAGGCCGCGGCAACAGCAAGCGACGTTTTTCCAGAAGCAGTGGGCCCCGTAATGACAAGAACGGTTTTGTTGTGTGGCATTGCGACCTCTCTTTAACGGATCAATTGACTGGATGTTCTGGTTTCCCTACACAATCCGTTTGAACCGTTTCTCAATCTCCGTTTTCGGGAAACGGATGAATACAGGGCGTCCATGCACGCAGGTATAGGGATTCCCTAATCGTGACAGCTGCTCCAAGAGTGCCTGAATCTCCAGATTTCCCATATCCTGATGGGCTTTGACAGCACCTTTGCAGGAAATGCTGTGAAGACGTTCATCGCTCATCCCTCCTGCATTTCGCTGCTCATGACCGGGCGTTTCGCAGACCACAGAAATGAGGTCTACCTCACTGAGTTCTCCTTCAAACGCTGTGGGGATGGCGCGTACCAGGACAGTATTGCGTCCAAAAGGTTCCACCTCAAAACCAATACGGTTCAAATCTTCGTAACTGCTCTCTGCAATTTCAAATTCAAGTGCAGACAGGTTCAACGGGATGGGGGCCATCAATTGCTGCGAAGCTGCCTTGCCAGTCGCAAGGCTTTCTTTCAATGCATCAAAGCGGATGCGTTCATGCGCGGCGTGCTGATCCAGCAAGATCATTTCATCCATGGCTTGCAGTACAATATAAGTTCGAAACACCTGTCCAACAATAGTCATTTGCAACAGTGTGGGGTGCTTCACGGCCTCGAAGACCACTTCTTCTCCTTCACCAAAAATAGTTTGCGGTGCATGATATTGTGGATGAAAGGCCACGGTGTCGTTACCGTCAACAGGTGCATCACCCTTGTTGCTGTCCGTCGTTTTCTCTGTTCGTTCGAATACATTCTGATTTCTTATTGGTATAAAGCCCTCTTGTTGTGCCCCTTCTGTCGGTAGAGATTGTAACCCTGGTGCTTCGCCTTGATTCTGTTGGCATGCGGAAGTTCCAGTCTCCGGAGCATCCTTCACTGCAGCTTGTTTGTCCACATTACCCGCATCGTGCTCTTGTGTCCCTTTGATAAAGGGAGCATCCTGCACCGCTGAGAACTCTGCAGTATCTTTTGCCGCATTCCTTTGCACCTGATTGATGTAGGCATCGCTATTCAACGTCATATTATCCGCTGCATCACTCACTTTTTGCTTATGATTTCCAGTGTTATGAAGTTCAACCAATGTCGCATCTTCTCCCGCTGCTGCGCCCGACGCACTACTTATGGGCTTCTGAGACATTGTGTCCAGCATATATGCCGGCATCACTTCTGCCGTGCCACGCTCCGGTTTGGTCAATGACTGCACCGGTGCAAAGCCGGAAATGATGGCGCCTTGCATCAGGGCATTTTTCACGCCGCCGTAAACTGCTGAAAAAACTACTTGTTCCTCAGAAAAGCGCACCTCCAATTTTGAGGGATGGACATTGACATCCACCCGAAAAGGCGGCACATTCAGCACGATAACTGCAAATGCGAACTGTCTGGTCATTAAGAGCGTTTTATAGGCTTCATCCAGAGCGGCTGTCATGCTGCGACTTTGGATATAACGCCGATTCATTAAAAATGTTTGCCTTGCCCTGTTTCCTCTGGCAATGACGGGCTTGCCCACAAAACCGTTCACAGTGATACCTTCATAGGTATAAGAAAGCGGCAGCAGGGCAGCTGCGGTTTCTTTTCCGTACAAACTGTAGATGGTACTGGTCAAGTCACCGTTTCCAGGGGTTCTCAGGATTTGCACCCCATTGGCACTCAACTGAAAAGACACGTTCGGGTGTGCCAAGGCCAAGCGCTCCAGCACATCGGCCACCCGTGCGGTTTCCGTGGTATCCTTTTTAAGAAATTTATACCGTGCAGGGGTGTTATAAAAGAGATCGCGCACCATAAAGGTGGTTCCTACCGGGCAGCCGACCGGTTCCACAGAAATCAATTGGCTGCCTTCAACCACCACCTTTGTCCCATTCGCTGCATCCGCTGTTTTTGTCTGCATTTCCAGTCGGGATACCGAGGCAATACTGGCCAGGGCTTCTCCGCGAAAACCCATGCTCTCAATATTGTCCAAATCATCAATCTGCCGAATTTTACTGGTCGCATGGCGCTCAAAAGCCAATGTCACATCGTCCTGTTCCATCCCGGAACCGTTGTCCGAAACGCGAATCAGTTTAACCCCGCCACTGCGAATTTCTACCTGCACTTGTGTTGCGCCGGCGTCCACCGCGTTTTCAACCATTTCTTTGACCACAGAAGAAGGGCCTTCAACCACTTCGCCGGCAGCAATCTGGTTGGCTGTTTTTTCGTCTAGCACAATAATATTTCCCATGAGATAAGCCTGCTTTCAAATTATCCAAGAGTTCTATCCTGCTGGGGCTGTCAGTGTCTCATGCTACGCAGCATCCTGCTACTTTAGCTTCTGGTGTAAGCGATACATCTGGTTCATTGCATCCAGCGGGGTCACCGCTGTTGGATCAAAGGCCCTCAGTTCCGTCAGCACATCTTGTTCTGCCTTTGTTAAAGACACCGTTGCTGTCAGGTCCAACTGCCCTTCCACCTGGCGTCTCATTTTTTTTCTGCTGCCATGCCGCAAGATGTCTGCTTCATCCAGTTCATCCAGCAGCACCCTTGCCCGCAATATCACGGGTTCCGGAATGCCAGCCAGGCGGGCCACTTCTATCCCATAACTTTCATCAGCACCGCCGCGGATTATTTTGTGCAGAAAAACAATATCTTCCCCTTTACGGCGCACCGTCACACAGTAGTTTCGGACGCCATGCAGGCGACTTTCCAGTTCCGTCAATTCATGATAGTGCGTCGCAAAAAGGGTTCTTGCCCCCAAACGCACACGGTCGTTGATGGCCTCCACTACTGCCCAGGCAATGGCCAGACCATCATAAGTGGACGTTCCCCGCCCAATCTCATCCAGGATGAGGAGGCTTTTTGGTGTGGCATTTTGTAAAATATTGGCCATTTCTGACATTTCCACCATAAAAGTACTCTGTCCGCTGGCCAAATCGTCGGAAGCGCCTACGCGGGTAAAAATACGATCGGCCACGGATATAGTGGCCGCCTCCGCTGGTACAAAACTGCCCATTTGCGCCATCAGCGTAATAATAGCCACCTGCCGCATATAGGTGGATTTACCCGCCATATTCGGACCGGTCAACACGATGGTGCGGTTTTCATCGGTATCCAGCAATGTGTCGTTCGGCGTAAACCGTTCTTCCGTCAGCAATTTTTCTATGACAGGATGCCTGCCGGCCTTGATTTCTATCATTCCGTCCTCAGAAAGCTGTGGTCGACAGTAGTTCTCGCGGTCAGCAGTTTCCGCCAGAGAGACCAACGCATCCAACGCGGCCAGCGCGGCAGCGGTTTGACGTATGGTGTCGGCGTGTCCGGCCGCTTCATCGCGCACCTGACAAAACAAATCATACTCCAACTGTACAATGCGTTGCTCCGCCCCCAGAATCAGGTCCTCAAGCCGCTTCAATTCCGGGGTGGAAAAGCGTTCACAGTTTACAAGCGTTTGCCGGCGCACGTAGTCTTCCGGTGCAGCCGCGGCATTGGCTTTGGTTATTTCAATAAAATAACCAAAATTGTCATTAAAACGAATTTTCAAGCTGCGAATGCCTGTCCGTTCGCGCTCGGCTGCTTCCATTTTGGCAATCCAGTCTTTCCCTTCCGTTCGTGCACGGCGCAGTTCATCGACGGTTTCATGAAACCCATCCCGTATCAGACCGCCTTCTTTCAACCCAAGGGGCGCTTCAGGAGACAAGCTGTCAAGAATTAGCCTGCTGTACGCTTCTAAAGCATCAGTGCTGTCATACAGGCGTTTTAGAGCCTCGCTTTCCAAAGCGCTCATTGTTTGCAGCAGGGCTGGCAGTTTTTCCGCCGATACGGCAATGGCCAATAAATCCCTGGCGTGACACAATCCCGATGACAAGCGACCCGCAAGCCTTTCTAAATCATAAATGCCGCGTAACATATCCATCAATTCGTTTCGCAGCATAAAGCGCTCTTTCAACTCTGCCACAGCATCAAGTCGCTGCCCAATATCTTCTGTATCCAACAGCGGCTGTTCCAGCCACTTTCTCAGCATACGCCCACCCATGGAAGTGGCTGTTTTGTCCAGTACCCAAAGCAAAGAACCCCTTTTTTTGGCATCCCGCAGGGTTTCTGTCAACTCCAGATTGCGGCGTGAAGCACTGTCAATGGCCATAAACGCTTCCAGCGTATAGGTACTTACTTTCTGTATGGGGTTCTGGCTTTCTTTTTGATTCTCCGCCAAATAAGCCAACAACATACCGGATGCATTTTGTGCCAGGTCCCAACCTTTTGGAAACTGGTGCACAAAGGGCTTAATAAAACTTTGAATATTTTCCGTTTCTGAAACAAATGCAGATACAGCCGTTGTCCGCAGGTTCAAATGGTCCCGAAGTGGTTGGGTCAGGCGTTTATTTTCTTGTAGTATAGGGTGAACCAGCAGTTCTGCCGGCCGATACCGGGCCACTTCATCGATGACATGACGTAAGGCATTCCCCCACGTTACTTGCGTGGTGTAAAACTCACCGGTCGTCACATCGGCCACTGCCACACCATAAGCTTCTCCCGTTTTGACCACGGCCATGAGGAAGTTGTTCTTTTTTTCGTCCAGCATGCCCAATTCTGTCACTGTACCGGGGGTAATGACCCGTGTCACATCCCGTTTTACAATGCCTTTGGCCACTGAAGGGTCTTCCATCTGGTCACAGATGGCCACTTTATACCCTTTTTGTATCAGGCGGGCAATGTAATTATGGGCCGCATGAAACGGGACGCCGCACATGGGTGCGCGCACTTCCTGACCGCAATCTCTGCCCGTCAGTGTAATCTCCAACTCACGAGATGCGGTGATGGCATCATCAAAAAACATTTCATAAAAATCACCAAGTCTAAAAAACAATATGTTTTCAGGGTATTTTTCTTTGATTTGCACATATTGTTTCATCAAAGGAGTCATTTCAGAC
>JBBRWP010000099.1:0-10803 GCA_038249175.1 Acetivibrionales bacterium
GTATCTATGGCCGTGCGGATATGATAGGACAGGAGCGTGCGGTGCTGCAGGTGGAATTTGACATTGTCAATAAAACAGCGGCCATCAACAGCATTGAAGTGGATCTGCGGATGCTGGTTGGTGTGAAAGTGATGCCTGAGTGAAACCTTTCTTCAACGGGCTGCAGAAACACCCGAAGACACATCGCAGGCATATTCAGTATAGGAAATTGTTCTTACTTGAAGTGGAAGCAGTACTGAGGTTTTCAAAACGAAGTAGTATTGAAGTTAAACAATGAAACAATATTCTGCCCCCTTGGAAATCTTGTTTGTTAAGTTTGTGTGCAATAAGGGTAAATACAAAGCAAGAGGAAGCCGAAAAACAGCTTGTTAAACAATTTTTAACGGGTTCTTCAGAAATACACAAGGGGGTAGCACCTATGAAATTTATTGTGACTGGTAAAAACACCAATGTTTCAGAAGCCATGATGGAAAAGGCACAAAAAAAGGTCGGCAGGCTGGACAAATTTTTTCGGCCGGATGCGGAAGCAACATTAAAGTTCGATGTTGAGAAAGGTCGGAATATATTCGAAGCCACCATCAAGGCAAAGGGGATGTTTATTCGGGCAGAAGAAACAACCACTGACATGTATGCCTCAATTGATTTGGTCATTGAAAAATTGGAAAGACAAATCCGTAAATATAAAACCAAGCTTGGTAAGAGAATTCATCAGGAAGCTATGATTCCGGAGAATTTTGATATTGATGAAACGGTTGAAGAGGATGATGAGCTCCAGATCGTTCGCAGTAAAAAATTCCCGTTAAAACCAATGTCGGTCGAAGAAGCCGTTTTACAGATGAACCTCCTGGGACACAATTTCTTTGTATTTGCCAATGCAGAGGATGAACAGATTAACGTGGTGTATAAACGCAAAGGTGCCGGATATGGCCTGATTGAACCGGATATGTAGAGAGAATTAAGTCGATTTAGACGATAAAAAAGAGGTGGTGCACTGCACCACCTCTTTTTTATCAGGCGCCATTTGAAAACAGATGCGCAATGTTACGCAGGTCAACAGAAAAAAATGATTCAACGCCGGCAAAAACGGGTATATAAAAGTAAAATCAGGTAAAGACTTAGACTTGCTAAGGATGTTCACTATAGCATGAACAGCTTACCGGTCTATTGGCATAAATGAGTATTTGTTGTCTGCAGACCCGTCCGATGGCCACAAGAAGGGAAGTGATGTGATGGATCGGAAGGTTACCTCGCTAAGGAAAAATGACAGGGCAACCATTAAGATGTACGCGAAGATGCAGCTGAATGATCAGGTGCAGTCGATTCTACAGGCACAACCGCTGTCCAAACAAAGCGGTGCGTTGCATCAACCAGCGAAGCCAAAACAAGAAAGCACCGAAAAATTTTAATTTTTCGATCAAATAGATGTTTCAATACGGTTGTCCCGGGTAAAACAAGATTGTAAGGTTGCTTTTTCATTTTGTTCCTCCTTTCATATAGTTTTTTTGATATAAGTTGATTTCATCTGAAGGCGATCGCCGGGGCATATGTCGGTAATCATGATTATTATTCACAGGCAGTGCCTTTTTTCTTGCCTTTATTTCGAAAAAAGAAAAAGAGACCCGTACCGAATCAATAACATAGGGATGGAAGACTACATGCCCGTATTGGCATAATGAACAAAAAGCGCCGAATCAATGACGAAGAGATGCAAAAACAACATCCATCGTTCATGGTGATAAATGGGAATTATAGACTTCATAAGCCGACATTTCGATGCTTAACATCCGTGTGGTTTTCATAAAGCAATAAAAACAGTAAGCCGGGCACAGGGGAATTGCCCGCCCGACGGGCAAACACTTTGTGACAAACGGTTGGTTATTGAAAGGGGCTTTATAATTATGCAAGTGAGAGACTGTGCCGGTGGTGTCGTCTTTTGTGGCGAAAAAGTCTTTTTATTGAAGAATGAAAAAGGGGAATGGGAATTGCCAAAAGGCGTTATACGTAACGATACATCGCCGGAAAATACGGCCATCCTCAGTGTACTAAAAGAAGGCGGCGTTCACGCGGATATTGTGGAAAGTGCCGGTCGAACCTATTATGAATTTTTTTCGGTGACACGTCAAAGGCCAGTCTGTAACCGTGTGGCCTGGTATGTCATGTCTGCAGAGAGCGAAATATGTTTTATCGGTGAGCCGGAAAAAATGTTGGATGCCGGTTTTTATCAGGTGGCCGAAGCACTGGAAATGATTACGTACAGCCAGGATCGTGTTTTGCTGGCGCAATCGTTTAAGAAGTACAATGGAAATGATGCGCAGACTGAAATCTGAAAATGCGCAGCATTTTCAGCAAGCTTTGTGCGAACACGACGAGGACGCATGGGGTATAAATCTGAAAATGCGCAGCATTTTCAGCAGGTTTTGTGCGAACTTGAAAAGGGCGTATGGGGTATAAATCTGAAAATGCGCAGCATTTTCAGCAAGTTTTGTGCCTGCTCGAAGGGTTAGGGATGGCAATAAATCTATTTCTCTGTTAAACTGTTGGGGTGTCTTGCCCAATTTGCAAGATGCTCTTTTTGTTGTTTGGCCATTTGAAAGGCAGTAACATGCGCAGCTATCGCACTTTGCAAAAACAAGGGAATGGTTTGTACGAAGAAAAAAGATCCCGCTTTGTGGCATCAGTTGCACCTGTTTTTGCGGAAGACGATGCGCTGCAATTTTTGAAAAAAATAAGAAGTTCCAGTGCCGGGGCCGGACACCATTGCTATGCTTATGCTTTGGATGGATTAACCGCCATACGACGTTTCAGTGACGACGGTGAACCTTCAGGAACAGCGGGTACACCGATATTGGAGGTCATCAATAAGCAGGAATTGACCAACCTGATCATTGTGGTCAGTCGTTGGTTTGGCGGGGTTCTACTGGGGGCATCCGGTCTGATTCGTTCTTATGGTAAGGCAGCATCTGCCGGGGTGGCCGATGCCGGCTGGATGACAGTTCAGTCGTGTACGAAAACACAACTTTGCGTGGAATATACCCTTTACGGTCGGATTGAGCACTATCTTGCGTCAGAAGCCTATCTGCAGGCTGGCACGGATTTCGGCGTGGATGTTACCGTTTCCTTGTTTTTAGAACCGGAGCGCAGGGATCAATTCGAACGGGATATTGCAGAATTGACTTCAGCCCAGGCCATTATTCAATATGGGAAAGAAGTGCCGGCAGCATTTTCGCCGGAAGGAAAATTTATTCGGATTGTGTCCGAAGCAGAGAGCATATAGGCTCTTGTAACAGAACAGCCGTTTATTAAATAACGGTTCCGGCGGCCAGGATAGATTGGATAGAAAAGAAACAGGATAAGGAGAAAAAATATGTCTGGACATTCAAAATGGGCGAACATCAAACACAAGAAGGGAAAGACGGATGCCAAACGTGGTAATGTCTTTACCAAGCTGGGCAGAGAAATTGCCCTTGCCGTGAAAGCCGGCGGCCCGGATCCGGTTTCCAATTCACGGCTTAAGGACATCATTGCCAAGGCAAAATCCAACAACATGCCGAGTGACAACATTGCCAGAAGTATTAAAAAGGCAGGCGGCGATGGGGATGACACACAATATGAAGAAATTACCTATGAAGGCTATGGCCCGGCCGGGGTTGCGATTATTGTGGATGTTTTAACCGATAACCGCAACCGTGCGGCAGGGGATATTCGTCACTTCTTTGACAAATATGGCGGAAATATGGGCACCTCAGGTTGCGTTTCCTTTATGTTTAACCAGAAAGGGCAGATGATTGTGGATAAGGAAGGTGCACCATCTGAAGATGCCGTGATGATGATGGCCCTCGAAACCGGAGCGGAAGATTTTAAAGCCGAAGATGAATATTTTGAGATTACAACAGCAACAGAGGACTTCTCGGCGGTGCGCGAATCACTGGAGGGACAAGGTTTGACTTTTGCCACGGCTGAGTTGACCATGGTGCCGCAGACAACCGTTTCCCTGCCTGATGCAGAAACGGTTGATAACCTGGAGAAGCTCATTGAAAGACTCGAAGAGCATGACGACGTGCGCAATATCTGGCACAACTGGGATCAGGAAGACAGCGAGTAATCAAAAAAAGTCGAGGTTGGTTTCCACTCTTGAGGAACCTTCCGCCATGCAAAAGTTTGAATATATCAATGACAACGACATTCGGAGGGTGGCATGAAGACTGAAAAAAAAGACTGGTTAGACGCCGTTGAACTGCAGAAAATTTTACCCCACCGCTATCCTTTTTTTATGGTGGATCGATTAACGAAACTGCCACCGTTGGATGAACCACAGATTCTTCCCGGAATGAAAACAGTTGGCATAAAAAACGTCAGCTTGAATGAGCCGTATTTTCAAGGGCACTTTCCCGGAAACCCCATTATGCCCGGGGTGATGATTGTGGAATGTATGGCACAGGTTGCCTGTGCGGCTGGCCTGTTATTAAAGGATAATATTGGAAAACTGGGTCTTTTTACAGGCATAGAACAAATGAAGTTCCGCCGGCTGGTTGTTCCCGGTGATGTGCTGACTGTGAATGCAGAATTTCTAGCCTACCGCCGCAACATGGGCAGGGTGCAGGTAAAGGCAACGGTCGAGGGTGAAGTGGCTGCAGAAGGTATTATTCGTTTTGCCCTGATTGCACAGGACAAGGTAGAAACGCAGGGATCCCCGTAATTGTTTTCATGGCACAGGATTAAAATGAACCACAAAAATTTGTGCTAAAAACAAGTATTATTTTTTGGACGCACTCTGCGTTGACACAGCAAAGGACAAATAAACAACAATGAAACTCTTTGTAATTGCGGATCTGCACCTCTCGGTGGGTGTGGATAAGCCAATGGACATTTTTGGACCGGAATGGTCTGACTACATGATGCGTCTTCGGGAAAACTGGACAGCAACAGTGCAACCCGAAGACACTGTTTTATTGCCCGGAGATTTTTCATGGGCCATTGACTTAAAAGAGGTGAAGGCAGATTTTGACTGGTTGCATGCCCTGCCAGGCAGTAAGATTCTGACAAAAGGGAACCACGATTACTGGTGGACCACACACCGCAAGTTGGATGCTTTTTTGCTTGAAAACGACTACCATGACATACGCATCCTGCATAATGAAGCCGTACAGGTGGGTACCTTTGCCATCAGCGGTACGCGCGGGTGGAAGATTCCGGGAGATGAAGGCTTTTCTGCCGAAGATGAGAAAATATACAATCGGGAATACGAACGCCTGGAGAGATCCTTAAAAGATGCCGAACGGTTTCAGGCAAAAGAACTGATTGTTGTTTTGCATTATCCCCCGTTTAATGGAAAGCGGGAGGAGTCCACGCTGATTTCTCTGATGCAGGCATACGGTGTCAGCCGTTGTTTTTACGGACATTTGCATGGGAAAAGCCGATATATGGCGGTGCAGGGTTTGGTGGAAGGCATTGATTTCAAACTGGTTGCTTCGGACCAACTCCAGTTCGTGCCATGGCACATCGTCGAATAACTTCGTCAATGGCTTGAAAGTGACACAAAGTCGGCATCGCATGTTTTATACCCCGAAGACGATATGACGTCTTGGTCCGTTTGCTGAATGCAAACGCGCAAGGCAAGAAAGTTCAAGGATAATGATAGGGGAATGGCACAAGATGTGGAATAAAATTCCATCTACATTCCTATTCTTGAAATACCAGTGCTTTCATGGTATAATGAAGCGGTTTTTGTCTCTGTAAAAGGTTTCACGCCCGTTCCGGGCTTAGAATCATTGTGTTTGGTTACGCAAAAAACTTCCTTCAAGGCGTTGGTTTGCCATTACCGGACAAAGTTCATTCAGACAAGGATAGATAGACCGAAATAAGTACATTAGGAGGCGCAAACATGAGCGCAAAATTGGAAAAGTTAGAAAAAAACGCAGTGAAGTTGACCATTGAAGTCGAAGCATCCGTCTTTGACGATGCACTTAGCCAGTCTTATGGCAAAAACAAAGGCCGTTATGCTGTGCAAGGGTTCCGAAAAGGCAAGGCTCCCCGCCACCTCATTGAACGTATGTACGGCGAAAGCGTGTTTTATGAAGATGCCATTAACACAGCCTGCAGCCCTGCTTATGATGCAGCGGTGGAAGAATTGGGTCTGTACCCTGTCAGCCAGCCGGAGTTGGATGTGGTAACCATTGGCGCCGGAATCAACCTCGTGTTCACAGCAACCGTTACGGTAAAACCAGAAGTGATACTGGGCGATTACAAAGGCCTTTCTATAGAAAAAGAACCGGTGCTAATTACCGATGAAGATGTTGAAAAAGAGCTGAGTCGGGTACAGGAACGCAATGCCCGCCTTGTAACCGTAGAAGACCGCCCTGTTGCGGCCGGTGATACCCTGTCTATCGATTTTGAAGGATTTTCTGACGGGGTTGCTTTTGCAGGCGGCACCGGCACCGATTATACCCTGGTCATTGGTTCTAACAGCTTTATTCCCGGCTTTGAAGACCAACTCATTGGTGTGGTACTAAATGAAGAAACCGAAGTGAACGTCACTTTCCCGGAAACGTATCACAGTGCTGATCTGGCAGGAAAAGTCGCTATGTTCAAAGTGACTGTTAAAGAAATCAAGTTCAAGGATATGCCTGCTCTGGATGATGAATTTGCACAGGATGTTTCAGAATTCGATACACTGGATGCCTACAAAGAGAGTGTCCGCAAGGATTTGACGGAAAAAGCAACCGAAAACGGCAAACAGAAATTTGAAGATGCCGTCGTCAAAGCTGCAGTAGCGAATATGACGGTAGATGTGCCCGATGTAATGGTTGAAACCCAGCTGAACACTATGCTGCGCCAGTTTGACATGAACCTGCGTTACCAGGGCATGGACTTGAAGCGCTACATGGAAATGATGGGCATGCAGGAAAAACAAATGCGTGATGATTTCCGTGAAAACGCAACCGAAAACGTAAAATCTTCCCTTTTGCTTGAAGCAGTTGTGAAGGCAGAAGCCATTGAAGCAAGCGAAGAAATGGTGCAGGCAGAACTGGAAGACATGGCAAAACAGTACGGTCAGCCTCTGGAAGAAATCCAGAAGCAGTTGCACGACCACGACATGGAACATGTTAAAGAGAACGCCTGTATCAAACAGGCCATTAAAATCATAGTGGATTCTGTAAAGGCGTAAGGCTTTTTGAAAAGTTGTTTGTCAATGGCATCAAGGCTGTTGCGTTGCTGATTCTAGTGCAAAAAGTTGATTTTCGACTTTTATATGCAAGTTGCAAAATGCAACTTGCATGCAGCCAGCGGGGTTACCGCTGGCTGGCAGTGAAACCTTGATTGGGGGCAGTACAGCCACCCAAGGTGGCTGTACCATGCAAGATGATAAAATCATCTTGCATAATAACGCACGGATGTGCATTATTGCACCGAAATCATTTCTTTGTTTGCAAAAACGCTCAAGTGGGAATATAATATCAGAGTAGGTCAGACTTTTATCTGAATGGCCTGTAAACATAGTTAAGCAACAGGCGTTGGCATTTCAGGCTGTTTGGCAGGAGTAGACGTTAAAAAAGTTGCACAGGAGGTTTTTATGTCACTGGTACCAATTGTTGTTGAACAAACCAGCCGTGGGGAACGGTCCTACGATATTTACTCCAGGCTTTTAAAAGACCGCATTATCATGCTCAGTGATGAGGTGAACGACGTGACCGCATCCTTACTGGTAGCACAAATGCTGTTTTTAGAAGCAGAAGATCCGGAAAAGGATATTCAGCTTTACATCAACAGTCCGGGTGGTTCCATTACCGCCGGTATGGCAATCTATGATACAATGCAACATGTGAAGCCGGATGTTTCTACCATTTGTGTGGGCATGGCAGCCTCCATGGGTGCTTTTCTTTTAACTGCTGGTGCCAAGGGAAAACGTTTTGCTCTGCCGAACAGCACAATTATGATTCATCAGCCTTTGGGCGGTGCACGCGGTCAGGCAACCGACATCAAAATTCATGCAGAATGGATTTTAAGAACAAAGGACAAGCTCAATAAAATGCTCAGTGAGAAAACAGGTCAGCCGTTGGAGAAAATCGAGCGGGACGTGGAACGTGACTATTTTATGGATGCGGACGAAGCCAAGGCATATGGTTTGGTGGATGCAATTATGGAAAAAAGAATACCGGGGTGATGACTCTTTAAATGCGCAGCATTTACAGGAAGTTTGTGTAAACTCCACGAGGATGCATGGGGTAATAAATGGCGAGAATTGATGATAAAAAGCAACTGAAATGTTCATTTTGCGGAAAAACACAAGACCAGGTGCGACGCCTTGTTGCGGGTCCTGGTGTGAATATCTGTGATGAGTGTGTGGATCTGTGTTCAGACATTATCGGTGACGATTTTGAGGAGTTCGCCGCCCCTGTGGCGGCTGCAGAACTTTTGAAACCGGCTGAAATTAAGGCAATACTGGATCAATATGTGGTGGGTCAGGAAAGACCGAAGCGTGCTTTGGCCGTGTCGGTTTACAACCATTACAAACGCATCCATGCAGAAAACAACAAAGATGATGTGGAACTGCAAAAAAGTAACATTCTGCTCATGGGACCGACCGGCTGTGGTAAAACCTATCTGGCACAGTCCCTGGCAAAAATTTTGAATGTTCCCTTTGCCATTGCCGATGCGACGTCGTTGACGGAAGCCGGTTATGTGGGAGAAGATGTTGAAAACATTCTGCTAAAACTGATACAGGCGGCCGATTTTGATATTGCCCGTGCTCAAAAAGGCATTATCTATATCGACGAAGTGGATAAGATTGCCCGTAAATCTGAGAACGTCTCCATCACAAGGGATGTTAGCGGTGAAGGTGTGCAACAGGCTCTGCTCAAAATTCTGGAGGGCACCGTTGCCTCCGTGCCGCCACAAGGCGGACGGAAGCATCCCCATCAGGAGTTTTTGCAGATTGATACCACCAACATCCTCTTCATCTGCGGCGGTGCTTTCGACGGCCTGGATAAGATTATTCAAAACCGAATTGGTAAAAAGACCATGGGTTTTGGTGCTGTTATTGAAGGTAAAAAGGAATTGGACAGTTCAGAAATCTACAAGGATGTGAATCCGACCGATTTGGTGAAATATGGACTGATTCCGGAATTTGTGGGTCGTTTGCCAGTTGTGGTTCCCCTCCATTCCCTGGACAAGTCAGCCCTCATCGACATTCTGACCAAGCCCAAAAACGCCATTATGAAGCAGTACGAACGCCTCTTTGAACTTGATGGCGTGAAACTGGAAATTCAGGAAGGCGCTTTGGATGCCATTGCAGAAAGGGCTTTGGAACGGAAAACCGGTGCACGTGGACTGCGGGCCATTATGGAAGAAATTATGCTGGACGTGATGTTCGACATCCCGACCACAGAAACGGCTGAGAAATGTATCCTGGATAAGGAAACCATTGAAAACAAAAGCATGCCGAAACTGATCCATGGGGAGAGTCGCAGGGTCTTGCCGACAACTAAGAAAAAAAAACGCAACGAAATTGATTCTGCGTCATAATCGCAACTTTTTTTGCTTAAACAAAGAGCCGTATGGTATAGGACAACTGTTCTCGCCTGCGGCTTTTTTGCGAAAATGTCTGGTGAAAAGCGCAGACTCTTATATCAGCACCTTCAACCATCACAAAGGAGAAGTCTATGGCAGTACAAAAGAAAGAATACGGCAATGAGAGCATCACTTCCTTAAAAGGCGCAGACCGGGTACGTTTGCGTCCGGGGGTTATATTTGGTTCAGATGGTTTGGAAGGCTGTGCCCATTCTTTTTTTGAAATCCTGGCCAATGCCATTGACGAAGCGCGGGAGGGTTACGGGAAAGTTGTCCGCGTGAACCGGCACAAGGACAGCAGCATCACGGTGGAAGATGAAGGCCGTGGTCTTCCTGTAGATTTTAATACGAAAGAAGACCGGTTCAATTGGGAACTGGTCTTTTGTGAACTTTATGCTGGTGGTAAATACCAGAACAATGACGATGGCCATTATGAATTTGCGCTGGGACTCAACGGTCTAGGGGCCTGTGCCACACAATACAGTTCGGAGTGGATGGATGTGGTGGTGCACCGTGACGGGATGAAACACAACCTGCATTTTGGCAAAGGCGAAAATATTGGCGGCCTTGAAAAAATAAAGTTTCGCTACCGGAATACCGGTACCAAAATTACATGGAAACCTGACCGGGATGTGTTTACGGATATTCAATTGCCGCTTTCTCATTTTCAGGAAGTGCTGAAAAGGCAGGCAGTGGCCAATGCCGGTCTTCGCTTTGAATTGACCGATGAAGAATCGGATACAATGGAAGTTTTCTGCTATGAGAATGGCATTGTAGACTATGTGAATGAGCTTGGGGAAGATAAAAATATTACCCGTGTGCGTTTCTTTGAAGGAACAGCGAAAGGCCGTGACCGGGAGGACAAGCCGGAATACCGTGTTCGCATGCAATTTGCCTTTGCTTTTAACAACGAAGTGGAACGGGTTGAGTACTACCACAATTCCAGCTGGCTGGAGTATGGCGGCGCACCGGATAAGGCTGTTAAAAGCGCTTTTGTGTACGAAATTGATAAGTATTTGAAGGCCGGAAACAAGTACAACAAGAATGAAAGTAAAATTACGTTTGGAGATATTGAAGACAGTCTCATCCTGATTGGCAATTCACACTCTACGCTGACCAGTTATGAAAACCAGACCAAAAAAGCCATCAACAACCGCTTTATTCAAGAATGTATGACCGATTTTCTGAAACAGCAGCTGGAGGTTTATCTGATTGAAAACCGTGACGAGGCAGAAC